>SKGS01000194.1 GCA_007117355.1 Lishizhenia sp. | reverse complement strand
CCATTCGTGAATCGCTTGTACTTCATCAATGAACACATAAAATCGACCCTTGATTTTAAAGGCTTCTTTATAGTATTTTATAAAATCATCTAGGTCTGTTGCGTGTTTTAAAAATTGAAAAACGGTATATTCCGTGTTTATATACAAGGTGTTTTTAGCTGGGACACCCGATGTTATGATGTGGTTTATTAATTGACGCAGTATGTAGCTTTTTCCTGTTCTTCGTTGTCCTACGAGTACTTTTATCAAGTTATTTCCGAGAAAAGATTTTACCCACCTCGCATATTGAGGACGTTCGAAACCTATTTCCACAGTATCGTTCCAGAAGTTATATTTTGCTGCTTTGTCTAAATATTCTTTCATAAAATAAAAATATGCATAAAAATGTATAAAAATATTTTAGAAAATAAAAAATACTCATAAATGTAAAATATTCATTTATAAAATATAAAAATGTAAAAAATACTGAATTTTCTTTTGTGTTGGTTGTTTGTGTAAGCATTTTAGTTGTTTGTATGGACAGCATGATGTCCAAACTTAACAAGGAAAAAATCTTTAATTCACGCTAAACTTATGAGAAACAGGTCTATTATTAAAGAAAATAGTTGCTATGTAAATTCCTGAATTTAGTGTTTCTTGAATAGGGATTATTTCGCTGTGGTCTCCTGGAGTAAAGGTGCCTAAATCACGGAAAAACATTGATTTCCCTTGAATATCAATAATATTTAATGTGATGTTCGCCAATTCAGAATTTTCAATTTCTAATTTAAACTGATTTAATTCAGATAAATAATTAAAACTAGTTGAAAAATCGTTCTTACTTATTGATTTTACATTTGTTGTATTATCTTCTCCTTCACCTATAAAAGTATGATTTGAGAGATGCACAATATCTCCGCTGCTTCCGTTATTAGCATTGGTTCTATTTGATGCTAAATAAAACATATAAGTTCCTGCTTCTTCAGGAGTATTCCATTCAAAATTCCATGAATTGGAGCTTGTACCTGCGGCTGTATGAGTCACATATTGACGACCAAGTTGGTTATTTTGACGAAGTTGCGTGCGCTGAGAATCGGTAATGGTAAATGAACCAGCCATTTCGTTATTTTCATCAAGAACTACGAGCTGAAATCCGTTTTTCGAAGTAGCATCCGTTAGTGTTAAATTCATAGTTAATACTTCACCAGCCTCAAAAGTATTTCCGCTTGTCCCGTCTATCGTTAAAAGGTTTATACCGTTATTCCCATCTTGTACAGAACCTGCGTGACATCCTGTACAGTTTTGTTCACCGGGAGCACCTGTTTGGCTCGTTATACCGCCACTTGTATTCAGTTTTTCCAACTGGTGATAGGAAATAAATTTTCCTTCATAGTTAGTTTCATATTGAAATGCAACTAAGCCTAAAATCAATGTTCCAAAAAGTATTTTTTTCTTCATAATTATAAAATTTAAATTTAACTTAAAGGGACATTAACAGTAATATCTACTTCGGTTTTTTCCCTTTTCTTTTTTTTCATAACATCATAGTCTTCAGTGTTAATTGTACTTGTAAAAACAATATTGTTTTCTTCAATCACTAATTCAAAATGTACCTCTCTTGTTGTTTCTTTAATGGTAAGTTTTCCTTTAACGAGTAACTTGTCGCCAACTTCTGTAATAGAAGTAGAAACAAATGTCATTTTCGGAAATTTTTCACTATCAAAGTAATCAGACGAATTTAGATGTCTATCTCGCATTTTTATTCCAGTTTGAATGGTAGAAACATCAACACTTCCTTGAACTTTAGACTTTTTAAGATCATTTAAGTTGATATTAATCGTACCATCAAAACCTTCTACAGTGCCATTCACTTTTTCACCATGAAAAAAGAAAGTTACTTCTGTTTTAGGAATAGCAAGTTTAAGTTCTTGAGCTTGAATACTTAAACAGGAAATTAATACAAAAGAGAGAAGATATTTCATCATAATACTTTTAATTATTTGGTGCTCCTTGTTCTATCCAACAAGCGACGATATTTATAGATTCATTTGGTAATTTACTCTGTCCTAAAGGCATGGGAGTTACTCCGGACACATGCTGCATGGTTTGTAAAATGATGGTTTTGTGCTGATTAATGTTATCATAATTTGTAAGGACATAACCAGCAGCTCCACTACCTCCGCCATGACAACCCGAAGTAGAACAATTGACAGAAATTAATGGTAAAACGTCTTCTGAAAAAGAAATCACAGCGTCACATTCTAAATTTTCTGTCAATTCTTCTGTTTTGTCTTTTGAGCAGTTACTGAATAGAACAATAGCACAAAATAAAACGACTGATTTAAAAAGTGTATTCATATTTTTAGTTTAAAATTCAAATTTTCTTAAAATTGCAAAACCTAAACGAAAACCTCCATCTAGCCAATTGCTCGGCGTATATGGTATAAATTGTTGTTCAGTAAAACCTCTTGCATTCGAAGCATAAATACTAAAAACATGCCCAAATGTTCGCCACTCCAAGGCAAATGAAAGACTATTCTGGTATTCTTCTCGTTTGTTCTCCTCATTTAAGTTGTAGTAGTATTCAGAAAGTATGCCAAATTTCTCCGTAATTTTTACATATCCTGAAATTCCTAAACTGAAAAGACCGTTTTGGTCGTCAGGTGTGACTAAGTTTCTGTGTACATAAGTTGGATTAAGAGAAAAAATTATTCTATCGAAGAAATTTCGTGTTAGAATAAGTTGCGAGGCATAAGCCATTCTATGTTGAAATTCTGGATAAGAATTGATAGATGTTAAGTCATTGGTTCTCTCTGAATAAACAAGTGTAGAACTTAGCAATAAGCTACTTGAAAATGGCATTGAATTATTTTCAGTTTGTTGCGTAATATTTGCCTTAATGAATCCGTCCAACAAACCTCTATATGGACCGGCACCCTTATTTCTGCCCATACCAATCATGATGTTGTCGAGAACACCATATTCTAAAGCAATGCGAATATCTGACGAATTATCTAGTCCGTAGAACGTAGAAAAACCACCAAATTCACCAGCAATGTCTCCGAATTTATGTTCTACTCGAAATTCTAATTCGCTTTTAGATAAAATTTTATCCGAGTGACCATTAATAATTCTTGAAGAACCAAATTGTAGTTCTGTAGCCTCATTATCTCCTTTATTTTTAATGAGTTGAGCTTTGTTTTCCTCAACAATAAAGAAAGTAAAAACTAGGATGATATATAACCTTAGCATACGTTTGTAACAAATTTATAGTTAAAAGGTTTGTGAAATTAATAAATGTTTTTCTTCTTATTTTATGGAAATCATAAAATTGTGCATCTTTACATTAAATGGCAATATTTCGTTCGACATACAAAAAGCTTTCTGATGAAGACTTGGTAGCACAATTGGCTATCAAATCTTCTGACAAAGCATTAGCGGAATTGTATAAACGATATGGTCACTTGGTTTTTGGTACTTCTTTGAAATATTTAAAAAACAAAGAAGATGCAGAAGACATAACCATGGAGGTATTTTCAAAGCTCACATCGAAAATTCAAAAAAATGAAATTACATTTTTCAAGTCTTGGCTTTATCAAGTAACTAGAAATGAATGTTTGATGAAGCTTAGAAAAAAACAATTGGATACTAAAGAAATTGATGAAAATGTGCCATTTGATGATCAGGAGCTTAGTGAGAAAATGGAGAAAGAGGAGATGCTACAAAAACTAGAATTGGCTCTTGAACAACTAAATGAAGAACAACAATTGTGTATCACTCAATTTTATCTACATAAAAAAAGTTACCAAGAGGTAAGTTCAGAATTTGAAATTCCTTTGAAAAAGGTAAAAAGTGCCATACAGAATGGAAAACGCAATTTGTTATTAATACTAGAGCAAAATGAAAAGTAAAAATAATTTAAATAGCATTTTTGAAAGAGAAGATTTGCTCTCTAGAGATGATATTTCCCGTTATTTAAATGAGAAATCAGGAGATTATTCTATTGAGAAAAAAGCAAATCAGTCTTCCTTTGAACAAGATGCGCTCGAAGGATTTGAATTAACTGGGGCAACAACAGAAGATTTGAAAAAATTGGATAACAAGTTCAAAATCACATTTAATTTTAATTATTTATGGACATTCTTAATCACTAGTGCTGGATTTTCTCTTTTATTTTTTGCGATTATCTCAAAGGATGAAAACCAAATTGTATCAAAAAACAGTTTTTCGGAATTGTCATCAACTAATTCAGTTGAAAGTTCTCTTATTCTGAAAGAAACTACAAATAAGACAAGTGAAAATCAATACATAGATGTTGACAATAAAAATGGCGAACATATTTTGAATCTAACTGATATTAAATCGATAAAGGAGGATAGTAAGGAAAATTTTATAAAAATGGAACAAAGTGAAATTGAGGTTAACGAACAAACATCTTTTTCTCCATTAAAACTGCCAATTAAACTTCCAGAATTGATTAGTAGTAAATATTCTAAAAGTTTAAAATTTCGTTTGAGCAAAGAGCTATACTTACATGATTTTAAAGTAATAGACTATCGATTAATTCGACCTGAACTATCTTTTACTGGAGAGCTGACTGGCACGCCTGCGAATACAGAATTACCTTCCAACAAAGAAAACTGGATTGAACAAACAGAGCAAACAATAGAATACATGGATTTTTTAAAAGAAGCTCTTGGTTTTTTGAAAGCTAAAGAATGGAAAAAAGCGGATGCTCATTTTGAAAAAATTTTAAGTCAATTTCCTGAAGATCGAAATGCTAACTTTTATTTAGCTTTCAGTTTGCTAAACCAAGAAAAGTTTTCATTAGCATTAAATCATTTTGAAAAGGCTTATGATATTGAACTGATGAATTTTTATGAAGAATCGAAGTGGTTATCAGCTAAGATTTATGTAGCCATGAATCAAAAAGAAAAATCGCAAGAACTTTTAAAGTTGATTATTGCTCAAAATGGATTTTATGCTGAACAAGCAAAAGAGCTTTTAACCAAAGGATTATAAAATTGAATGTTTCGAAAAAAAAGAGGGTATCTAAATAGACACCCTCTTGGTTTTATATTTATTCGAACTAACCTACAATAAATTGAAGTTCTGCACTAATTTTTACCTCATCGCTTACAAGAACACCACCCGCTTCTAATGCTGCATTCCAGTTAAGTCCCCAGTCTTTTCTGTTTATTTTACCAGTAATTGAGAAACCAGCTTTTTTATTTCCCCAAGGGTCAGTTGCAATTCCACCGAAATCAACAGCTAAACTTACTTCCTTGGTATTACCGATAATTGTTAAATTACCTTTTAAAGTATATTCGTCATCTGATTTTTTCTCGAATGAAGTTCCCTCAAAAGTTATTTTGTCAAATTCTTCAACATTAAAAAAGTCACCACTTTTCAGATGGGTATCTCTATCATCATTATTAGTAAAAACAGAGCTTGAATCAACAGACGCAACAACTTTAGCATTTGTAAAATCCTCTCCCTTTGTGGTAATTTCTCCTGTGAAATTTCTAAACTCACCTTTAACATTTGTAATCATTAAGTGCTTTACTTTGAAAAGTAATTCACTATGTGTTGGATCAATAACCCATTTTGTAGTTTCCATAATTTCTAATTTTATTGGTTTCCACAAAGGTCAGTGTTTATCCAGGCTTTTTCATTCACCTAGGTTAATAAGTAAAATTTTAATAAAGTCTAACATCTAGTGTTGGTCATCGAGTTTATCGAGATGCTAACAGTTATCAGTCGCCCTCGATACAACACTCATTTCGACAAGCTCAACGCATCGCCTACCGTCGCGTCACTCGGTCTCCTTAAATTAACACTTTGCCAACATCAATCGTTTAAAGTCTTTTGTCTAAGGTTTAACGTCTAAACCGTCTAACATCTAACGTCTTACTTCTTAACATCTCAAAATCTTAACGTCTTAACATCTTAACGTCTCAAAACCTTTACACTTTTAACTTTTTCAAAGCCCCCATCTTTTTTATGTAAAATAGTCAGGTAATAAATTCCCGAATCCAAGTGACGAAAATTTAGTTTTTCAGTTAACTCACCTGTAGAAACGGTTTCACCAAGAGTGTTTACCAAGGAATACGAATAGTTTTTGTAATCACCATTTAGTTTTATAGTAAGTTCATCATTAAATGGATTAGGGAAAACAGTGAAGTCAACCGACTTATTGTTCATCGTATTTAAGGGATTACACTCGAAGTCATTAATATATTCCCAGATTGCGTCATTTAGCATAAATGGAACGAGGTCATTTCCTGGTGCTTCCCCCATTCTTATCCATACTAAACCTTGAGAAGGTACAACATTAATAAATTGACCATTCAAGCCAAGAGCAGTAATCAAATCATTTGGTCCATTTGGCATTAGCGAGCCTTGAAATTCAAACTGACTTTGGGGTACTAAAAAACTGTCTTTGCCATTCAGCCACCACAAGTAACCATACGACTTATTTAAAGACTGAGAAGTTGTAGTCATTTGTTGAAAATAGTTTTGATCATTCAGAACCGAGTTTCCATTCCAGTTTCCATTATTTAAGGTAAGCAATCCAAATCGAGCCATGCTTCTCGCAGTACTTATATATACAGCGTTGAAACCTTGATTAACGTACAGACCATCCATTCCAGTAGGATTTTTTACTTTCTGGTTGGTGTAGGCATTTAACGTTAACCCAGAAGCTTCTTCAATAACTTTAGTCAACAAAGTATATGGTGCGTTGTGGTAAGACCATCTTGTACCAGCTTCTGCAAGAAATTCAAGACAATTTGGATCTGTACAATCTAAGTTATTCACTTGGTCATCTAATCCAGAAGTCATGGTTAATTGATGCCAAATGGTTATTTCTGATTCTTGTTCATTTGTTGCGGAAGTCCATCCTTCACCTAAATAATCACTTGTTTCATCTGAAATAGAGAGCAGGTTTTCTTGTTGCGCAATACCTACTAAATAAGCTGTAAGTGTTTTTCCAGCGGAAGCCCAATACCAATTGGTACTTGCCGAGTGATCGTTGAAATATTCTTCAATAACTATTTTTCCATCTTTTAAAAGGATGAATGCTTTGGTATTGTTGTCTTCCAAAAAGATATTTAGACTATCAATTTTAGATTCGCACCAATTTAGCTCACTGGGTAAAATTGTTTCCCATTCATCGGAATTATTTGGCGGGAAATACATTTGAGCAAAAGAATACAAAAGAGCAGTCAAAAAAAATGTAAGAATTGTAAGAGCTTTCATATCATGTAATTAATGGCATAAAGGTACAATTATATATTCAGATTCTCTGAATTTATTTCTATCATTTTTGCACATTTAAAATGTTCGTAGGGACAGGCTGTTTTGCCATGAATTCCACACGGACGACAAGAAAGTTTTGTATCAACTTCGATAACTCTAGCGTCATCAGATAAAGGACCAAATCCAAAGCTTGGAACGGTTGAACAGAAAAAAGCTCTAACAGGGGCATTAACTGCCGAAGCAATATGAAGCGGTCCGGAATCATTACAAAAATTCATTAGTGCATCTTTCATTAATGCAGCGCTTTCAAGAAGACTCAATTCTCCAGCAGCGATTAGAACATTTCTCTTGCTTTTAAACCGAAGTGTTTCACAAAGTTTAAGATCATTCGCACCGCCTAAGAGAATAACCTTGCCTTTTCTAGTCAAAAGCTGAATCAACTCTATCCATTTTTCTTCTGGAAGTTGTTTGGTGAACCAAATTGACGCTGGAGCAATGCAGTAATAAGGTTCTTTTTTAAATTTTTGTACGTTTTCAAAATCTTTTTCACTAGGATAAAGCGTTGGTTTTACCAGTTTATTAGGTTTGTGGTGAGCAATTGTAGAGAGGTTTCTTTCAACTTCGTGCTGACCATTTTCTAGTGAATGAGGAACTTTTTTTGTGTAAATAAACGAGATAGAATTTTTGTTGAAACCGATTCTTTTTTTTGACGATGAAAAAAGAGCAATAAGTCCAGCACTAAGGTAACGCTGAAGATTTATTACTTCGTCATATTTATTTTTTCTTGTTTTTTTGAGTATTTCTAAAATCGCAGATATTTTAGTTTTAGACTTATCAAAAACAAAAATGTTATTAATACTTGGGTTGTTTTGAAGTAGTGATTGGTTTCCATTTCTTACCACAACATCAATTTCGCAATCTGGATAAATTCGTTTTAATTCAGAAAATACTGGTGTAGCCAAAATCACATCTCCTAAAAAAGCTGTTTGGATAACCAGAAATCGTTTCATAGAAGAATCAGTTTGTATGAGTTTCGATAATTAAAGGGTGAGAAATTGCTCACCCTTTAGAAAGAATTGTTAAATTTCTGAGAATCTATCAACTACTTGTTGAGTAACTCCTGTATTGCTAAATCCACCGTCATGGAATAAATTCTGCATAGTTACGTATCTAGTTAAATCAGAGAACATCGTGATACAGTAATCCGCACAAGCCTCTGCTGGAGCATTGCCAAGTGGAGACATTTGTTCGCTGAAGTTTATGAATTCTGTAAAACCTTTAATCCCTTTACCAGCTGTGGTGACGGTAGGAGACTGAGATATTGTATTGACCCTCACTTTTTTCTTAATTCCATAATGATAACCGAAGCTTCTTGTTATCGACTCAAGTAGCGACTTAGCATCAGCCATGTCATTATAGTCTGGAAAAATACGTTGTGCTGCAATATATGTTAATGCAACAACTGAACCCCAGTCATTTATAGCATCAAGTTTCATTGCTGTTGCTAAAGTTTTATGCAAAGAGCCAGCGGACACATCTAAGGTTTGATTGTAAAAATTGTAGTTTATATTTGTGTAGTGTTTTCCTTTTCTCACATTAGGAGACATACCGATAGAGTGGAGGATAAAATCTAGTTTTCCACCAAGAATCTCCATGGATTGTTGGATTAAGTTTTCTAAATCTTCAACGCTTGTGGCATCTGCTGGAATAATTTGACTTCCAGTTTTTTCTGCCAAAGCATTTATTTCTCCCATTCTCATTGCAATTGGGGCGTTTGTCAGAACGAATTCTGCACCTTCTTCATGCGCCTTTTCTGCAACTTTCCAAGCGATAGATTGCTCATTTAACGCGCCAAAAATGATTCCTTTTTTTCCTTTGAGTAAATTGTTTGCCATTTTGTAAAGTTTAGTAGCAAAAATAGGATTTTATTTGTGATAAGTCCTACCTTAATTCAAGTGTTTTTTATGACTGATTGCCTTTGCAATATCTTTCATAAGATGAGGTCCTTCGAAAATCATACCTGAAATTAACTGGAGTAAATCAGCGCCTGCTTCCATTTTTTGTAATGCATCTTCTACCGTCAAAATTCCACCACAACCAATAATAGTAAATCTATCTCCCCAAGTCTCTTTCGTTTTTCTTATCAAATCAGTTGAGCGTTTCTGGCAGGTCTTGCCACTTAAACCTCCGCGATATTCGGGTGGAGCCTCTTCTGGGAAAGTTGCTTCTTTATAGTTTTTGTTTAAGTTGCCAATTACAACACCATTAACTGGGTATTTATTTAAGACTTCCATCAATTCATTGAATTCCTTAAAGTCTAAATTTATTGGCATTTTGACATAAACAGGCTTTTTTGTTTTAATGGTGAATATTTTTTCCATTAACTCATTTAATAATTGTGGAGTGGTAAATGTTTCTCCACCGTGAGCATTAGGGCAAGAGATATTAATAGTATAAAAATCTCCAATATTTTCTTCATTTAACCTTTTAAAGGAATAGCAATAATCGTTAATTCCGTCGGCTTTGCATGCGCTTTTACTATCGTTTGTTTTAGCAATACTTATGCCCCAAATGAAATCTTTTGGTTGTCTTGTTTTTTTTAATCGATTAATAATTTCTTCTACACCATCATTTTTTAAACCTTTGTAAACTATTAGAGATTGGGATTTTATCATTCTTTTGAGTCGAGGTTTTTCATTCCCCTCGCAGGGTCTAGCAGTTACAGAACCAATTTCATCACCTCCAAACCCTACACAGTCTAAGATAGTAGCTAATCGACCATTATAATCAAATCCAGCAGCTAACATTACAGGGGATTTATACGTAATTCCATCAACAGTTATTGAAGGATAGGGATGTTTTAAGCCATAAATGGATTTAATAATTCCTCGACATAGTTTGGTTCTTCCACAAAAGCTACCAAAACTCACAAATAAATCATGTACGAGTTCAGCGTCTAATTTAAAAAGTAACGGCTTAAGAATTTTTTTATATAAAAATCGAATCATCAATAATTGTCTTTAGTACAAATCTAGGGTTTCAAGTAGAAAAGAAAAAATGATATTTATCAGTCGATTATAGTACATTTTTAAACATTCCTTTAGTAGCAAGGACTTGGCCAATTATTACTGACTAAAAAGTGTAATCGCTCGCTGATTTTGTTTCTGAGGAATAATGCTCCATGATTTGTTAAAAGTCCTTGTATTTCAATAATGTCATTTGGAAGTTGAATTATAAAATTTGAAGCAGGCTTTAATGTGTCCATCATCCAACTTGGTCTTAGAATAATATGAAAGTCTTTAGTCATATTTTGGTTTACTTTCCACCAATCTATCAAATTAGAAAAACTCCCTAGATTGGTGTCTTGAGAAATCCAGTTTGGCGGGGATTGTGAATTGGAAAAAAATATACCGCCTAACCAAAAGAAAGATTCTGCCCACAACTTAGTCTCATTTCTAAATTGGATACTTTGGCAAAGAGGAAGTTGATGAGTAATAACCTTTTCTATTTTTTTGGACAAATTATCATTGCCAGATGGACCTATCCAATTTTCAAAAACATCATCGTTTTTAGAGTCGAGATAATATTTTACCGATAATTCGATGTGTATTAATCTTTCCTCCCACTCAATAACAAAATCAATTTCACCAATGGTAACTTTATTTTCAATAACCTGATAATTACAAAGTTTAAGTTCAATAAATGGAGAATGTTCAAAAAGAAAGTGCATAAGCCTTTCCGCATAAATACCCAATCGACTAGTTTTAGTTTTACTTATAAATTCGATTAATGGTTTTGGATTAACATCTAAGTTATAAAACCATTTTTGATGTTGTAAAAGAAGTTTCTTTTTCCAAAGTTCTGGAAACAATGGCAGGTTAGAAATGCTATTTTCTTTTAATGGCGAAGGCTGAGCAATCAACCAATATAAATCTCGAACTAAATTATTTTTTAAGTCCATCAAATAAATCGGCTTAAAATTATTTTATGATTACAGAAATCATTCTAAAGCTAAGGATTTTTATTGAAATAAGAAGCACTTCTTTTATTGTCGAAAAGAAAAATCT
>SKGS01000158.1 GCA_007117355.1 Lishizhenia sp. | reverse complement strand
CCCACAGGCATTTTCTACGCCCACGGAGTAAAAGCTAACGTATTATTTTTCGACAATAAACCCGCATCAAGAGACCCTTGGACTAAAGAAGTTTGGATTTATGATTACAGAACGAATGTGCATCATACCCTCAAGAAGAAAACCATGGAGTTAGCCGATTTGCGTGATTTTATTTCATGTTACAATCCAACCAACCGCAACAACCGCAAAGAAACGTGGTCAGAAGAAAATCCTGAAGGAAGATGGCGTAAATTTTCTTACGATGAAATCATCCAACGCGATAAAACCAACCTCGATATTTTTTGGCTCAAAGATGAAAGTCTAGCAGATTTAGATAATTTACCCGACCCCGATATTTTAGCAAACGAGATTGTGGAGAATATTGAAGCTGGATTGGAAAGTTTTCGGAAGATAACGGAGGAGTTTGAGGATTAAAGGTAATGTAAATCATACATAATTTCGAATAAATATGTGGCTTTTTTTAATATCAATACGCAAGACATTTCGCAATGAAATAACACTTGACTTTAGTCGTTTTTTTAAAATTGTTTATATTTACAGCAAATCTAAAAGGTAAAATGCAGTCAAATCAAATGTTTCAAGACGATTTATTGAATTCATTGACGAACCCAAATTGGACGAAAAACAATGAAGAAGCTGTCAAAGAACAGGCTTTTTATGATGGTTTTCAAAAAGGTTTAGACGCTAGTCAAAATGCAGTTCGGGAGTATTTTTCAAAGAACTTGAAGCATGCAACGAAGATTACTGAAAAAATGATTAAGGAATTTAAAGTTATTGATTTTGACTGTGAGTCTGTTTTATTAAAAATTCACAATATTGATTCATTTGAATTACTGTTGATTGTAAATAAAAACCACTTTTTGTCAGAGTCTCGCAAATCAGCGTATAAAATTCTGAGAGAAATAAAAAAGAAACACAATAATATTGAATTCAATATTGACTTTTTGATAATGCCAAACGGAGATTCAATCAATAGAGACTTAATAAAAGCTGAAGGATTTAATTTGAGATATGAGCCTAAATCACGCTAGACATAACAAAGAAGCTTGTGAATTTCTCAATCAGCACAAAGAAAATAAATTTGGGGACTGGGTAATTACAACGGCTTATTATTCTGCATTACATTATTTTCATTCTGAACTCTTTCCTGGTAGTTATGAGTCTCAAATGAATGGTCGAATTACTAATTTTTCGTCTTTTGAACACTATTACAACAATACAAATAAAAAGAAATCGAAGCATGTGTTATTATTGCAATTAGTAGAAGAAAATGTTGAAGATGATGATGTAATTGATGCATTTACAACGTTAAAAAATTTATGTTGGACAGCACGTTATAAAGACTATTGTTGTGAGCCTGATGTAGTGGAAGAGTGTTACAAAGGGATTGATTTGATAAGCGAATACTGTGAACCTGTTGATGTAAAACCTTTGAAAGGCGAATAAATCCAGATTCTAAAAAATTATATTCTTATAGACAGTTTACCCGACCCCGATATTTTAGCAAACGAGATTGTAGAGAATATCGAAGCTGGATTGGAAAGTTTTCGAAATGTTGTCTCAAACATAGCCAACTAAATCTCAAAAAATCATTAGCTTTGTTAAGTAGTTAATCACACTACAAAAAACAATTTTCCAAAAGGAGATAATGAATTATTTAGACGAATTAAACGCAAGTCAGAGAGAGGCAGCAGAGCATGTGGAAGGTCCGATGATGGTTATTGCTGGTGCTGGCTCAGGAAAAACGAGGGTGTTAACGTATCGAATTGCCTATTTGATGGAAAGAGGAGTGGATGCGTTCAATATCTTGGCGCTCACCTTTACCAATAAAGCAGCCAAAGAAATGAAAAATAGAATTGCGGCTATCGTTGGTGATAGTGAGGCAAAAAATATTTCAATGGGTACTTTTCACTCTGTTTTTGCAAAGATTTTACGATTTAATTCAGAAAAACTTGGTTATCCTTCCAACTTTACGATTTACGATACCCAAGACTCAAGAAGTGTTATAAAAGCCGTAATCAAGGAATTTGGTCTAGACGATAAAATTTATAAGCCAAGTAGCGTCCATGGTCGAATTTCTAGCGCAAAGAACAATCTTATTTCGCCTGATGCGTATGAGGCAAATGCTGAAATAGTAGGTGAAGACAGAATGGCTCGTCGTCCCGAATTGTTCCGCATTTATAAAGAATACGATAAGCGATGCTTTCAATCGGGCGCAATGGACTTTGACGATTTGCTGTTTAAAACCAATGTGTTATTGCGAGATTTTCCAGATGTACTAAATTTTTACCAACAAAAATTCCGCTATATCCTTGTAGATGAGTACCAAGATACAAATTATTCGCAGTATTTAATTGTAAAGAAATTAGCTGCATTATATGAAAATATTTGTGTTGTTGGTGATGATGCACAAAGTATTTATTCTTTCCGTGGAGCGAATATTCAGAACATTCTCAACTTTAAAAAAGATTATCCGGATTACAAATTATATAAACTAGAGCAGAATTACAGAAGTACAAAAAACATTGTAGAAGCGGCAAATAGCATTATCGCTAGAAACCACGACCAGATTAAAAAGGAGGTTTGGACGCAGAATTCGGATGGAACTAAAATTAATATTACCCGCTGTTTAACAGACAACGAAGAGGGTAGGGTAATTACCAATAAAATATTTGACATAAAAAAACAAACAGGTGCCAAATATCAAGACTTTGCTATTTTGTATCGAACAAATGCTCAATCTCGTTCTTTTGAGGAATCTTTACGAAAGTTAAACATGCCATATAAGATTTATGGTGGTCTATCTTTTTATCAGCGAAAAGAAATAAAAGATTTAATTGCTTATTTTCGATTAACTGCTAACCCCAAAGATGAAGAAGCTCTAAAAAGAGTAATCAACTATCCGAAAAGAGGAATTGGGTCAACGTCATTCGATGCCTGCATTTTAGCGGCTCAACAATACGATGTTTCTGTTTGGGAAGTGATTTCTGATTTTCAACGTTACCCGGTTAGCATTCAGTCTGCTGCCAAAAATAAAATCACAGATTTTGTTACGAAAATAAGAGGTTTTGCTCTAAAACTGGATAAAACACAAGCATACGATTTAGCTAATGAAATAGCAACATCAACAGGGATTTTAAAAACACTTTATGACGATAAAACCCCCGAAGGAGTAACACGATATGAAAACATCCAAGAGTTACTTGCAGGTATCAAGGAGTTTTCTGTTTCGCAAGAAGAAAATACACTTGCAACATTGAGCGATTTCTTGATTGATGTTGCGTTGTTAACCGATGCCGATCAAGAAAAAGACGAGGACATCGATAAGATAACATTGATGACAATTCATGCGTCAAAAGGCTTGGAGTTCCCTTATGTTTTCATTGTTGGTTTGGAGGAAAACTTATTTCCGTCACAGCTTTCATTGACTTCACGAAGTGAATTAGAGGAAGAACGACGTTTGTTTTACGTTGCGTTAACACGAGCTGAAATAGCATGTAACTTATCCTATGTTTCAAGTCGTTATAGATATGGCCAATTAATTACAGCCGAGCCAAGTCGTTTTATTGATGAAATAGATCAACAATATGTACATCATGAAAACCGTGCTGTGCAATCAGGTGGTCGCTCACTAAAAAGCTTTCAACGACCTTCTCATTATGATAAGCCGCAAAGTCGAGCAGAAACAGGGTTTAAAATGCCAAGTAAACCACTAAGGAAACTGTCAGATACAACAGCATCAAATAGTTCTAATTCAAGTAGTGAAAATAAACCTTTGAAGGTTGGCTATAATGTTCAACACGAGCGGTTTGGTAAAGGAAAAGTAACAGCATTAGAAGGTAAATCACCTAATCAAAAAGCAACAGTATTTTTCCCAAGAGTTGGTCAGAAAACATTAATTCTTCGTTTTGCTAAATTAGAAATTCTGGATTAAATGAAATTTTGTGTTATTGGCTTAGGCGAGACAGGTGTTACAATTGCTTCTCTATTGGCAAGCGGTTTTCTCAATTCGGAATTAACTATTATTGACCCTGCTGACTGGATAAGTGGTAGGTATTTGGATGTGGCTCATGCGGCAAGCTTTTCGAATGTTCGCATGTATTTAAATGATAGTTCAAAAGCTGCGGAGGCAGATTTTTTCTTTTATTGCGCTGGTGTGAGAAATGAAAAAGGAGAAGACCGCCTGAGTGTCATTGAGCGAAATAAAGAAATTATTCCTCTAGCGTTTGACGGAATTCAACCGAAAACAACGGCTAAAATTATTGTGGTTACCAATCCAGTTGAACTTATAACACAATGGATTTCAGCTTTTTTTAAGGAAAAGATTACAGTTGTTGGTACAGGAACGGCATTGGATAGTTTTCGATTAAAATACTTAATAGAACAAAAAAAGAATATTCTGTCAGTTATTTCCGTTGAAGTTTTGGGTGAACACGGTGCATCAATGGTTCCAGTTTTTAGTGCTTTAAAAATGGATGGTGAATCAAAAGCCGATTTTTTTACTGAAGAAGAAAAAATCGAGTTACATCAAGAACTAGTTCAAAGTGCGACCATTATCCGTAAAACAGAGGAAGCAACGAAGTTTGGAGTTGCAGAATGTGCCATTTATATCGTAAAAGCTTTTTTATCAAAAGAAACAATTAGAATTCCAGTATCTATTACAATGAGTAAGTTCTGGAAAGAAAAATTAGACTTTTCGGACGACTTGTTTGTAAGTTTGCCGTGCCAAATAAGTGAAAATGGAATAAGTGTAATTGATGAGGTAAACATGAATGAAACAGAGTGGCAGTTGTTTCGCACTTCTGTGGAAAAATTGAATAAAGTCGCAAAAAGTATTAAAGCATAAGCAATGGAAAAGATTATTTGTGGAATTCAGCAAATGGGTATAGGTGTACCAAACGTACAAGAAATTTGGAGTTGGTACAGAAAAAACTTCGGTGTTGATGTACGTATATTTGAAGAAGCAGCTGAAGCTCCTTTAATGACACGTTATACTGGTGGAGTTGTACATTCAAGAACTGCAACATTAGCTCTTTCCATGGAGGGAGGTGGTGGTTTTGAAATTTGGCAGTTCACTAGCCGTCCAACTGAAAAAGCAAATTTTTCCATTCAATTGGGAGATTATGGCCTTTTTGCTTGTAGAATAAAATCAAAAGATGTGAAAGCATCTTATGCATTTATGAAGAAAAATGGAGCAGAACTGTTAGGAGATATAAAAACTACCCCACATGGTGAACCTCATTTTTTTGCGCAAGACCCCAATGGAAACATCTTTAACGTAGTGGAAGAAAAAACAACGTTTCAGCACACAAAATTCCTTGGTAAAACAGGTGGAGTTGCCGGTGCTTTGATAGGGGTGAGCAATATAGAAAACTCCATGAAGTTGTATTCCGACATTTTGGGTTATTCCAAAGTCGAGTATGATGTGACTGACACGTTTGACTGTTTCGAAGGAATTGAAGGCGCAAATCATAAATTTAGACGAGTTTTATTGTCGCACCCTGAATTGCGTAAAGGGCCTTTTGCTCCTTTATTAGGGCCAACAAAAATTGAATTGATTCAGGCAATTGACCGCACGGATTGTAAAAAGATTTTCGAAAACAGATTTTGGGGCGATTGGGGCTTTATTCATTTGTGTTTTGATGTGCAAGGAATGGATGCACTGGAAAAAGAGTGTAAAGAAAAAGGATTCCCTTTTACAGTAGATAGCGGAAAAACATTTGATATGGGTGAAGCAGGAGGAAGGTTTTCATATATCGAAGACCCTGATGGCGCTTGGATAGAATTTGTAGAAACGCATAAAGTTCCAGTTATGAAAAAACTAGGCTGGTATGTTCATTTAAAAAATAGAAAACCTGGAAAAGCATTACCAATGTGGATGCTCAAAGCAATGGGCATGAATCGCGTCAAATAGTAGAAAGAATTTTCTCTACTTCTCGAATAGCAGTTGCTAATCTTTCGGGATGACTTCCTTCTAAAACCTTAAATGGATATTTCATCTTAGTAGCCAACGCTATGTATTTCTCAAATAATTGGTCTCTGTCTAATTCATTTTCGCGCAGTGGGTCGTATTCCCAAGGAATATCAGGACTGCATATAAAGTATAAATCAAATCTTTGATTTTTTAATTCGTTTTCTATTAGTGGTGAACATGAATTATATTTTTCTTCTGACCATATTTTGAACACCATAAATTCAGTGTCGTAAAAACGGATTTGACTTTGAGGCAGCTTACTCCATAATGCGAGCTGACCCTTTGCCATTATTTCCAAATCTTCTTGTGAATAATTTGGGTTATTTTCCAAGTGAATACGAGCATATTCTTCCGCAAAAGGCGAATTAAAATCCAATGCTAATGCTTTTGTGAGCGTTGTTTTTCCGCTACTTTCAGGACCCGATATAGCAATTTTAATCATCTTGTGCAGTGCTTTGTTGATTATAAAAACGTAACCATTTCCAATAGGCAAAAATTGCGATTATTGCAAAAACAGCGTATTGAACACCTGTTAAAGATAAGTTTCTTGTTGTATATAATACTGCAAGGGCAATGTCAATAAAAATCCAATATAACCAATTTTCCAATACTTTCTTGGCAACCATAAAAGTTGCCGCTAAACTAAAAATAGTAGTAAAAGCATCTAAATATGGTTGTTCTTGGTCAGTATATTGCCCAACAAGGAATCCGAGAATAATTGCGACAGTAATACTCAAAAGAATATTGATGAGGTGCCACTTAATGGGCCATCGAATTACCTGTTTGGAAGTTTTTTCTCCTAGGTCTTTTTTCCATTTCAACCAACCATAAATAGCCATTATAAAATAAAAGACTTGTAAA
The DNA here is from genome assembly GCA_007117355.1 of Lishizhenia sp. Classification (GTDB taxonomy): domain Bacteria; phylum Bacteroidota; class Bacteroidia; order Flavobacteriales_D; family Crocinitomicaceae; genus CSBr16-161. The sequence goes on along the minus strand of SKGS01000158.1, from coordinate 4,518 downwards.
ACAGACTCAATATAGAGGTTTTGAAAAAAGCAAAGATAAATATACAGACCAGTGCTTATTAGGGCAAAAAACCAACCAATTCGTTTTCCATTGGCAATTAACAAAACATAAAGCAATCCTGAAAAGACTGCCAGATGTTCTGTAATGGAAGTAGCTAAAATCTGATTCCACCATTCTTGTAAAAATGCTGGCATTATGGAATTAATTGAAGGTACGGGTCAAAACGGAATTTAGAATTGCGTTTAGTTGTGCTAGTATTTCCGTCATACCACTCCGCAAAAATTTCATAATTGATAACATCACCATTTTCATTTTCATTTACACGAAGTGCGCTAAATTTAACACGGTCTGGCTTGGCTGTTGTTCTCCGAATTTCATTGATTGCTACAAATTTGGCGAGTACTACCAAATCCACAGAGTTAACGGCCGCCGCCATCTCCATTAATTCCATAGCGTGTTTCATAAATGAATTTAGTTCTGTTGTTCGAATTAACTCTTGTTCTCTTTCTTTTAAAAACCTCAGAAAAGCTTGTTCAGCAGAACTAATGCCATAATCGAAATCCGTTAAAAAATGAAGTTCAAATAGATACTTCATCCAAAGATTCTTGTATTTGGCAGGCAGCCTGTAGTTGTAGAAAGGATTATGAATAAGTATAGAGTCTTTGTTGTTTAGTAAGAAAAAGTCATGATGAACATAAATACTATCCATCTTATTTCGCAGATAAATATGCTCCATTTCATAGGTTAGTTGGTCCTCATCTTGTCTTGCGATTGCTCGCTGTTGTTCTATGGCATCTTCAATTCCTGACTGCTTGATTTCTCGCAATGCATTTCTTTCTCTCATTTCTGCTTTCACAGTAAACAATGAGTCTAATCTAACGAAGCTTTCTGGTTTATTGACAGTTATTGGACCAAACCCAAAGGATTCATATCGGTCGCCAATAGGAATTTTTTTCCTTATGTAAGATTCTATCGTTCGTTCTCGAATGAATTGTCTTTCTTCTAATGTAGGAAGCGGGGTAAAATGAAGGGGTGCACACGCTTCTAATAATAGAATAGCTAAAATAACGAAAAACGAATATAAAACCTTTCTCATAACGTTTGAGTGTTAGACCCTGTATTAATTATGACCGAAAAGATACTCATTTATGTCATTGCCCTAACTTAAAAGAGCACCACTTATTCTTAAAAATATTTAAAAAGCTATCGGTTAGCTATTTTACTACTATCTGTTTATCATTAATGGCATGATAAGCATTAGCACGTCTTCCGATTCGTTTTCTATTTCAGATGGCATCAAAATACCAGCTCTATTTGGTTGACTCATCATAATTTTAATATCATTTGAAGCCAAATTGTTGAGCATTTCTACTAAAAAGCGAGAATTGAATGCTATCTCCATATCTTCACCTTCATAAGAACAAGTCATACGTTCGTTAGAAGCATTAGAGAAGTCGATATCTTCTGCCGAAATGGATAATTCTGAACCTGCAATTTTCAAATTGATTTGATTAGTTGTTTTGTTAGCGAATATTGCCACACGCTTAACACAACTTAGGAAAGATAAGCGATCTACCGTTAGTACATTTGGGTTTTCCTTTGGAATAACAGCTTCGTAATTTGGGTACTTTCCCTCAACCAATCGACATGTTAGTGTTGTGTCGTTAAATGTGAAAACAGCATTGGTTTCGTTGTATTCCAATTTTACTTCTTCTTCACCTTTTAAATTTGCTTTCAATAAGTTTAATGCTTTTCTAGGAAGAATAAAAGAACTAATAGTGTTTCCTTGAGAATCAGTTCTTCGGTATTTCACTAATTTATGTGCATCTGTTGCAACAAATGTGATATCCTCTGTCGATAATTGACAAAACACACCGTTCATCGTTGGTCTTAATTCATCATTCCCCGCCGCAAAAAGAGTTTTATTAATTGCTTCTGCTATTACACCCCCTTCTAAAACAATATGATCAGTACTATCAATTTTAGGAAAACGAGGATAATGATCGGAATCGTAACCACTCATTTGAGACTTACCATTGGTATAAGCAATTTCAATATGAAAGTTTTCATCCACAGTGAACGTTAGCGGTTGCTCAGGTAGATTCTTTAATACCTCCAAAAGTATTTTTGCTGGGATACAAACTTTACCAAAGTCAGCAGCTTCTTCAATAGAAAAGGAAGTTGTCATTGTTGTTTCCATATCTGAAGCTGAAACAGTAAGAACATTTCCGTCTTCTACGCTAAAAAGAAAATTATCTAAAATTGGTAATGTGCTATTTACAACCAAAACACCACTTATGCTTTGTAAATTTTTTAAAAGTGAAGTACTCGAAACAACAAATTTCATTTTCTACAGGTTAAAATTTTCATAAATGAAACAAATATAATCATTCTTTGGTATAGTGAAATAATTACTGAAATTTGATTAGTGATTTTTTATTGATTTAGTGTACTCTGAAATTTTTACTTTTCAAAGCATTGTGACGATGGGAACCAAATTTAACGCCATCTTTTAGCTGTGTTCCTTATTCGAACTATCTATTCATTAAATTGTTTTTATTATTATGAAGACATTTTTTATCAGTACTTTTTTTGTCGTTCTAATAGGTGCGATATACTTTGGTTTTATGAGAAAATACGAAACGTATGAGTATGAGGTGCTCGAATCGTTTGATGAATTTGAAATTCGATCATATCGCAGTGCCTTGTTTACGGAGGTGGAAATAGCATCGGATAATTACAAATCGGCATCTTCGCAAGGTTTCAGAATTTTAGCAGGCTATATTTTTGGTGGTAATGAAAAAGATGAAAGCATTGCAATGACTACTCCTGTAGCTATGGAGCTCAGTGATTCTATTACGATGCGTTTTTTGGTGCCGGCAGAATACTCTAAAACAACTCTTCCTAATCCAAATGATAAGCGAATAGTTTTTAAAGAACAGCCGGCTAAGATTGTAGCAGCTATTCAATTTTCAGGTTGGGCAAATGATCAGAAAATTGACAAGTATAAATCCAAGCTAGCTCAAGCCTTGAAAAAAGAAGGGTTGGCTCATAGCTCTACATTTACTTTTTTAGGATATAACGCCCCTTATGATCCAGTTAATAGACGAAATGAGGTAATTGTTGAGTTGATTGATTACCAAAAGTAGTATTTTAACACTCTGAAAAAAGGTAGAATTATGAAAAGTTTAGTAGGTAAGAGAATTTGTTTGACAGGCGGAACATCAGGCTTAGGGCTAGTGGTAGCAAATCATATCATTAGACAAGGGGGTGAACTTTTTTTGTTTTTGCGAGATGAGGCAAAACTAAAAGACATAAATGTAAATGATCAAGTTCATCCTATAATTTGCGATTTATCAAATACAAAAGATATTGAAAATGCTATCAATAAAATCAAATCCATTACAAATGAATTAGATGTTTTAATTAACAATGCTGGACTTTGGGTTTTTGGTGAAAAGAAACTAACGGAAGAAGGGATTGAGTTAACTTGGCAAGTCAATGTTGTAGCACCTTTTTTATTAATCGAAGGGTTAAAGGAGCTTTTGATAAATGGAAATGACGCGATAATTATTAATACTGCTTCTGCTTTGCATCAAGGATATATCAATTGGGACGACCCTTGTTTCGAAAAAACTTCTTTTTCAGGATTTTTAGCTTACAGACAATCGAAGTTGGCGATTCTTCTCCTTACCCTACACTACGCAACAGAATTAGAAAATTCAATTAAGGTGGTTAGCAATCATCCAGGTGTTGTAAGTACAAATCTTGCCCAAAGTGCAAATTGGTTCATCAAATGGTTCTTTTCTCTTTTCGGTAAGTCTCCTAATAAAGGAGCGCAAACGATTATTCATTTATTAGAAAATAGTGATAAAGCAATTAGTAGCACATACTACGTAAATAAAAAAGTTGCGAAAACAAGTACTCCAGAAAGTCGAAGTAGCAACTCAGCTAATCGTTTGGTCAAATTATTAAAATCGAATTTTGAAAATAGTTATACTGAAATAAATGTCAATATTGATATTAAAATTTCTTGAAGTACCTTTAGACTTTTCTAATAAAAGGGTTCTACCATGAATTTAATGGAAAAAGTATTTTTTTTAAAGAAATTCCTTTTTTTGAACCGCTAAGACACTAAGGCTTCACAAAGTTCTCCAAGAGATTGATTCTTTGCGAACACTTCGACTAGCTCTGTGCATCGTCTTGTGCCTTCTTTGTTTCCTTTGCGGTTATATCTTAATAAAAATCGGTTGTTTAACTTATTTATTATTACCACTAAAATAACAGTGGAACTAATAAAAGTAAACTACTTTAAAACTCTTTGTCGAACTAAATCTTCCAAACAATCCACAAACCTTGGGTGGTCATTTGAACTAGGAACGAGTTGGACTTTTTCTCCGCCTAACTTTTCAAAATCTTCTTGGTATTCATCGCCTATCTCAATAATGGTTTCCAGGCAATCAGCAACAAACGCTGGGCTAAATACTAAAATGCGTTTTGCGCCTTCTTTTCCCCATT
>SKGS01000135.1 GCA_007117355.1 Lishizhenia sp. | reverse complement strand
CCTGTTGTTTTGTCTTTGGTTAATGTTCCTGTTTTATCAAAAACGATGTGAGTAATCGAATTGAGCTTTTCAATTTCATGCACATTTTTAAAATACAAACCGCTTTTACCAAATTTTCGCATGGCATTTCCAAACACAAAAGGGAATGAAAGCGCTAATGCACAAGGACAAGCTACTACCAAAATGGCTGTAACGATTTCCACTATTTGGCTTGAGTCGATAAAAGCCCATGCAATTGCTCCGCCCAAAGCAATTGTAAAAACGATAATCAAAAAATATTTACTCAGTTTATTTTCTCGATTCAGCGCAATAGAAGTGGAAGACTTTTCTTTTGTGGAAGCATTCCAGATTCCTGCAAATTTACTCCTATCCGTAGTTTTAAATACTTCCGCTTGGACAGATGAACCAATCAGCTTGCTGCCGGCATATATGCGTTCCCCTTTTTTAACAGAAACCAAATCTGCTTCGCCAGTAATAAAACTCGTATTTATCGTTGCTTTTTCACTTTCTAAAATTACATCACAAGGGATAATTTCTTCGTTAAACAAACGAATCGTATCGCCTTCTTGCAATTTATCAATCAGCACAATCTCTTCTTTATCATTGATTCGGTGAACTCCTAATGGAAAATAAGCCTTCGGGTCATTATCAAATGCCATGTTGCGGTAAGTCTTCGACTGAAACCATTTTCCAATTAATAGGAAAAATACGAAGCCCGTAAAAGAATCCATGTAACCTGGTCCTTGTTGCAACAATATAGAACTTGCACTCTTAATAAACAGAACTAAAATACCAATTGCAATAGGAATGTCTAAATTTAACTGACTTGTTTTTATTCCTGTATAAGCAGAACGAATGTATCCCCAAGCCGAATAAAAAAGTACGGGAATAGAAACCAATAAAGTTAAATAAGAAGAAAAGTTACGAAAAGGCTCAAACGACTCATCTAATCCCAAATATTCTGGGAATGTCCAAAGCATCACACTACCGAAAGCAAAAGCAGCTAAACCTAACTGTAGTAACAACTTTTTATCGTATTTTGTGCCTGATGAAAGCTTAGACTTTGGTCGCAACTCTGGTTTATAACCAATACTGTCCAGTAATGTAGCCACATCCGAGAGTTCCAATTCGTTGGCAATGGACAACTGAACCGTTCTTGCTGTAAAATTTGCTTCGCTCTTCTTAATTCTAGGTTCTAGTTTTTGCAGATTTTCTAATAAATAAATACAAGAACTACAATGAATTGCAGGAAGAAACAGTGTTACAATGTAAATAGAATCGTTTTTAAATTCAACAAACTCTTCTCGAATTTCTGGAACGTCTAGCGGTAAATACTTTTGATTTGCTGAACCTCCAGGTTTTATTCCGCTGCCTTGATTCAATTCGTAAAAATTACCCAAATCATTTTCTGTGAAAATAGAATAAACGGTTTTACAGCCGTTGCAACAAAAATTTTTGTCGTCATAAACAATCGGTTTTCCAACAACCTTATCTCCACAATGATAACAATCCATCTCTACAAATTTATGCCTTGCTAAATTAAATAGATTTGCTAAATCTCGGTTTATCTTGCTTCGAAGAACAATAAGGGTCAATCGTCATGCAGACATTGCGAACAAATGGACGCCCTTCTTTGGTAATGCGTAATTTTCCTTTCTCCCAGTGAAGTATTCCATCTGATTCAAATTCTTTGAATTTTGGCAGAAATTTGACCTCGTTTTTTCCTATAAAAGAAGAAGGACAATAACTTGTCTCGAAGTTACACATTAAGGATTTGATATGTTTTTTTAAACTTTTATCTACAACGGAATGAACATGACCTTTAAAAATCGGTAATTCATTGCGGTCTATTTTTTCATGGTATTCTTTTACACTTTTTACATTTTGGGCATAACCAAATGGAAATTCTGAAATAGCTGAAACACCCAAACCAATTAGAAAATCCGTTTTAGCTGTGGTGTATCCCATGAAATTTCTATTCAGTTTATTTTGCTCCATCGCAATCGTCATTGGTTCATTCGGAAGTCCAAAGTGGTCCATTCCAATTTCTAAATAACCTTCTTCTAATAAAGCGATTTTAGCCAATTCATAAAGTGCTCTTTTTTCATCTCCATTTGGAATGTCATCATCCGAAAAACCGCGTTGTCCTGTACCTTTTACCCAAGGAACATGCGCATAACTGTACAATGAAATCGTATCTGGTTTCAATGAGATGGTTTTTGAGATACTGTCTTTCATTGCTTCTTTCGTTTGAAACGGAAGTCCAAAAACTAAATCATGACTGATAGATTCATATCCTATTTTTCGAGCTATTTCTGTAACTTCTTTTACTTTCTCGAAAGGTTGAACACGATTTATAGCAATTTGTACTTTTTCGTTGTAGTCTTGCACCCCAAAACTTACACGTCTAAAACCGAGTTCATAGAGTTTTTCTAGTTGTTCAACTGAGGTGTGATTAGGATGACCTTCAAAAGAATAAGCAACCTCAGACGTTCGATTTTTAGTGATGTGTTTTATCAATCGTTCTAGTTGTTCTGCCTGAAAAAAAGTGGGTGTTCCTCCTCCTAAATGCAATTCTTCGACAATTAATTCTTGACCGAAAGTGGACTGATAATTATCCCATTCTTTGATTAATGCATCAATGTAGGGTTCTTCTACTTTATGATTTTTGGTGATATGTTTATGACAACCACAAAAAGTACAAAGACTTTCACAAAATGGTAAATGAACATAAACACTTACTTTATTTTCATCTAACAACTTAAAACTTGATTTTAATTCGGATTCAAACTCATTTAAAGCGAAATCAGGCCTATTCCAGTCTAAAATTGTTGGATATGAAGTATATCGAGGACTTGCAACGTTGTATTTTTCAATTATTTCTGGTGTCATCGTTTATTATCTTTATGCAAAGGTTGTTAGTATTAGTGAATTGCCAAATGAGAATTATCAGTTTTTGAACTTCTCATAAATGATTGATTCTACGACATACAAAAAAATTATTCGTAATAAAGACGCGCTGCCTTCAAAAACTCCCAGATTTATTTCATACATATTTGACGTTTT
>SKGS01000008.1 GCA_007117355.1 Lishizhenia sp. | reverse complement strand
GCTCGGTTCATGAATTTAATTTTGAAGCTATTTTAGGCACAAGCCCCATAGGAATATAAGCATATTTCACGGGGGTTGTAACGACAAATAGGTCAAAATTAAATCAAAATCTGACAAAAGGAAGTGTTCCCAAAAATGGGGATGCTTTAAAATACAATATTTACATTTAAAGTGTTTTATATCAATGTCATATTCTGTTAAAGATGTCAGATTGGTGAATAAAGCGGGTTATAACCCATCAATGACTAAATTCCAAACTAGCAGTATTTTCATTTACGGAAAGTTTCATCTTTTTTCCAAAAAGAAGTGCTCTATTATCATCTTGATGACCAGCAGGAAAGTCAAAACAAACTGGTATCGAAGAAAATTTAAAATGATTTAAAATGATTTCTTCTAAACTATTTCCAAATGGGGTTTCTGTGTCTTTTAAGTTTGAAAAACTACCAATTATTAACCCAGAAATTTTGTCAAGAACACCAGCGCGTTTTAACTGGTAAAACATTCTATCTATGGCATAAAGATATTCTCCTACTTCTTCCAGAAAAAGTATTTTTCCAGTGTAATCTGGAAAGATGTCTGTCCCAATAAGATTGGAAAGCACAGCTAAGTTCCCTCCAAGTAACAACCCCTCACATGCTCCTTGTTTATTTTGCTTTGCAGTTTTCCATTGGTAATGAATGTTTTGTCCTATAAGAATGCCGTGCAAACTTTCTAACGATTCCGATGTGTTGTCTTTGTAATTTAGAGGCATTGTAGCGTGAATACTAGCTACCTCTAGCTTTCCCAATAGCTGATGATAAACCGTAACATCACTAAAACCAATGAGCCATTTTGGAAAATTTACCATCCCAGCCCATTGTACATAATCTAATGTACGAACACAGCCATAACCTCCTCGCGCACATATAATGGCTTTGATATCTGGATGGTCAATTACTTTTTGTAAATCGTTGGAGCGCTCTGTATCAGTGCCAGAGAAATAATGGTGTTGCGAAAGTGCATTTTCAGTAACAATAACACGAAAGCCTTTTTCTTCCCAAAACTGTTTGGCGAAAAGAATAAATTTCTCGTCAATTGCTTTAGCCGGTGAAATAATGGCGAGAGTATCTCCTTTTTCTAAATATGCTGGTATTTTCATAGTTAGTACGTTGTTGTCATATCCTTATCCACGACAAGAATAAAGTCAGCAACGCCTTTGTTTTCTAGTACAAGCTTGTTTACATTTTCTTGCAACACCGTTGATATTGTTCCTATTTTTAAAGGTTGGTTATTCAATAGATTTCTCGCATAGTAATTCAAATACCAGTAAATACCTTCATAATTATTACTGTGGTAAGCCCCGTTGAAATGTAAAAACAAATGCGGATTTTTAATATAGTGTGAAATGATAAAATGGGCCATCGTGGCATCTTTGATCGCTTGTGCTTTAGGAAAGTTTTCGCCAGCATGTCCACCCATCATTTCAAGCATCGCTTTATAGCCTGGTAACTCTGGGTCAAAAGGAAAAGGTAGTGGAGCAATCCAGCGTTTCTCATTTTCTGGTAATGAATCAAGGGATTCTGCACCTTTTTTATAAACCATACTTGCGTACCTTCTAGGCACATTTGTAGCGATAAACGGTAGGTTATTTTCTTTAGCAAACTCGACCAAAGGCTGATAATCAGTTTTATGGTTCATCCATAGACGCGCTAGGGTATCAAATGCTTTGTAATCAATTTCACTGTTTAAGTATTGATTTAATTCATCTTGATTATCTGCCTCAAGCATTTCTGCGCCAAGTGATAACTCTCCTTTCTTATGCAACTCTTGAGTCATTTTCAACTGAAGCCAGTGCGCAATCGGGTCATTGTGTAATTCTCCAAAAAGTATAATGTCTTGTTTTGCTAATTCTTTAAGCATTTTTTCAAAAGATACTTTTTTTCCTTTCGAATTATAAATTGCATACGCTTGAACGTTTTGTCCAAAGCTAATTAATCCAATCCCTAAAAAGAATGTTGTAAAAAAAACGCTTATAATAGATTTCATCTTATCTTGTTGTTTATTCTTCATTTCCTAATCACTTTCCACTTAATGCCTCATATCGACTTCTTAAATCATGGTACTTTTCATCAAGGGCTGCCAGGTCTCTTCTGTCTTTTCCTGAAAGTTTAAATCGCTTCAATTCGTTTTTAAAGTAAAGTGCTCCATCCCAATTCTCTGTGAAGATACTCACTAAAATTAAATTTTTCATAACAGCTTTTGTAACGTCCGTTGTCATTCTTCCTTTTCCCGTTCGAGAAAATTCTTGAAATGCATTTTGCCAAATAACATAAGCTTCATTCATACTTTCTATCGCTTCATTTGGATTAGATTTAATGCTATTCAAACCATTTTTAGCGAGCTGAACACCTCGAGCAATGTCAGAATAATCGTGCTTGTTGGTGTTTTTCGGTTCATGAAGTTCAACTTTGTAATTTACCTCAACTGTAGCAAAAAGAGAATTTAATAGGTCGTTTACATGAATGATATTATCGTAAACTAAATTACGCTCTCGTGATTGAAGCTCAACCATCATATTATTATATGCCGTTAGTGTATCACTTGCAACACTACCGCGAATTAACCGATGTTTTTGTGTTTCTGGAATAAATTCGTGGTACTCTTCACCAAAGGGAGTTTTTGCATAAATAGCTAAATCTTGTTTTATACGAGAAGTGTAATTGTAGGTGGAATCTATTATTTCAATACCATCCTTTTTGCGTTTTCTTGTATTTACATTAAGTTTTAAGTCAGTAAATTCAAAAGCATCAACTTGTAAAACAATGCGTACAGGCTGAATTTCACCTCGTGTCATTCCTGCAACTTTAAGGTGGCTTGCTAGCTCTTCAGTGTTATGCCTGAAAGGTAAAGTTGGTGCGGGAGGCAATTCTAATTGAGGTTCAGGTGTTTGTTGTAAAACCCTCTCTGCCAATGTGCGTTCTTGAAATTGTTTTAATTCTTGCTGGTATTTTAATCTTGCAAATTCTACTTCTTTTTCATATCCTGCTTCAATAGCTTGAATCTGGTTCTCGTATAACAATTGAGCCTCTG
>SKGS01000038.1 GCA_007117355.1 Lishizhenia sp. | reverse complement strand
TCACCATCCATGTTTTCTGCTAGTTTTTCAGCGTTCATGGTAAAACCGGTATGAAACATTTCGGGTAATACCACCATGTCTGTCGGCAACTCAATTTGTGCTAATTGTTTTTCAAAATGAGCGAAATTAGCAGCTTTTTCTTCCCAAAACTGCTTGGTTTGAAGCACAGTAACCCTTAAATCTTGCATAATTTCTCAGCGGCTTTTATTAATGTTTCGTCGTCTTTGGCAAAGCAAAAACGGATTAACTTATCATCGTGGGCGTCTTTGTTAAAAACGGAAATTGGAATAACTGCAACCCCATGTTGTTGTGTCATTTCTTCCGAAAAAGCGACGTCATTTTTGTTACTAATTTCAGCATAACTTGCCACTTGAAAATATGAACCTTCGCAGGCAAGCAATTCAAATCGGCTGTTTTTTAAAAGGCTTCGGAATAAATCGCGTTTTTGTTGGTAAAACCCACCTAATTCATCCAAATTTGTTTTTGCCAAATAGTTGGATAAGGTGATTTGTGCCGTTGAATTCACGCAAAACACATTAAATTGATGTACTTTTTTTATCTCTGTCATCAAGTGTGGAGGAGCAACAATATATCCTATTTTCCAACCCGTAACGTGAAACGTTTTGCCAAATGAAGAAACAACTAACGTACGGTCACGTAATTTTTCTCTCGAATGAACAGAAATATGTGGTTTTTCGAAATAAATAAATTCATAGACTTCATCTGACAAGAGCATCAATTGAGGATGTTTCTCCAGAAGGTTTTCAATTGCTATAATGTCCGATTCATCAAAAACTTTTCCTCCAGGATTGTGTGGGTTATTAATAATCAACAATTTCGTTCGCTCGTTGATGGCGTCTGCGACTTTATTCCAATTCACCGAAAAATCGGCATTCATATTCATGTGCACGGGTTTTGCTTGGCAAAGTCGAATCGCAGGGTCGTAGCAATCGTATGAAGGGTCTAACACCACGACCTCATCACCGGCATGAATTAATGCCATTAGTGCAGTGAAAATCGCTTGTGTTGCGCCGGCAGTAATTAACAACTCCTTTTCTGTTTGAATTTCACGGTTGTAATGGGTTTTTATTTTAGTAGCAACTTGCTGCATCAACGCAGGAGAACCCGCCATGGGTACATATTGGTGACTATTAGCGTCAATCGTTTTATGGTATTCAGCAATAAGTTCTTTATTCACAGGAAAGTTCGGAAACCCCTGAGATAAGTTTATTGCTCCATAATCGGCTGCCATTTTTGACATCACCGTAAAAATGGTTGTTCCTACATCGGGCAGTTTGGATGAAATCGTGTGCATTTGAATTGAGTTTTTATGTTTTTTTCGCTCGGAATTTCAAATATAGGATTTCTGATTGAGGTGCGGAATGGCATTCTAAGCTTTTTAAGCAAGTTATTAGCTCTATAAGACAGTAATGCTTGAATAAAACGGGCTAATCAATTTTTTCCCTATTCCCCCTCCACCATTTCTACCATAACCCCCTCTTTAAGTGAAGCAGGAGAAATATAAACCTCTTTTACTTGCAGTTTTTCGATTACCCATTTAGCTTTATAAGCAGAAATGTGAATCATTTTTTTTCTTAAATCGGTAATATGAATGTTTTCCTCGCGCTCTTTTTGTGAACTAGTGATGAGTAAATTAAGTACATCCATTAGTTTATCGAAAGGTAAAGCAGCAGAAGCATAATAATTTGAGTAATCTTCTCCATAAATGAGTTCGTAAAACGTATCAAAACTGCCGGAAGCACCAACCAAAGCCTCACAGACCCCCGGTTTTAAAAAGCCTTTTGTTCTGCTTTCTAAATAGTTATCTAAAACAGTAAAATCATCTTGAGAAATAGGGTCGCTTAAATCAAAACCTTGCTGAATACGTGAAATACCAATATCAAAGCTACCCATGTCATATACTTGATTTTGGTCTGCGACGATAAACTCTGTACTACCACCTCCAATATCAATGATGCAAGTTTTAGAATTGAACGTGTGCACGTTTTTCACACCTGTGTAAATTAATTCAGCCTCTCTTTCGCCTTGGATTATTTCAATTTTTATACCCGTTTGATTTAGAATAGTTGAACAAAACGTTTTCGCATTCATAGCTCCGCGCATGGCCGATGTCCCAAATGCTTTTATTTTTTGCACTCCATAATCTAAACAAACTTGCTTGTATGTAGCAATGGTTTCAACACCACGAGCAAAAGCTTCTGGAGCAATTAAGTTATCGTTTATTCCACCTAAGCCAATTGCTGCCGGAATTCTATCGGTATGCAAAATGACATTTTTACCTGACTTTCGTTCAAAAATCAATAAGTTAAAGGTGTTTGTTCCTAAGTCAATTATCGCTCCTTTCATGCTAGGTTTTTTTAATCCATTTGAGAAGTAAATTTAATCTAAGTCGATGTCCAAATTGTAAAATCCCGTTTTTGTAAACTCTTCCTGCAAGGGAAAGAACTAATACCCCAAAAATAAAAAGTGTGAAAAGGGAAAAATAGAACTGCCAAGCTTCACCAGACTCAAAACCAATCCCCAGTTTTACCATTGCAACAACGGGTGTTGAAAAAGGCACAAAAAGCGCAACCGATGTTAAGGTGTGATTAGGATAATAAACAGCAAAATAACCAGATAGAATGGCTAAAACAAGTAAAAGACTAATTGGTATTAAATACTGTTGACCATCGGATTCTGAACCCATTGACGAACCAAGCATAGCAAAAAATCCACCATAAAACAGATACCCTCCGATAAAGAATAAAATAAAAAACAATACCATTGTTGAAAACTGAATTTGTCGATAAACTAAATCTACAAAATCGTTGTAAGCAACCAATGAAAGATTAAATTCATCTGCCATTTGATTAGCAACATTTTCACTCATTTGATTGGCGATTAAACTTGGGTCAAAAACATCTGGAAAGAAATAACTTCTAAATAGCATGAGTCCACCAGTGATAAGAACTACCCAAATTAAAAACTGAAACAAAGCTGTTACGCCAATTCCTAGAATTTTCCCTGTAAGCAACTCTTTTGGTGAAACAGCAGCAAGCAATAACTCAACAACACGATTAGTTTTTTCCCT
>SKGS01000058.1 GCA_007117355.1 Lishizhenia sp. | reverse complement strand
ATTTTATTTCTGATGGTTTTTAAAAGGTTGGTGCTAGACGGAGCAGCAGGCGTAAAGTTTTTAGTTGGCATGTCTCCCAAAAACACCTTAGCTGTTCTAAAAGCTCATTTTGCATATTACGCAGCGTTATCTAAATTAAACAAAAAAAGAAAAACGATTCAACGTTCTGCTGTGAATAAAGGTAAGCTTACAGGCATGTTTACAGGATGTATAATTTGGGCTTTTTATTTTAAACGAATTAGAAAGTTTTCCAAGTTGAATGTTCGATTGTTTGTAAAATAAGTAACAAAAAAGAGACCCGAAAGTCTCTTACAATTATATACGAAAAAAGCGTATATCCTATTCTTCCTCGTCTTTTGTTGTTTTCTTTTTCGCCGCTGGCTTTTTTGCAACTGTTTTCTTGGTAGTGGTTTTCTTTACTGAAGCCTTTTTGGCTGTAGTTTTCTTTGCCTCCACCGCAGGTTTTTCAGCAACAACAGCAACTCCATTATTTGGCTTTTTTCTTGGTCTTGTCTTACCGTAAGACCCTCTCACTCGTTTTCCTCTGGTCGTTTTCTTATCTCCTTTTCCCATAATTCAATATTTATAAGTGAACCCTAAATATATAACTATTTTGTGAATTGGAGGTTTGTGGATAGAATAATTGTTGTTACATATTACAGACACGTTGCATTCAACGCATCTAAAATATGCAACCATTTAGAATTTTTTTTCCTATTGAATCGGTAATACCCCCCAAATGAGACAATTTCATTTTTCCATTTTCGATTTCACCAAAATAATGTTCCCTGTTGGCGGTGCAAATTGTTATGAAATATGCGCCAGATGAACGGTTATCCCAATTTTGTAAATGGGCATATGCGACGCGGTATTTATTTATGTGTTTTTCAGTTGTTATGATTATTGTTTCTTATCTAAGATAATTAAATTATTCGTTCAATAATTTATGACGTCTATCCCAAATTATTAACGTATTTGAGCTCCTTTCAGTCGGTTTACCAATCTGATACTGTTGAGAATTAAAAGGCAAAAATAAAATATATGAACTGTTATTTTTGTCTTTTTTAGGTTAACCCAATTTTGGGCATGTATTTTTCATTGAGATTTTGCATAACGTAAAGATAATAATGAATCGCTAATAAAAGGTTGTGGTGTTATGCCCTCTCAATCTTCATATTAATGAATGCTTCCAAATTAGACACCTGTTTTTCAAGCAAATTATTTTTGTTCTTCCATAAAGGTATTTCAAAAGCTAACCGCCCAGATGTTCTATGATCGATTAAAACATATTTGAATTTAACCTTTGAATTATTGACAAGTGTAAATGACAAGTTTGCGCCAGTTGCAGCGTTACGATAATAAAGAATGTCCGTTTGGAAAGAGTTGATTTCAGACCATGAATAATGTCTTTTGATTTTTCGATATTCATAGAACGATGCACCTCGAAAGTCGATAACTACAGATTTCTTTCTAATGCGTTTAAGAATGACATTTAAAAAAAGTAAACCTGCAGCAATGAGAACGAAACTAAAAATGATTTGAATAGTCTGAGTTGATAAATCAATTTTGGTTTTACTTACACGATTATCAACAACTTCAAATTTGTGTGGATTCATGATATAATAAATCCCTACTGCAATAAGTAACCCATATAAGAGTAATTCAAATATGGTGTAACCACTGATACGGGTGCTTATTTTTAGATAGGGCTGCATTTGTGCTATTAAGTAATTAAATCTGGAAACCTATCTTTCATTTTGTTATACATGTCCTCGCTGAAAAAAACCACATTGTCAATAATAGAATCAACTTCTTGTTGTGTCAAATATTCTATCCTACAGGTATGATAAATTAAAGCCCAATTATTATTGATACTTACTCCTACACGGTGCATAGCATGAGAAAATCTGAGCATTTCCTTGTAAAACTCTGTATCTTCTATTTGAGGATCGGGAAATAACGGTGAGAACATGAGCAACAAATAGATATCGGAGCCTTCGTATGCTGGCTTTACATCTATCCAAATTTCACGTTTATTGATAACAACATCCTAACGTCCCTTAACTTCTGTTTTACAAAGCTCAGGATCATATTTTAATCCTCGCAAACTATTATCTACCAACCCAATGGCTTGATCAAAAGTTACTTTTTCCATGATTATATATTTAGTAGTTCAAACCATCCCAAATGTATCACAATAAACTTAAATAACTAAATATTTGCGAATCATTTTGTACATCCTTCAATCTAAAAAGCTTAGACAAAATAAGATTTCTGAAAGGATCTGATTTAGAATAAATGAAATAGAGGAGTCTTTTGACGAACGAGACGCATAAGTGCTTGTGACTGATGGAGGTATTTTTCCATTTGTTTGGCCTAGTCACATGTAGAAAGGCGGTCAGCAATTAGGAAAGTTGACATTTTATATACGTTATTACATTTAATGCCAAAATCAATTGTTATATTGTCCGTCGATTAGGAAAACAGACAAATGATAACATCTATATTCATTATTATTGGGGGGATTTTTGGTGCAGTCGGTGCTTTTCAACTCCAAAAATGGGGACTTCACCCCGTAGTGGCTTCCTGTATTGTCGGATTAGTAGGATATTTAGTTGCTTACTTCACACAAAAAGAGAACTTAGCTTTAGTTGTTTTTGCAGGCAGTTTTGTCGGTATGACAGCAGCATCTATTGCTACTTCACCCATGATTTTAGTAGCTGGAACTATTTGCGGATTACTCTTTATAGTTACCGAACCTATCTTCGACGGTTATGGCGGTAAACTGGGAGCTATAGCTTTTGTTAGTGTAGGAGTGGTGTTTTTGTTGTTTATGGTGAAGGAGGGAACTTAAATAAACACAAAGAATTATCAATTTGTACATAGAAATTCCTACACTTTTAATCCACTCCTAATTCTCATATTCTCCAGTCTTTTTATTTTCACTCATACAAAGTTTTTAAATTTAAAGAATTGGGTTACCAAGTTAGGTCGTAAAACATAGTAAAACGTAAATAGATTACGAAGTCGCCTTGTAATTTCGTATCAAACTTATAGATATGAAGACAGTTAGAGGCTTAAGTCGAAAGGATTT
>SKGS01000002.1 GCA_007117355.1 Lishizhenia sp. | reverse complement strand
TAGTAATACCTGGCTTGCAAGTACCTGCAACATATAATATTAAAACAAGGCTCTGTAAGCTCGTAAGAGTTTGCGACCATTAAAGTATCTTATTCCTGCTTACAGAATTACTCCGACTGACCTTGTTTTGAGTTACTAACCTGCCTATTGTTATGTAGGAAAGGTTAGTTTGAATTTATATAATGGGTCAATGCTGTAAATATCAATACAACCCCATTCATTATTGTATTGATATGTGTATTGCTTTTCAGAGGAATACAATTCTTTTGTTTTAAATGTTTCCCATACTTGTTCTACTGATAAATCAGTAAAGCTTTCTGATGAGAAGACTAAGGTAAGTTTCTTTAACATAATTATAGTTTTAAATTGTTTGACATTGAGCAACTATGCTGTCCTATCCATTTAATTCACACATTAGTCCTATGTGCTACATCATTACTTCTAATGATAGTTATATTAAGGATTAGATACAACCTTAATATAAGAAATATTTAAAAAAGCTATTATATAAAGAAAATAATCCCAAATATTGACATAGTATAGCTATTAAAGCTAATCGTCAAGGGATTTGGGATAAAATATAATAAGAAACGCAGCCCTACCTGCTATTTGATAGGTAATTTAACACTAACATCTTCTCACCATAAGAAGGTAGTTTTATTGCGGCATTAATTTACTACACTCATTGGTTAGATGAGCTTTTTCTTATTATATTATGCAAATAGATATTGTAATAAGTCATCTAATTCCTTGTTACCATACACTCCTTGCCATTTCTGGATTAAGTGGAATTACAATATCTAAATTTATATGTTTTAATTGTGAAAAGGAAAGAAAAAAGGCTATTTTAAATAAGTGAGGAGTTTTGAGGAATTTGAGATTGTGGGTAAAGGGTAAGATGTTAATAATCAACCACTTAGCCTATCCTATTTAATCCAATCCTTTAACAGTTTTTCTCATTTCTTATTAGTAATCTCTCACTTAAAGCTCACTTAAAGTGCTATATGCAATTTCGCTTGCAAAGGTATATTTTTTTTTTGACACTTCCAAATATTTTCATGGAAACTTTTTTCGTTTCAAAGTTTCCTAATTGTATTTCTCTGAATAATAATAAGTTATCCATGAAAAAAACTTTCAAAAAACATGAAAATAATTTTGAGTTTCCATTTTTTGTGTCAATTTTGCTTTACAAAATTCACGTTGATTTCCAAAAAAGTTAAACAAAATAAAAAATTCTGTTTAACTTTTGCCCAAATACGTTAAACAAAACCTAGACTATTTTCAATTTCATAATATTCCTAATTCTTTTTTTCTTGTCTTCAATTCTGATTATATCGGGATTAACAAAATTCAATCCTAATTTAATCATAGGATTGGACAATACTTTAACATAAAGCCTAAGTGCTACCCTTCCTGGAACATCTAATTTGGGATTGGTTACTATTAAAATAATCCCTTCATTATCTTTGCCTACTAACAAAGGCAAACCCGTAATTTTGATGACATCTCTCCTGATTGCAACAGTTTCCTCATCAAATTTCAATTTATCATTTTTCATAACTATATGTATATATATAAGGTGTTAATAAAATAATTGGTTAATTAAAAAAACACCCACATAACCTAAGTAGGTTATGCAGGTGTTAAGGTGTTTTAGAAATCGCCAAAAGCCGCCTCTAATGCGTCGGCATTTTCAGAAACCGTTTCATGTTCAATAACTTCTTCAAAGGTAAGGTCTGTGGCAAGGATTTGCCATTTGAAGTTGTCCTGCGTTGAAACATCAGTAGAAACAATTTTTCTTCCAAACTCCTCTGTTAATTTGTCGCTTACTTTTTGCCCTGGGGCAAGCAGAAATACTTTCATGTAAATTTCGCTGTTAGGAACAAGTTGTGAGTCTGCTACTTTGTCCAAAGTGGCAAGACCACTCTCGATACTTTGACGAATACTTTTAGTAGCAATAGGTGCACTTCCTGTTACGGGAAGCACCCTGAAACCCAAAGACATCATTTTATCTGCGGTTTCTTGAAGAAATTTTTCTTTATCAGTTGCTGCTTGATATCCTTCTAATATTGCAGAAGGACAATTAACAAAACACATATAGGTTTTTGGGTCAAAGTCCCCGCCTTTTGAACTGCTACCGAAACCAAATTTCTCGAAAGCAGCAGAGTTGCTATCCTGCACTTTCCAACTTGTTTTTACTGTGTTACCATATCCGAAAGAATAACTTATGTTACCTTTCTCGTTTACGAACTCATTTAAGGTAGCTTTGCTACCGATGATTGAACTGGTGTGATTAAAATTTGACATAATTAAAAGTTTTTAAGGTTTATAAAATTTTTATTGTCTTTGTTTTAACACAAAGTTCTTTGTTTGTTTAAAGTTCTTTGTTTGGTTAAGTAAAAAAAATAAACTCCCTAAGGAGTTTATATACCGAAATCAAAGTCTTTTCTATGAAGTGTAGAAGTACTTATGGATACTCTTCTACCTCTACTATTTCATAAATGTTGACTATGAAGTTACTTTTGTCAAAAGTGATAGTATATTTTGTATCTCTTTTGAATAAATTACTTGTTTCATACAACGTTACCCCTGTTTCAATTAAATTGGGGTCGTTTTTAAATTGCCCTCCCCAAATCCATTTTAAAATCGTTTTCTTTTCCATATCATATAATTTTAAAGGTTTAAAAAAATAAACCCTCCTAAGAGGGTTTATTTAGTTATTCTTCAATTGCAGCATAATAACATCCTATATCGCAATAACCCAAATCAAATGGGATTGATTTTGGTCTGTTTTCAAACTGTTTTTTAGTATAAGTATCGCCACATTGGAGGCATACTTTCGTATCTCCAATTTTATTTACCATTTTTAAAAACGCCCTGAAACTTGCTGCAATTGCTGCAATTTCATCATTTCCAAAAGCTTCTCTCTTTTCCATAATTTTATTTTTTTAAAGTTTAGCCCCTCTACCAAGAATTGAACTTGGGATACATTTAAGTTTGCCTACATCTGCTTCTTAGTATTAGAAATACTCCACAGAATTAGAGGGAATTATATTTTTCTTTTAGCACAAAGTTCTTTGATGGGCTTTGTGCTAT
>SKGS01000079.1 GCA_007117355.1 Lishizhenia sp. | reverse complement strand
GCTTGTTCGCTCGTTTTTAGTGGGGTCTTTGAAAAACTTCCGAATCTTCGTGTATGCCTTTCTCACGCAGGTGGGGCTTTTTTACCAACGTTAGGAAGAATTGAACATGGTTTTAATTGCCGACCAGACCTAGTAGCTATTGACAATCCCATAAACCCTAGAGAATATGTCGGTAAATTTTGGGTGGATTGTATAACTCACGATATTGATTTGTTAGAATACATATTAAAACTCCAAGGAAGTAAAAAAGTTTGTCTTGGTACAGATTACCCTTTTCCATTAGGCGATTTAGAAATAGGAAAATTCATAGAAGAAAGTCAACTTTCCAATGAAGTTCAAGAAGATATTTTCTGTAATGCTACCTTGGAATGGTTAAAATTAGATAAATCCAAGTTTCTTTAACTGATTGTGGCACTTCTTTTGCTATTTTTATGATTAATAATTAGTGGTAGGTTTTATTTATATTCGCCTTCCAAAAAGTAAACCTTAAAAAAATGAAAGTACATTTATTTACAATAACAATTGGTTTGGCGTGGCTTATTTCCTCTTGTGGAAACTCAAAAAATGCCAATGAAAATGACTTGCCTTCTGTTGACATATTTACATTACATCCAAGTAATTATCAATCGGACTTTACATCAATTGCAAAAGACTCTACATGGAAACTCTCCATTATTTTCAATAAAATAGTTGTTTTTACTTCCAAAACAGAAAATATTGTTTTCAATGCACAAGACGCTGTGCCTAATGTTGCTGCAGGAGCTGATGTCATTTCTATACATTCCGAAAATAAAAAAGGAATTCTAAATATTGAAATTGATGTGGCTTCATGTCGTGAAGGAAATAAAAAAATAGCTATAAACTACAAAGACAAAGAAGGTTCCACTAACCTCTCCTTAAATGGATGTGGGGAATATACTGGTCAGGCGGAACTTTTTTCACTTTGGACACTTACACATATCGATAACAAGGAAATTGATAGAAGTATCTTTAGAAGAGAACCTCCATTTTTCCAATTTAACGTAGAAGATGGAAAAGTTGGTGGCAGCGGTGGTTGCAATACTTTCGGTGCATCAGTTCGTTTTGAGTACAACGCTCTTTTTATGGATGCGCTAATCGCTACTCGAATGTATTGCGAAGTGGAGTCAGAAATTGAAAACAAAGTTTTTGATCGTGTGTCAGAAGTTAAAGTAATTTACACTATAACTGATGAGCAACTATTTTTAGAAAGTACCAAAGGAAGCTTAACCTTTAGAAAAGCAGATTAATTTAACATTTGACAATCATGAGTGAACATAAACAAGAGGAATCAAAGAAAAAGAATATACTACAAAAACATCCAGTAGTATTTTTATTACTTGGCGCACTTCTCATATCTATTCTTTGGGGAGTTATGAAAAGCAACAAAGTTGAAAGACAATTAACAAGCGAATTTACCGAACAGATAGAATTGCTTCACAACCGATACAATACTCAACTCATACAAGCTTTTTCTTTAGCTGTAAGAAGTGAGTTAATTCGAAATAATAAAGAGCAAGCGGAACAATATATGTTAACAATGGTTCGTGACGAAAACATTTCTAAAGTTAAACTCATAGAACCAAAAACGAATAAAGTATTGTTTTCCACCGATAGAAACGAAGAGGGAAAAACTGAAAAAGATGAATTTATTATTTCAGTGAACAAACCCACTGCGCAAAAGCAAGGCGATTCTTGGATGACAGCAACACCAATAATGGATATGACAAAACAAATGGGTATTCTTGTTTTGTATGTTGGCAATTAATAGCTCTTTGAATGTTTTCTAGATTTTCTAAAGCTTAGAAAGCAATAGCTCAAGCGCTTCTTTCGTAATATCATGTTTTCCGCTAAATAGGATTTTTTCTGTTTCTACTGGAAAGTGTTTATCGATTAATACCTCAGAATTCAAATCAACATTTTGAAAATAAGGGTCATCATTTCCAACAATAAAAAAGTTGGAAGACCTTTCGAAAGCAGTATTAGAACTTGAAAATACTAAATCTGGCGGAAAAACACTTGCCCAAAAAACAAAATTATCCGCTTTAAAATTTCCGTTTTGATGCCAACGAGCGGCAGTTGCTCCGCCTTGGGAAAAACCTATGATTGTTCTTTTTGTAAATTCTCCTTGTTTTAGCGTATTTTTAGAAACTTCATTTAGGTAATCAATGTTGTCGGAAATATCATCCTCTCTAGCTTCTTTTGTCATCCAAGATGCTCCTACTCTTCCCGATGTTCCTGATAAGTAAAAACGATGAAGTCCTTCCGGTGCAACGATAAAATATTTTTCAGGGTCTAGCGAATGAAATTTACGAATAAAATATTCCGGTAATTGACCATATCCATGGAAAACAATTATTAGATGCTTCGCCTTTTCTGGATTACCGAAATGAAAAACGCGCTGTGTTTTTACTGTTTTAATCGTGAATACCATATTTCTATTGCACTTAATACATTTGTTTCATCCTCTAAATGAGGTGCATGACCACATTTCAAGAGAAGTTTTTCAACTGAAGCATCAAAAGAATCTGCAATAAGTGACACTTGCTTTTCTGTTCCATATTGATCAAATTCTCCTTGAATAATTAAACCTGGTCGATTTATTCCTTTTATCTCTTCTGTGATATCCCAATTTTTATAATCTTCGCTTAACCATGTTTCAGCCCAATCGTAAAATACTTTTTCTGTTTTTGCACCATGAAATACTTCTAAGCCTTTTAACTTGTTGTTTTGATAGGCCTCAATTGCTGGAAATATCCCATTTCTCGTAACAGCTTCATTGATACAATGCGCTGCAAAAGTTACAACACCAAAAACTTTTTCTTCAAAATATCGTGCATAGAAAAGAGCATTCGTACCACCATCTGAATGTCCTACTAAAAGTAGTTTAGAATCAAGTTGAAGCGCATCGACTAGTTCGGGAATATGTTCTTTGCCAAAAAAACGAAGATAATCTCTGTTTCTTTTAATTTCTGTCGCATCACTATAACCGTATCCAATAAGTTCTGTAACAACTCCATTACAACCTAAACGGTGACATAATTTTTCAGGAAAATCTTTCCATTGGGCAATTGAACCGAGTGCTTCATGCAGAAATAAAATAGTTGGAGATGAACTAGAATCAATTTCAATCTTTTTATATGCTACTTTTCCTTCTTTGGTATTTACCCACTTATAACCTAGGGAATCAATGTGAGTTTCAACCAAGACACCAACGTGTTTTGCATTTAAATATGCAATAGGATGTATGAAATGTGAGATTTCGAAATATTGAGCTAACGAATTGGATGAAACGATTTCTAATGATTCCTCTTTCGATACCATCTTGTCTTTTCCTCCTCTAATTAATCGGATAGGAATAGAAACATTTTTAAACTTAGCACTTGTAACTCTTGGAAAACTTCCTAGCTCCATCATAACACTTGCCGTTTTCTCTAAAAGCTTGGGCAAATTATCACCATGTAGTGACACCAAATGATTATAAAAAGCTTCTTGTTTAGTTTTTAATAGTGTTTCATCTAAAAATTTAACTTCATTTTTAGCACTCTCTAGCGTCCAAGCAAGCTTCGTTCCAAGTGTCACAATTCCTTTGATAGACGGATGGTTTTCAATTGCCAAGTCAAGAGCTAAATACCCTCCCATACTAAAACCAAAGATAAAACATTCGCCAACTTTTTCTAATTCTTCAGCTAATCGTTTTTTAGCGTTGTCATACGTAAAATCATCTAACTTATCTGAATTTTTACCGTGTCCAAGAATATCAAGAAAAACAACTTCAAATTTACGATCAGAAACACTAACTTGATTTCGCATTTCAACCGATGAACCAAGTGCTCCGTGAATAACTACTAGCTTCTTCTTCACTTACCTTTCAATATTTATAAAAAAAGGCTTCGTTAATGTTGAAGCCTCTAAATAAAGTTATTTATTCGATCTACAAGTTTAAATACAATTTACAGTCGTATGATTTACAATAAACACTTTTGAAGAAAAACAACAAAATGAATTAAATTGCAACAACATTTAACTGTCTATTAATTTAACCTATTTTACTCGTTCTACGTAAGTACCTGTTCGAGTATCTATTTTAATTCTTTCTCCCATATCAATAAAAAGAGGAACGCGAACTTCGGCACCTGTATCAATAGTTGCAGGCTTCATACTATTGGTAGCAGTATCCCCTTTTACACCAGGCTCAGTATAGGTGACTTCTGCTTCGATATGCATTGGAAGCTCTACAATCAATGGCAACTCTTGCTCTGCATGAAAAGTTATATCGCAAATCATTCCCTCTTTTAGGTATTCTGATTTATCCATCAATTTATTTGGAATTAATACTTGTTCGAATGTTTCACAGTGCATAAAATTGTATCCAGCTTCCTCACTATATAAATACTGATATTGTCTTTTTTCAATTCGAACAGTTTCAATTTTATGTCCAGCTGAAAAAGTATTATCTAACACTTTACCACTTTCAATTTCGCGTAATTTTGTTCTTACAAATGCAGGTCCTTTACCTGGTTTTACGTGCTGAAACTCAATAACAGTAACTAATTTCCCGTTTAGGTTCATACACAATCCATTTCTTATATCTGAAGTTGTTGCCATATAAATATTTTCTTTTTACAAAGATAGTAAGTTACTAATAATGCTATGCTTTTTGACTTAAAAATTGAATGTTACCTACAAAAACTTGCTAACATTAGGTCTGAAATAATTCGGCCCTTTTAGCACCTTGCCGTCTTCTCTATAAATAGGTTTTCCGTCTTTTCCTAATTTACTCATGTTCGAGCGATGAATTTCTTCGAATATTTCCGCTATTTTATCTTGAAGTCCATGCTTTAAAATTGTACCACACAAAATATATAATTGATCGCCTAATGCATCTGCTACCTCAACTAAATCTCCATTATTAGCAGCTTCAAGATATTCTTCATTCTCCTCCTGCATTAAATCATGTCGCAACTGTACCTGACCTTCTTCTAAATCAGTAGTTGGCAACTCATTATTCTTAATAGAAAAGGCGTTGTGAAATTCCGCAACCATTGCAATTGCTTCACTAATTGATAAGTTCTTCATTCTCTTTTTCTTTGTAAACAAAAAACCCCGGAATTACCGAGGTTTTCTGTTAAAATTATTTACGAATTACATTTTAATATACTTCGCTGTTTCAATTTGATTTCCAATTTGCACTCGAATAATATACGTACCTTGAGGAAGGTCAGAAGCACTAAAGAATACTTCATTCTTTCCGACATACAAATTCGTTTTGCTAATAGATTTTACTACACTACCTGAAAGGTTGAAGAATAATATATTAGCTGTCGCTTCATTCTTAACATCTATTACAAGCGTTGAATTATCTCTCGATGGGTTTGGATAAATCGAAAGCATTGTATTCTTTTTATCTTTAATGACCTCTGGTTTATCCTCTTCAACTACATTTAGAACAGCGTCAGTTGAGAAAATACCTCTACCATGTGTACCAACGAATACCGCACCTGGTCTTTTGTTACCCTCATCCCAAGTTCTCCAAGACTGCTCGATGTGGTAACAAGGAGTACCTGCAAAAGAAGGGTCAGTTACATCTGTCCAAGTAGCACCACCATCTTCCGACAAGCTCACACCAACATTCGTTGCTGCAAATAGAATATTGTTATCTTCTCTATCAACTACTACATCGTAGAATGCAAGTCCACCTTGTGAGCCAACGTTAGTGAAGACTGGCGCATCAGAAGTAGCATTATTACATCTAAAAACATTACCATTAAACATTTGCGTTGCAATTAATACATCTGGATTTCTAGGATCAATTCCAATACCAGCAAATGCAGTTGTTGTCATCTGAAGCTTTGTGGTAGCTGTCGCACCAAATTGAGGACGAGTATCCACTTTAGTATGGAAATCTGGATCGCTCGAATATACACTACCCAAACCATCAATTCTATACAATCTTCCAGTAAAATTAGCTTCTGTAGATGATTTAAACGCAGCTGGACAAACGAACATGTGATTCATATCTTCACTAAATTCAACATCCATTACTCCACTACCTAAGTCCGTTGCAATTCTTGCCCATTTAGGCTGTGCAACAGATAAACGTAACGCATCACGAGTACCCCAAAGTTCACCTCCATTTCTATTCGTTGAAACCACAAACCAAGACTGGAAAGGATCTTGAACCTTCAATGTATCCCATGGAACTCCTAATAATATAGTGTCTCTTGCCATGTCTAATGTTTGACCAGTTTCTGGATTTTCACCCACAAAGAAGTCATATCCTTCTAACCCAGCCACAACTATAGTATCTAAACCAAAAGGACCATCAATCAATAATGAGTCTCCTATCAAAGGTGGATACTGCTGTGATGCAGATGCAAAAAATTCGAATGGGAATAATCCTAAATCAAAAGAAATACCTGATATAGCATCTTCAGCTATGTACTCCGTTCTTGTTAAAGAAGGGTTGTACAATAAAGTATCTGAAAACCTAACAGCATTTGGAGTAATATACTCTATCGTGTCACCAGTAGCCAAACTTGGAACCATAACTAAATCACCAGCGTCATAAGAACGTTGTGGTACAAACAAAACTGAATCTTCAGAATTTTCATCATAGTACTCTGCTAAGTAGAACTCCGTATGGAATGGATGGTCACCTCCTTCCACTCCTGTTGGTCCGTATTGATTGGATGGCCAACCTGGCACTAATGGATTAAAAATCTGACCTCCATCAGCAGATCTGTTAATGTTGTTAAACTGACTACTTGTGATTATTAAATTTGGATTAAAATAAGAAATAGCAGCAGAGAATCCATCACCTCCAGTTACATTTCTGAACTCTTCAAATGTGTGATTTTTATGGTTGTTATACAAAGCCCCATTATCTTGTGTTCCTCCAATTACAGCACCATTTCTGTCATAGGCTATTTTGAAGAACTGAGCAATATTGTAACCTCTGTTAGCAGGGTAAAAAGATTCACCTAAGTCATCTGATTTATTTACTCCACCATCATTACCAATGTAGAGTACATTGTTTTCATCCCATTTCAAATCATGATTATCAGCATGCACATACAAAGGATTTGTAGGGTTTACAAACCACAAAGAAATTCTGTTCCAACCACCAGAAGGAGGATTGTCAATTACCTGTTGCCATTCATGTAAGTCAATACCACCGATGATTGCTCTTTTAGGGTTCGTTGGGTCAAAAGTCACAACGTTATTCCAAGTACCTTGATTTCTAAAATCAATAACTCCATTTGTTACACCTGCTGGGGTAGGTGGTGTATGTCTGTGCCATGTATCACCGGTATTCAATGATATCCACTGCCCTTGATTATTGGATTGTGATGTTGAGGCATAAATAGAGTATGTCCCGTCTGATTTTTTTGTAGAAATAGCGTATTCAATTCTGCCGACTCCACCAGTACTAATTTCTCCAGCTCCAGTTCCCGAACGATCTTCCCAGGTTTGCCCTTTATCTTTAGAAACATAAGTTCTGTGATTACCTGTTCCAAGTACCATTATCTCTCCGTCATCAGAAATTGCTAACGTTCTTGCACCAGTGTTTCCTTCATAGCCTTCCACGTTCTCAACTGTTCCTCCATACGTATATTTACGTAAAGGGAATCCAGAGTTTGCAGTAAAAATCACAAAATCATTGTTCTTATTACCTATTACTCGGTTAATACGTGTAATATTTTCTGTGCCAGGAACAAGCTCCCAAGTTTCACCATTATCTGGAGTAACATATAGACCGTTTCCAATCCAGCTGCTACCTTCTTGTAATGAACCTGTAGCTACATAAATATTTCCAGCCTTGTCCTGTGCAATTGACGAAATCATTTGATTCCCTGGGAAATTATCTACCCTGCGCCAATAGTTTGCTCTACTTGGTGAAAAGTACAATCCACCAGTAACACCACCAGACCAAATATTATTGATATTCGTGTGATCAATTAGAACAGCT
The DNA here is from genome assembly GCA_007117355.1 of Lishizhenia sp. GTDB lineage: Bacteria > Bacteroidota > Bacteroidia > Flavobacteriales_D > Crocinitomicaceae > CSBr16-161. The sequence goes on along the minus strand of SKGS01000079.1, from coordinate 3,515 downwards.
CTTGTTCTACCACCAATATTATCAGGACCGTGCTCTAACCAATTAACTATCAATGATTTTGGTTTTAGACTGTGGGCTTTCATTATCGCTTGCAGTTTTTCTGCTTTTATAGGTTCGCCTGTTTCCATGTCAATCATTTTCGACTCTAACCAATCTTGATAATGATTTGCGGATTGTGTTTCAGCCAAACTACCCATGGTTGATGTATATCTCGCTGGCATTTCTTCTTTAACTGAATTGTACAGAAAAACGGAGAAAGCAACAGAGGCTATACTTACAGCGCTGATAATCAACTTGTTTCTATTCATACTTTTAATATTCATACGGTTTCATAACTTTTCAAGCCGCCAATTTACGAATAATAAATTAAATTAACGAACTCTTAACTTCTTTAAAATTTGATGATGTAAATTTAATTACTAATTATCAATCGCTAGCATTGATTATTCTAATATTAATCAATTATTAACATGTCTAATCACCAAAAAATCTTGTACTAAATTTACAACTTAATCCTTCTTACACTCCTTATTAATGAGCAATATGTAGTAAATATTGATTGAAACCTTATAATTCGAATATATGTTTCTCCGCATGATAAGACGAACGCACCAAAGGCCCACTTTCTACATATCGAAACCCCATTTCTACCCCTTTTTTCTTATACCAATCAAACTGCTCTGGTGTTATAAACTCAGCAACAGGTAAATGCTTTGGAGTTGGCTGAAGATATTGCCCTAACGTTAGAATATCACAATCGACACTTCTCAAATCTTCCATTGTTTCAACCACTTCATCGTGGGTCTCCCCTAGCCCAAGCATAACACCAGACTTAGTTCTCATCCCACCTTTTTTTAGCCTGAATAGAACTTCAAGACTCCTGTCATATTTTGCCTGAATTCGAACTTGCTTAGTAAGCCTTCTTACCGTTTCTAAATTATGAGAAACAATCTCTGGAGCCACATCAATAATTCTTTGTAAATTTTCCCATTTACCAGCAAAATCAGGAATCAAGGTTTCAAGGGTTGTAACCGGAGATTGATGACGGATAGCCTTTACGGTTTGAACCCAAATAGTGGAACCGCCATCTGCTAAGTCATCTCTATCGACAGATGTAATAACAGCATGCTTCACTCCCATAACTTTTACGGAATGTGCCACTCTACCTGGTTCAAATTCATCTACCTCATCTGGTCTTCCAGTTTTTACCGCACAAAAACCACATGAACGTGTGCATATATTACCAAGAATCATAAATGTTGCTGTTCCTTCCCCCCAACATTCTCCCATATTTGGACAACTACCGCTCTCGCAAATAGTATGTAGCTTGTGCTCGTCAACTAATTGCCTTACCTTTCTATAGTTCTCACCTGTAGGTAATTTAACACGCAACCACTTTGGTTTACGAATTGTTTTTTTTTCTTCAACAGCTATATCTTGAATATTATTTTCCATTGGTCTGAATTTTCCAGTAGATAATTATTACCTTCGCAAAGGTCTTAGATTTTAACTTCTTGCACCCTTTTAATAGTACAAATTTACTTAAATTCTCTGTAAAATGACAAAAATAGCCGTTTCTTACCAAGGGCAACTGCGAACTAAAGCAAAACATTTAAATTCCGGTGAAACCATTATTACGGATGCACCGACAGATAATAAAGGAAAAGGGGAAGCTTTTTCACCAACCGATTTAGTTGCTTCGGCTTACGCTTCTTGTATGCTTACTATTATAGGTATTTATTGTCAAGAACATCAGCTTGAATTTTCTAATGGTCATGCAGACGTAGAGAAAATTATGACAAGTAATCCTAGGAGAATTGGAGAACTTATCATTTCTATTGATTTAAGCGGAAACAATTGGACAGAAAAAGAACAAGTTAAAATCAAAAATGCTGCTTTGGCTTGCCCTGTGGCAAAAACTGTACATAACGAATTAAAAGCTTCAATAGAATTTAACTTTTAAGATATGCAAATTTCATCCACATTATACATTCTATTTATTTCTGTAATAAATCTCGTTTTCATATCATCTGGTTGTGCGCAAGCTTCAGAAGAAATAAATGGGGATACGTTAATGAGTGCGCAACAAGAAAGTCTCGTATTGCGTAAAACAGAGTTCACATTAAATGACTTCTTAAATCAGGACGATGATTTAGATTTCTGGACAGATGAAATTATTAAAAACTTGAGCTTGGAGGAAAAAATAGCTCAATTAATTATGCCAGCCATGGGTAAGCATGGTCAAGCAAAGGAAGAAATTGATGCTTTAGTCAATGATGGTCTAATTGGCGGAATCCTCATGCTAAATGGTTCCAAAGAGGAGTTCCGAAATTGGGTTAACGAATACAATATTCTCAATTCTAAACTTGGAAAATTAGGGTTTCTTTACAGCGCAGACGCTGAGCCAAGTCTGATAAACAGAAAAATCACTAACACCAAAACAGTAGCAAAAGCGAATACATTAAAGACACCCGAAGAAGTTAAGCAAGTGGCAAACACCATTTCTGAAGAATTGAATGAAATTGGTATCAACTACAACTTTGCACCAGTTGTTGATATGTCTCCGAATAAGACTGTAGGATGGCGAAGTTTCGGTCATGTGCCAGATAGTGTAATTCCTTGGTCTAATCAGTTTATTAAAACGACTCAAGAAAGAAACATCATTGCTACTGCAAAACATTTTCCAGGGCACGGATACGTTGTTGGTGATACGCATGAAAAGCTAGTTTTTATTGATGGAGAAATGAAAGAAGTGAAAAACTACCCTCCCCTAATAGAAAATGGTGTCTTGAGTATAATGATAGCCCACATTGCGGTAAACAATAACGAAAAGTACAACACAAAAACATTTCCTTCGACCACATCTAGAGCTATTGTTACAGAACTATTAAGGGATAGTTTGAAGTTTGAAGGTTTAATTGTTACCGATGCTTTAAACATGGGCGGAGTTAGAAATGTAGAAAATGCAAATCTTTTGGCTGTCAACGCTGGATGTGATATTTTATTAATGCCACTAAACGCTAGAGAAGCCCACACGCAACTTTTAAACGCCTATCAACAAAATGAACTTACGAAAAACGAGATAGAAGCATCAGCAAGAAGAATCATCAGAATGAAAATATGTTTGGGATTAATACCCTTGAGTGATGCTGAAAACCTTAAAACGAAATAAGTTATTTATCGAAAATAAAACCGATTTTTGACTTCAAAAACTATTCGTTGCAAAGCAAAAACTATTAGAGTTTTCTTTTAAGAAATTCATGAATACCCACAATAGGAAATAGCATAAAAAAATTGTAATACACATCTTCGAAAGGAATGGTTCCAATTCTCCAGCCTATAATGTGTTTCTCGCTATACCAAACTATTGGCTCCTCTGTAAAAAAACCAGTTAAAATACCATTAACTAATAAAAAAGGAATTGTAGTAATTAAAAATGAAACTACAAACGTTGAATACCATTTTGGGGAATACGCAAAATAAACTACAGCGTTCAATAATGCTGCTCCAAAAAG
>SKGS01000085.1 GCA_007117355.1 Lishizhenia sp. | reverse complement strand
GTAACCCTTTGATTTTAAACGCTCCTCCTCTTGGGCTCGAACCAAGGACCCTCTGATTAACAGTCAGATGCTCTAACCAACTGAGCTAAGGAGGAATTTATTCTCCGCTTATTGCGGTGGCAAAATTAATCATAATATTCTTTTCGCCAACAAAAAAGTAGAAAAATATATCATTTTTCTACTTTAATAATTTTCACCTATTGTATATCAATAGCTTAGCGTCTTTTAGAACGAACGGATAACACTGGTACAGATGATGAACCCATAACATCGCTTGTGATAGAGCCATTAAACAAACGTGCCAATCCTCTTCTTCCATGCGTAATTGTAGCAACTAAATCCGCATTTTGTCTTTTGGCGAATTGATTAATCCCTTCCTGAACAGATTCCGCTGTGTAAATGTGTGATGTGTAATTTGACAACCCTTTTTCTTTTGCAAATTTTTCCATAATTTCCAACATTGGTTCGGTATAGTAAAAATCATCACGTGTTATTACACGTAATAAATCGACTTTTGCATCAAATAACTCTATAAAGTTTTGAATCAAATGAAAAGATTCCGAAACACCTTCTTCAAAATCACTCGCAAAAACAACTTCATTAAAATTCGGGTCTTTAACCTCATCTCTAACAGTCAAGACAGGAATCTCAGAAAGTCTAACAATTTTGTCTGTATTACTACCAATTAAATATTCGTTGATAAAACCAGATGTTCCGTGGGTTCCCATCACAATCAAATCAATATCATGTTTTTTACATTGTTCTGTCACTGATTCATAAACACCGTCAAACTGTATTGCTTGAGCAACCTGAACATCCTTTAAAAAGTCTTGACTCAATAATTTTTGGAAGTTTTTTCTTACCATTTTCAAAATGAATAGACCTTCGGCAACATCTTGCTGCGTTTGTCCTGGAATAATTCCTGTTTCATTAATCGGAATAGAAACAACGTGTAAAAAGAAAATTCGTGCATCAAATTTCTTTGCTATTGCTGCTGCAAGCTTTGCTGCATGAAGTGAGTACTTTGAAAAATCCGTAGGGACTAAAATTCTTTTCATGGGTTTTAATTTGTTTTGATAATTGTCTCGAAATATACTAATATTTTTTTTGTCTGTAATAACAAGGTCTGTTAATTCTAATAAAACTGAATTTTATCATCTAAGAAAGAAGCTGTAAGGCATGCGAACAGGAGCTTTGGCGCCAGACATGGAAAATCCATCATTATCTCTACCTTCTTCGAAAGAATATATATTCCAAGGAACTTCAAAAACTATATTTTCATGCTCAAACCGCAATAAGTACTTAGGATATTGCTCTACTTGCTCTAACCTTCTTATTTGTCGCTCATTAAACCCAAATAAGCTACTCCAAGTAACATCAATTTTTCTTCCGCGAACATACTCCTCATCTTGTAACTTAAAAGCCTTTAGCCTTCCATAGGTGTTACTGTTTGGGATTCGTTCTTTATACATCATAATAAATTCATCTCCTTCAAAAAATAAATGTTTAAGGTGTACTTTGTGAATGTCATCACATGGGTTTGAAGAATATAAATACAAAACATCAAGTTCTCTATCGTATTCCACACGAAAAGTAGTCCAATCTGCTTGAATTTCAAACTCTGTCATCAACCTATCTATCTGGTCGTGATTCAGTCCTGCAAAACAATTTGGAAGATAACTACTTTTTAGAAAAGGAATAAACTGCTCTTGACCTTTACTTTGAAGGCTCAATAGACAAATAAAAAAAATAAGCGGTAAAACTCTTTTCATATAATCATTTTTCCTAAATATACGAAAAAAAGAAATACAAGGTTCTGTTTTACTCGAAATGATAATCAAACGCAATTATAATCACCCAAATAAAGCTCTGAGTACCTCCTCTATTCGCAGACATTCTACTATTTCAATCTTGTAATTCTTTTGTTGGATTCCTTTGTTGTTTTTAGAAATTATTATTTTTTCAAATCCTAATTTTTCTGCTTCTGAAATACGCTGATCTATACGGTTCACTGGTCGAATTTCACCAGAAAGCCCAACTTCCGCAGAATGACAGATGTTTTTTTCTATGGCAATATCTGCATTAGAAGATAAAATTGCTGCAACAACTGCTAAGTCAATTGCTGGATCGTTAACCTTAATACCTCCTGCTATATTTAAAAATACGTCTTTAGCACCAAGTTTAAAACCGCATCTTTTCTCCATTACCGCTAGTAACATGTTCATTCTTCTCAAATCAAAACCAGTAGCTGACCTTTGAGGAGTGCCATAAGCGGCCGTGCTAACTAATGCTTGAACCTCAATCAACATAGGTCGCATCCCTTCTAAAGTAGCTCCAATTGTAACTCCACTCATGGAATCTATTGTATCCGAAATTAAAATCTCTGAGGGGTTTTCTACTTCTCGCAGTCCATTCCCTAACATCTCATAAATGCCAAGCTCATTCGTGGAACCAAACCTATTTTTTATTGACCTCAAAAGTCGATAAACGTGATTTCTGTCTCCTTCAAATTGTAAAACAGCATCCACCATGTGTTCTAATACTTTTGGACCTGCTAAAGCACCTTCTTTAGTGATATGACCAATCAAAAAAACAGGAGTTTCTGTTTGCTTAGCAAATCTCAAAAGTTGCGCAGTACATTCTCTAACCTGCGACACACTTCCTGGTGAGCTTTCAATTTGTTCGCTATGTAAGGTCTGAATAGAATCTATTATCAACATTGAGGGCGCCAAGTGTTCGGCATGAATAAATATTGATTCAAGGGAAGTCTCGGTTAATAAAAAACAATTTTCATTAAGTGAACCAATGCGTTCTGCCCGCATTTTAATTTGATTTTCACTTTCTTCACCAGAAACATACAAGATTTTTTGATTCAATTCTTGCATGGACATTTGTAAAAGAAGTGTAGATTTCCCAATACCTGGCTCACCTCCAAATAAAATTAAAGATCCTGGGACTAACCCTCCTCCAAGTACTCTATTCAACTCATTATCTTTTAGTAGAATCCTATCTTCTTCCCGAGATTCAATCGTATGAATTGCTTGAGGCCTTGATTGTTTTTTTGAACTTTTAGAAAAAGCGGTTACTTCTTTTTTTGATTTAGTTACTACCTCTTCGACAAAGGTATTCCACTCACCACAAGAAGGACATCTCCCTAACCATTTTGGCGCTTCATGCCCGCAATTTTGACAAAAAAAAGAAGTTTTTACTTTTCCCATTTAACTAAATTGTTTTTTAATCGCATAAAGTTAATTCAAATCCTAAAGCATGGCAATTCTAGGGTGAATTTTTAAAAAATTAGTTTTGTTCAATAAAATTTCAACCTATTTCTTTGAGGGCAATGAAAGAATAGCTATATTAGACCATATATTAAGAAATAGACATATATTTTTACTTTTATAAGACAAACATGGCAACGGTATTTGAGACAAGGTTAATCGGAAATGTAGGTAGAGATGCAACAGTAAAAAAAATGGATAGAGGCGTAATTGCTATCAATTTCCCTGTTGCTCACAACAAAAACTGGAAAGACAAAAGAAGCGGGGACTCTAGAACAAAAACAACATGGGTTAATTGTACTATTTGGAAAAAGGACGGAGCAAATATGCGTATTCTAGATTTTCTAAAAAGTGGTGCCCTCGTTGAACTTACAGGAACTCCTTTTGCAAAGGCCTACAAACAGGATGATGGTTCAATACGAACAGAAATTCGTTTGAATGTATCAAAAACTAATATTCTTCGACCTAGTAAAAACCATTATGACGACAACTACGAAGATGATGAAGATAATACAGATTATGACTCTAACTTAGACGATTACTCATTAAGTGAAGAAGATTTTTAATTTTTTTGATAATTCACGAGATTGTTATAACTTTGACAAAACTTAAAACTTATTAAGATGAAGAAGATATTAATGGCGTTTGCTTTTATAGCATTTGGAACAGTAGCAATAGCACAGCAGACAGAAAAATCAATGAAATTAGAGTCGAAAGAGCTTAAGGTAGCTCCTGCAAAGCCAGCTACAACTAAGCAAGCGGAGCAAAAACCAGCTACAAAACCAACTGCTGTTACTCAAACTAAACCAATCGAAGAAAGAAACAAAAAGCCTCAAAAAGTAAGAAAAGTTGAGTCTTCATTTGTTGTTCCAAGTGAAAGTAATAACAGACAATAACTAACGTTTAAATTACGCAATATTTAAAAAGTGAGTCTAATGGCTCACTTTTTTCAATTTAAAATTTTATGAATAGTACTTTTTGGGTTAACAAACTAAATCTTCTTCCACATCCAGAAGGTGGATTTTATAAAGAAACGTATCGTTCTAAAGAATTAGTGAATTCTATTTCTTTAAACAATAAAAAAGTGGAGAGGCCCAGTTCTACTGCTATATACTTTTTGCTTACCAAAGGTAATTTTTCGGCATTTCACAGAATAGCATCGGATGAAATGTGGCACTTTTACCATGGAGATCCTCTAGTTGTTCATGTAATTCATCCTACAGGAGATTACGAAAAAATACTATTAGGTAACGAAATTGATAACAACTGTGTTCCACAGGCTTTAGTTCCTGCAAAATCGTGGTTTGCGAGTGAGTCTCTTGGGCAGTACTCTTTAGTTGGTTGCACCGTTGCGCCCGGATTTGATTTTGAAGACTTCGAATTAGCAAAACAAGAAGAACTTTCAACATTATTTCCTGCACACCGTTTATTAATAAGTCGTTTGTGCAGAATTTAATTTAATCAGTTCAAAAAATCAGCTAACTAAAATTTCTGTTTGGCGAATATCTTTTACATTTAATTGCAACTTCTTTCTTCCTTGCCACTCATTAACCTCAAGCGTGTAAACAATATCTAATGGTTGATTTTCTTTAACCAAATCATAAACTTCTGGTCGATTAAAAATAATAGCATCTAACTCTACCCTATTATTTGGCTGGATTAAAGTGAGTTTTACATGTTTTTCTTTTAACAGACGAGGTGTTTTGCCATACACATTTTCTGATAAGAAAACGGGCTTCATATTACCTGGCCCATGAGGTTCAAATTGCTGTAAAACTCTTTTTAAACGGGGTAGCTCGTAAAGAGGCTCTCCAATAGTATAAATCTCATCAAAGTTCAATTTTCGTTCAAGTTTTTGTTCAGGAATTAGCATTTCATCCGTAATTCGCTCTTGAACAGCTTCTTCAAATAATTGACAAAACTCATTGTAATTTTCTTCTTTAAGAGAAAGTCCTGCTGCAAAATAATGACCGCCAAATTGTTCTAAAACACTGCTACACTCCTCAAGCACCTCGTGAACGTCTATCCCTTTTATACTTCTAACCGATCCTGTAAAAAGATCTCCTTTACTGGGTTGAGTCAGTACAACTGTCGGGCGATAATGTGTTTCTATTATCCTAGATGCGACTATTCCAATAACTCCTTTATGCCAACCAGATTTAAAAACGACATTGGTCACCTTGTTGGAATGGTTTGAGTCTTCTGATAATAAATCTAAAGCTTCAATTGTGGTCGCCTCATCCAAACCCTTTCTTTCTTCATTAACATCATGAATTTCTTTTGCGAGTTCCTCAGCTTTGTCACTTGATTTTTCGAGCAATAATTTTACGGCGTTTTTAGCATCTCCTAACCTGCCTGCTGCATTGATTCTCGGAGCAATGATAAAAACAAGATTGGTCAGTGTAAGCGGCAAAGGCTTTTTTGCAAAATCTAACATCTTTTTAATAGCCAACCTAGGATTGGTATTTATTTGTTGAAGCCCAAACTGACAAAAAGAACGATTTTCTCCAGTGATTGGCACGATATCAGCAGCAATACTTATTGTTAATAAATCAAGGTATGAAAATAGTAAATCCTGATTCCAATTTTGAACAGTTGTTATTGCTGTTAGAAGTTTAAATCCAACACCACAGCCTGATAATTCTTTATAAGGATAATCACAGTCTTCTCTTTTAGGGTCTAGAATTATTCCGTCAGGAAGATGTTCGCCTGGAGTATGATGATCACAAACAATCACATCAACCCCTAGACTTTTTGCCAATGCAATCTTCTCCACTGCCTTAACCCCACAGTCTAAAGTAATTATCAAACTAACACCAGATTCAGAAGCATATCTAACACCCGCTTCACTTAAACCGTAACCCTCCTGGTATCTATCTGGAATATAATACGCTATGTTGTTGTGGTAATGCGATAAATAATCGTAAACCATTGCCACAGATGTTGTCCCATCCACATCATAGTCCCCGTAAATTAGTATGGACTCTTTATTATCAATAGCTTTCTTGAGTCTTTGAACAGCTAAATCCATTTCTTTCATTAAAAATGGGTCGTGCAAGTCTTCCAGAGAAGGTCGAAAAAACAATCTTGCCTCTTCGAATGTGCTAATATCTCTTTGAAGAAGCATTTCCGCAACAATGGGCTGAACCTTCAACTCATTAGATAATTGTGTGATTTTTTCCGAATTAGGTGATGTTCGGATAAGCCATTTCTTTTGCATTTTAAACGTTTTTTAAATTGATTTCAAAACCTTAATATAAGAAAAGTTTTTCGTTCAGCATTATAAGCAGTGATTTTTTTATCACTATCAATTCAATTTTAACTATTAAGTTCATTAATATGTTTACCTTTATATCCTTAACGGACAAGTAGGGCGTGGTATAAACCGCTAAGGATTGGATTAATCTAACGTGTTGGTCATCGAGTTTATCGAGATGCTAACATCCTAAAATCTTAACATCTAGATACCCCCCCTAATATCTCGCCATTTCATTAAACAACTTCTCCATTTCCTTTACCAACTGAAAATTAGTGCATGTATGATTATTCACTATCAATGCAAATGCAAGCCGCTTTCCAGAGTTGCTTTCCACATATCCAGTGTATGATTTTATTCTCGCCATTGTGCCGCTTTTTGCAAAAATTTTACCATCTGCAAATTGACCCCGACAAACGGTACTTAATGTTCCGCTTTTACCAGCGATTGGTAAAGTTTGTTTGAAGTCTTCCCAATGTTTGGACTTTTCCATGTAGGCCAACATTTTTACAAAATGATTTGCCGAAGCAGCATTTTTACGCGCCAAACCAGAACCATCAGCCATAACAAAGCCGTTTCCTACAATTGGTCGCCAAAAGTTGTTCATCACGTTTATGCCTTCCGAAATGCTTCCGTTATTATGTTTTTTATAGCTTGTCAAGCAAACAAGCTGTTCAGCAAATAAATTGACACTTTTTTGATTTGTCCAATAAGCAATTGTTTGCAACATTTTTCCATCCCATGAAAAGCATTCTTTCATTTTGGAATAGTCAATTTTTTCTCGCTCTTCAGCCGAAAAATTCCGTACACCTCTAGGAGCATTTTCAAAAGGAATAAATTGTGCTAATTCCATTTGAAATTCTTGTGCCAACAACCATTCAGGGTCAGGAATGCTGGCTTTTACTTCAAAACTATTTTTATTTAGTGGCAAGCTTCCTTTTCCAAAACGTTCCATTGAAAATGGGGCTCCAAAAATATAGCTGTTATCACCTCTTACCGAAGCAGACTTTATCTCATTCCTAAAGTTTAACCCCTCAACATGCGGACGCATACAGTTTAACCAAGTTGAATCTCCTACCTTCTTACTTGTGGAAAAATCAAAAAACGTTGTATTATCCATAAAAACCATCCCTGAAGGACCTGTTCCGTAGTAGTTTCCCATATCACCCCAAGACCAACCTTCAGGCACTCCTTCGTAACCAAACTCAGAAGCATCGACAATTACAGAGCCGTTCACCTTTTTTATTCCAAAATCAAGAACTTTCGTCACCCAAGTATTTAAAAAGTTTCTTTGCTCCCCATGTTTCTCAAAATAGCGACTTCCAAGACTTGGGTCTCCGCCTCCTCTAACCCAAATATCACCGTTAAGCACACCTAACGAATCTATCTCGCCATTAAAATACACTCGAGTTTTGGGAATATAATACGGATCAATTAATTCGAAAGCTCCTGCTGTTGAGAAAAGCTTCATTATTGAGGCGGTGGGGAGAGCCATTTTAGGTTGATGACTTGCCAGGGACTCGCCTGTCGAAAGATCTACAACCTCAAAACTTATCGCTGCATGTTCTAGACCAGAAAAACTAAAAAACCGCTGTAACGCTTTTTGAAGACTAGTAATTTCCTCTTGTGCAACAAGAATTTGAGAGAAAATACAACTACATATCAAAACAACTATTATCTTCATGCCCTTAAATCAATTTTTCACTAAATTCGGTAAAAAATCGTGTGTGGCATCATTGGAAGTAAATTTTTTAAAAAAAATCCGTCAAAACAAGATTTGATAAAGGTCGAAAATGCTTTGACTAAACAAACTCATCGCGGTCCAGATTTTGAACTTGCAGTCGCAGTCGGAAACGCTGTGCTCGGTCACAATAGGCTAGCTATTCTTGACTTAAACCCTAGGTCAAACCAACCTTTTCAAGATGAATCAAAGCGTTACTCTATTGTTTTTAACGGCGAAATTTACAATTACCCTGATTTAAAAAACGAACTATTGAAAAAGGGCTATTCGTTTAGAACGAGTTCAGATACAGAGGTATTATTAAATCACTTAATCGAATTTGGAGAGAAAGGTATCGACAAGTTAAACGGATGTTTTGCCTTTGGGTTTTACGATGCGCATGAAGACCTTCTTTTAATAGCTAGAGACCATATGGGTATAAAACCTGTTCTGTTTTCAATGGAAGATGATGTTATTCATTTCGCTTCAGAAATTTCCGCTTTTTTTGATTTAAAAGAAAGTATAAAAATAGATAAAGTTGCCCTATCAAACTTATTCAAATTCACATACATTCCAGCGCCGAATACCATTTTAGAAAATGTACATAAATTACTCCCAGGTCATTACCTCAAAGTAAAGGGGAAATTTATGGACATTATCAAATATTGGGAGCCAGATCCAAAAATTCAATTTGAAGGTTCAGAAAAAGAAGCTGTTCAAACGGCTAGAAACATTATAGAAAATGCAGTAATAAAAAGAATGGAAGCTGATGTTCCATTAGGAACTTTTTTAAGTGGTGGCATTGATAGTTCTATTGTTTCTGCAATTGCAGCAGAGCATAGAGATGGACTTCATACTTTTTCTATTGGTTTTGCTGACAACCCCTATTTTGATGAGTCCAAATTCTCCCAAATGGTCGCAGATAAAATCGGTTCAATTCATCATGCTCTTCAACTCAAAAACGAACAAGTAATTGGTGAATTTTCTGATGTGCTTAACAGTTTTGACGAACCTTTTGCAGATTCAAGTGCTATTGCAATGTATTTCCTATCAAAAGGTGCAAAAGAGCAACTTACAGTTTGTTTATCTGGTGATGGAGCAGACGAACTTTTAGCTGGATACAATAAACATAAGGCGTTTGTTAAAAGTCAAAACACGAATTTTGGAATAAAATCAATAGCAAAACTTGCTGCTTTATCGAAAAACAAAGGAAGAGGAAGCAAAATTCAAAACAAAATAAGACAACTTGGTAAGTTTGGTGAGTTATTAAATCAAGATTGGCCATCTAATTACTGGTTTCTCGCAAGCTTTATTGATGACCAAGAACGTAATTCACTTGTAAAACATGATGTTCTCTCAATACCAAAGCAACCTTACATAAATGATGAGAGTTTAAAAAACTTTTTGTTAACAGATCAAACATTTGTGCTTCCTAACGATATGCTTAAAAAAGTGGATTTAATGAGCATGCGACATAGTCTGGAAGTCAGAACACCATTTTTAGATAAGGAATTTGTTCATTTTGTTAACAGTCTTCCCGACCAATATAAATATCATGGAGGGAAAGGAAAAGTTCTTTTACGTAAAGCGTGTAAAGATTTACTTCCAGAAGAAATATTTACTCGATCAAAGCAAGGTTTTGAAGTACCTCTACATCAATGGATAAGTCAATCGTGGCAAAGCGCTGTAAAAAATGAATGGTTCGATAAAGGCTACTTGATATCACAAGATTTATTTCATTTCGAAGGAGTTGCAGCCTTGAAAGAAAAGTTTTTTAGCCCAAAACCACAAGAGTCTGCAATTATCATGTGGGCATATATTGTTTTTCAAAATTGGTACGCTAAATGGATAGAAAAAAGATAAAAATTGTTCGAATTATTAACCGATTTAACATAGGAGGACCAACCTATAATGCAACCTTCTTAACCAAGTTCTTGAGTGACGAATTTGAAACTGTCCTTGTTGGAGGTGTACCTGATGAAGGAGAAAAAGACTCTTTACACATACTAGAGGAATATGGTGTGAAACCAATTGTTATTCCAGAATTAAAAAGAGATCCTGACTTAAAATCAGATAAAGCAGCGTACAAGAAACTTAAAGAAATTATTAAGCGAGAACAACCAGATATTGTCCATACCCATGCTTCTAAAGCTGGACTTTTAGGAAGGAGAGCTGCATTTTCATGCAAAGTTAAAGTAGTTGTTCATACATTTCATGGTCATGTGTTTCACTCTTATTTTGGAAAAGCTAAAACAGAACTCATAAAAGTAATAGAGCGAAGATTAGCGAAAAAATCAACGGGAATTATTGCTATCAGTGATTTGCAAAAAAAAGAATTGACCGAGCAACATAAAATTTGTAAAGCCGATAAAGTAAAAATCATACCGTTAGGGTTTGATTTGACTAAATTTCAACTAGACAAAGAAGAAAAAAGGAAAGCAACAAGAACAAAATGGAGTATTGAGGAAGATGAAGTTGCAATTGCGATTATTGGTCGTTTAGCGCCGATTAAAGACCATGACTTCTTTCTTGATGTAATCGAAAAATTACTAGAAACAACCGCCGCTAAAATCAAAGTTTTCATTGTAGGAGATGGCTCTGAAAAGAACAGGCTTGATGAACGTGTTTCATTGATTAATGAAAAATACCCTAACAAGGTGGTAATGACCTCTTGGATTTTGGATATTGCTACATTCAATCATGGTATGGATATTATTTGTTTAACTTCGAAGAATGAGGGAACACCAGTTAGTCTTATTGAAGCACAAGCATCAGGCTTGCCAGTTATTTCTACAGACGTTGGCGGGGTGAGAGACATAGTTGAAAATGAAAAATCAGGTTTTGTTATTAAAAGAGGGGATAATGCAACTTATCTGGAAAAACTTCGTTTACTTGCAGAAAACAAAGAATTAAGGGTTAAATTTGCACATCGAGGGGTGGATTTTGTACTTGAAAGATATCATTACAAGACGCTTATTACAAATATGGAAAACTATTACAAAGAGCTTTTACATAAAAATGAATAACATAAAATTTCTTTTTCTTTCAATTATTGTATTGTTCTTCTTGAATTCTTGTGGGATAAATAGCAACATCATGTTTCGTGATATTGGAGGCAAAGATGTAATTACAGAGAATATTCCAATAGCGCCAACTGAAGAATATAAACTAGCTCCAAACGATATAATTACATTTACACTTTTAGTAAACAATGGTAAAAGATTACTAGACATGCAGTCTCTAGCTTTACTAACTGAAGAAGGCGCT
>SKGS01000263.1 GCA_007117355.1 Lishizhenia sp. | reverse complement strand
AGACCCAAACGAAATTCATACACCAGGCATTTTTGTGCAACGAATCTTCAAAGGTGAAAAATTTGAAAAAAGAATAGAACAACGAACAGTTAGAAAGAGATAGGGTTTTTAGACGGTAAGACGTTAGCATCTCGATAAATTCGATGACCAATAATAGACTTTTTAATCCTTAGCGATTTATGCCACACCCTGCTTGTTCGCTAAGGATTTACTTGTAGAATTATTCAATTCACTTTCCATTCAAAAAAACAAGATTTAGTCACGAACTAAATGAACAAATCCATTTTTTATCATCTCAAATCCGTCGCTTCTTACTGCTTTTATATAATAGAAGTAAACGCCTTCGCTGCAATTATCTCCCGAAGCTGTTCTGCCGTCCCAATTAAAGTTTTGGTCGTCGAAAACTTGAATCGTATTGCCCCAACGGTTTACTATGCTTATTTCAAAGGAGGATAAATTGTCAATAGCATCCGTGTTAATCAAGTGAAATAAGTCGTTAACACCATCTCCATTTGGAGTAAATACGTTTGGTAAATCAAAACTAACCTCAGGCGGTATAACGGTGATAGTAATTAAATCTGCATTTGAGCAGCCATTATTATCCATTTCAATAATTGCTATATACTCTCCAGGTTCGTTGTAAGTATGGCTAACATTAGCCTCATTATCCATATATTCTGTACCGTCACCAAACATCCAAAAAGTGGTTCCATCATCGGTTGATGAATTAGTAAAAACCACTTCCAGAGGTGCATAGCCTGTTTCAGGAGTAGCAGAAATAGAAGGAGTTGGGGTTTCATAAACTGTTAAATCCAAAATTACTAAACTATCACAACCATTAACAGTTTGAAACAGGTATTCATAAGAACCACTTTCAACTAATTCATCTCCGTTTGGAGCAATATATTCATCGCAAACCTCCTCAACGAGGGTTAGCGAATCCGAGTAATGAATAATCAAATCAAGTGTTACTGTGCTATCACAACCAACGGAATTTGTTGTAATGAAATCATAAGAACCACTCGCGGTATAGGTTTGATTGTTCCAAAAATAGCTATCACAAGTAGTAAAACTTTCTGTAGAACTGGTAGAATAATTAACTGTGGCTTCTAGAATGACTAAACTATCACATCCAAACATATTGTTTGTCAAATAAGTATATGTGCCAGATTCTGTAATGTTTTGATTATTCCAAGTGGCGTTATCACAAAACGTTTCTGAAAGATTTACCTCAGAAGTTGGAAAAACTTCAATAGTAGCAGATGTATCCGTTGAGCATCCATTTTCAGAAATAGTTAGCGAAACTGTTTTTTCTCCAGCGGATGTCCAATAGACTTCTTTCTCAGTATCACTTGTTGGTTCTATTATAATAGCATCCTCTATGCTCCATTCATAATTAGCAGTGCTTG
Organism: Lishizhenia sp.; assembly: GCA_007117355.1. Taxonomy (GTDB): domain Bacteria; phylum Bacteroidota; class Bacteroidia; order Flavobacteriales_D; family Crocinitomicaceae; genus CSBr16-161. The sequence continues at coordinate 1,717 of SKGS01000263.1, read as the reverse complement.
AGGTTGTTCCTTCTGAGGAAATCATTATCGTATCATTAAAACAAACTTCATTTGGTAGAGAGAACGAAGAAACAGGAAAAGGGTGAACTGTAACAACAACTGTATCCGTCGTTGGACAAACTCCAGGGTCATCCACTAAACTTGTTTCTACAACGAACTCGTATGTTTCGGACTCTGTACCATTATTTTCCATGGTAAATGTAGGGTTGGAAATATTGGCATCACTTAGTCCTGTTGCTGGTGACCAACTGTAAACATAATCGGGATTCGAGTTTGTTCCTATTTCCACAGATTGACCGGAACAAATTTCAACATCGCTTCCTGCTTCTGAAACTGCTTGTTCAGTATAAATTGTTACGTTTTTTATAGAATGTCTATCTCTTGCACCGCCAGTACTAGCTGTAAATCCCATAAAACCCGAAAAGTTTGCAGGAGCAAATCCAGTTAAGTAAGTTGTTCCATTAATTTCTACTTCTACATTGCCGTCATCATAGGTTATTTTTGCACTTCTATAACTATTGTTTCTGATAAAGTTAAAAATTCCACCGTTATTTTCTGCGACAATAATTCCATTGATACACTCATTATATCCTACTCCCGAATAAATTTGCAACTGTGGATTTGGTCCTCCGCAATTGTCATAAGTGTCAATTACCACTTTTAAACCGTTAGAACCAGCAGGGATTCCTACTCCACCGCCAGATACAAATCCAGTAGGAGGAACATCTAAGAAACAAAATGCCAAACCATCGGCACCATTTCCATCAAATATTCGAAAATCAAATTCAACTATCCATTTTGTGCAAATGTTTAAGTCAATTTCTTGATTCCAAAACACACCACCGCTTTGGTTATTTGAACTTTGTGTTAGTATTAATTCGTCGTTATTTGTACCTGGAGTTCCATTAGTGTTTCCTACAGTTGCATTACCAGTTAGATTCCAACCATCAGTATTTAATGTTGGTGAACCTTGAAGTTCAGCAAACACAAAATTTTGAGCCTTAAGATGTGTACCAACCCAAATTAGGGATATCATTAAAATATAGTAGCGTAGCATTTCAGTAAAGATTTAAACGAAGTTACAAAAACAAAGGAGTGAAAACCAAAAAGTAGGTAATTATTTCAATAATGTAACCTGGCCATTATGAATTTCACGTTCATCGCTGTATTTACCTTTGAATGAAATTTGCCAAATATAGGTGCCTTCCTGAACTTTTTGGCCGCCATAAGTCCCGTTCCATCCTACTTCGTGGTTCATTGATTCAAACAGTATTTCTCCCCATCGATTGAAGATGATTAAATGATAACTCATCGGATCGAATCCAGAAAAGAAAACAGGTTGAAATACTGGATTATACTTGTCTTCATCAGGAGTAAAAGAATTTGGCACCCAAAAAATCAGCTCTTCTCTAACTTCAACAATTGCTTTTGCTGTATCAGAGCATTCATTTTCATCATATGCAACAAGTGTAACAATATAATTTTCACTAACATCAGAAGGATAAGTGTGATGTGGATTATTTTCATTTGAAAACGGAGAGAAATCTCCAAAATCCCAGAGGTAGTCCGTTGCTCCAACAGATTGATTTACAAATGCCACTTTTGGGTCTAAGGTTGTAACAGTTGATGGTTCAATGAAAAAATTAGCAATCGGAGCACTTGTAATGCAAATAGCCTCCTCAAAGACTTCAATTGCTGAACAGCCAGCAGCATTTGT
>SKGS01000206.1 GCA_007117355.1 Lishizhenia sp. | reverse complement strand
TTGGTGATGCTGCAAATCCGTTACCTGTGGAAATGGTTTCCTTTACAACGCAATGTGATGAAAATGTAACTAAATTAGAATGGGTGACAGCCTCTGAAGTAAACAGTCAAGAATTTCAAGTGGAACGTTCCCGAGATGGACTAAACTGGACTTCCGTTGCAGTTATTCCAGCAGCAGGAACAAGTAATCAGTTTATTACTTATAACTTCGAAGAAGAAATTATGGGACTTAGATATTACAGATTAATACAAATAGATTTTGATGGACAATATGAAATATTTGGTCCTATTTCTTCTAATTGTTCTAGTAGTGAAAATAGTGTTTCAGTTTATCCAAATCCTACAAACGGACAGTTTACAGTGCAAATAAATAGTAAAGAAGAAGTGAAAGAAAGTAGTCTAAATATTAGCGATGCAACAGGTAAAATTATTTACCGACAAGAATTGTTACTGCAAGAAGGTACAAATAGCTATTTCATAAATCAAAACTTAGAACGAGGGGTTTATTTCCTTCAAATTAAAGATGGTTTAAATAGGTTTAACACGAGTAAGATAGTGGTGCATTAATAGTCAAGGTTTTTCAATAATCCAAGAAACTAAAAATCATAACTTTGCAACATCCTCATGTAAATCTTTGGTAAGCAGTTTATATTCGGTCGTATATTTCCCATCATTATCTCGAATAGTAAAAGAATGAGATATTGTTTCACATTGTTTTTTGGATGTTGAAAATGAATAAATGTTACGAATTAGCTGATTTGGCTTTCCATAAATTGAAATACATTTATTTAGATGAAGATTTAGTGATTCTGCAATAGACACTACCTCTTCATTTCTATTTGATGGAAAAATCATCCAGTATTGACCATTATCAGAAAGTAACGACTTAGCTATGGACATCCAACCTTTGAGTGAAAGTTCATGCTCATGCCTTGCAGCCGAACGAATTTCATTTATTGACAATAAATCTCCTGCAAAGTAAGGTGGGTTAGAAACGATTAAATCAAAATTTCTGTTCAGTTTAATAGTTGAAATAGAAGAATGAATGGTTGTAATCCTGTTTGAAAAACTAGCATTTGAAAAGTTTTTTTGGCAATAGTTGAATGCTTCCAATTCTTTTTCAACTGCAAAAACTTTAGCTCGTTGAAATCTTTGAGCCATGATTAATGCTAGAACACCTGTTCCAGAACCTAAATCTAAAATAGTATTAGGATTGTTGTTTTCTATAAAAGCTCCTAAAACCATGGAGTCTGTTCCAACTTTATGCACATTTCCTCCCTGAGAAACGGAAAAATGTTTAAACTTAAAAATGGACATTGTAATTAGTGCTAAGCCCCTAGATACAACTCTATCAATCCGTCAGGTGCATTTACAGTAAGTTCTTTTTTCGCTCTATCAACCTTTACAACTAGATTATTTATTAAAGGAATTAGCACTTCTTTACCTTCATTGATAATCTGAAGTAAAGGATTTACCTTATAGTCTAGCACTTGTTCAACTTCTCCAACATAACCAAATTGCTCATCAATAACTTTGTAACCAATTACCTCATGGTCATAAAATTCATTTCCTTCTAGGGCTGGTAATAAATCAAGTGGAAGAAAAACCTCTTTTCGAAGAAGAACTTTCGCTTCTTCTTCTGAATCAATCCCTTCTAATTTAACTTGAGCAAAACCTTTATCTCTTAACGTGATTTTTTCCACAAAGAATGGAGCTAAAAAACCATTTATTTCGATAAAAAAATTGGATAGATTGGCGTATTCACTCGGTTGAGTAACATCCAAAAATAGCGAAACTTCACCTTTAAATCCGTGAAGTTTCGCAATGTAACCTAAATTAAAGCAATCTGCTTTTTGCATATTCTTTATTCAGCTGACTTTTCTTCTTCAGTAGAAGACTCCTCTGTTGCTGGAGCTTCCGCCTCTGCTGTAGTCTCTTCTGCTGGTGCTTCAGTTTCTTCAACAGCGGGAGCATTTTTAGCTGCTAGTTCAGCTGCTCTTGCATCACTTTTTTCCTTCTCCTTAGCCAATGCAGCAGCTCTTTTCTCTTCATCTGACTTAGAAAGACCTGTTCTCTTAGCTTCAATCTTAGCTTCTTTTTCTTCAAGCCAAGCGTTGAACTTTGTTTCCACATCTTCTGCCGTTAGTGCTCCTTTTTTAACACCATTTACAAGGTGATTTTTGTAAAGGACACCTTTGTAGGACAAAATAGCACGAGCAGTATCGCTCATTTGCGCTCCAACTTGCAACCAATGCAATGCTTGGTCAAAGTTAATATCAATTGTCGCAGGATTTGTGTTAGGGTTATAAGTACCTAACTTCTCAATAAATTTACCGTCTCTCTTTGCACGAGAATCAGCTACTACGATATGGAAAAATGCATAATTTTTCTTACCGTGTCTTTGCAATCTAATTTTTGTTGCCATAAAATGTTATTAGCTGGAGTACGAAACTCCGATTAATAATTAATAAATAAGGCTGCAAAAGTAATAGTAATAAATCTATTTACCAAATGATTTTTTTGCTTATTAAATCCTAAGCGAGCGTTTAGGATGTGGTTTTAGTTTGCTCATGTTCCTTAGCAAACTAATTTCAAAAATTTAAAAACCTTAATTAAATCCTTTAGCGAAGTTTTAGGGGGTGGTATGGTTAGCTAAGGATTGCCAGCGTCTTAACACCCTATTTCCAATTATTCCTTTCATTTCTATGCAATAAACCTTAACTTTCCAAAATAAAAAATGAATTATGTCTAATGTAGATTTGATAATTGAGGAAAGAGCAGCAGATATTGGTGATTTTTTAGTCGGTAGATTGCTTCCATTTCGGAAAAAACGCGCTGTAGGTCCTTTTGTGTTTATCGACCACATGGGGCCAGAAAAAATGAATGAACGACAAAACTTAGATGTTTTGCCCCATCCACATATAGGATTATCAACCTTGACCTACTTATTTGAGGGTTCCATAATGCATAGGGATAGTTTGGGAAATGAAATAGAGATAAAGCCAGGAGCTGTAAATTGGATGACTGCGGGAAGAGGGATTGTTCACTCTGAAAGAACTCCAGAATACCTAAGGAACTCATCAAAGGTTTTACATGGGTTTCAAATTTGGGTTGCACTACCGAAAGAATTAGAAGAAATTGAACCATCCTTCCACCA
>SKGS01000226.1 GCA_007117355.1 Lishizhenia sp. | reverse complement strand
TTTCTGGAAGGTATGTCAAAATGGATGTCTACCCTTTTAGTTATGAGGAATACACCGCTTTTCAAAATATAGAAAAAGGACGGAAATCTTACTTAAATTATCTAAACACAGGTGGATTACCAGAGCTTTTTCACTTGGAAAAAGAAGAAACCAAACGGCATTATTTAGCAGCATTAAGAGATACCATCTTATTGAGAGATGTTATACAACGCCACCAAATAAAAGATACGGAACTACTTACAGACGTGTTTAAATATGTAGCGAACAATGTATCTGTTTTGACGTCCATTACGAACTTGGTCAACTTTTTTAGTTCCAAAAACCGGAAAACGACTTACGATACAGTTGCAAGTTACTTGGAATATATTTCACAAACCTTTATCATACACAAGTGTGAACGCTATGATGTTCGCGGAAAAGAAACCATAGGTGGAACAGTAAAATTTTATCTTAATGATTTATCCTTTAAAAATTATGTTTATGAAAGTACTAAACATGGATACGTTCATTTATTGGAAAACTTAGTGTACATAACATTGAGAAATAAAGGGTTTTCAGTTTATGTAGGTCATCTACGTAATAAAGAAATCGATTTTGTTGCACAAAAGGACAGTCGAACCATATATGTACAAGTAGCATTTTCTGTAGAAGATGTTAACACAAATAATCGAGAAAAAAGCGCATTGCTTTCCATAAAAGACAACTATGAAAAGTGGATAATTACAATGGACGAACTGCCATACAGCCAACAAGATGGAGTGAAATACATCCCTGCATGGGAATTAGGTTTAATATTGTCAAATTAATTTCACATTTACGGATTCCAAATTAGCATTAAAAGAAAGCAAATCAAAAAAATCGAATACAGAAAGCAAAACGAGTTATAATGTCATAATTCAAATGACAGAAACATATTTTTTTTCATTTTTTTTCTTAGTGTCTTTTTGACATTTAACAATTATTAATATATTTGAAGTTCAAACTATGTTAAAACTTAAAAATCAAGCATGAAAAATATTTTATTTATTTTCGTAGCTCTACTATTTTCTCATCAACTTATTATCGCTCAAAATGCTGTAATTAAAGGTACTGTAACAGATGAAGACGGAAGTCCAATTTATAACACATCTGTTGTTATTGAAGGAGAAGGAAAAGGAGCCTATACCGATTTCGATGGTAACTATGAAGTTCCTAACATCAAACCCGGTGAGTACAACGTCATTTTCAGAAATCCTGAATATGTTCAAAGAACAAGACAAGTTACGCTATCGGCGGGAGAGGTTTTGGTCTTAGACATTACGCTTTTGACTTCTCAAGAGTTAGAAGAAGTAATGGTTATTGGATACGGTACAATGCGTACCTCAGACTTAACCGGTGCTGCTTCCGTTATTAAAGAAGATAAGTTCTTAAAAGGTAATGTCTCTACACCTGAACAATTAATTATGGGTAAAGCCGCGGGGTTAAAGGTAAACACCAATGATGGGGCACCTGGATCTGGAAGCACCATTCGATTAAGAGGTGGTACTTCTATCAATGCGAGTAATGACCCGTTAATTGTCGTGGATGGAGTGCCTTTAGATAATGGTGGGATAGCTGGTTCAGCGAATGCATTATCATTAATAAACCCCAACGATATTGAATCTTTTGTAATTTTAAGAGACGCATCAGCAACAGCAATTTATGGTTCACGTGGTGCAAATGGTGTAATTTTGATAACCACTAAAAAAGGTAGTTCAAAAGAAACTCAAGTTCGGGCTAATGTTCAGTCTATCCATAATTTAATGACAGTAGGGAAATATGCTGAGGTACTAAGTGCAGACGAATATAGAGAGTTAGTACAAACAAACGGAACTCCAGCTCAAGCAGCTCTATTAGGAGATGCAGATACGGATTGGCAGCGAGAAGTTTTCCGACCTGCATACACCACAGATAATAATGTTTCATTAACCGGAGGGATTAAACACTTACCCTACAGACTGTCTTTTGGTAGTCGTTATGAAAACGGACTTTTAATGCGCGACAACTTTACTAGAAACTCATTAGCAATATCGCTTACTCCTACATTTTTAGATGGAGACTTGCAAGTTGAGTTCAACAACAGATTAGCACACACCACTGCATTCTTTGCTAATAGAGGTGCACTTGGTGCTGCTTATTTTGACCCGACACAACCTGTATTGTCAGGAGATGATATTTATGGTGGCTACTTCGAATGGTTAGAAAATGGACTTCCTAATCAACTTGCTCCAAGAAACCCTGTTGGTTTATTAAACCAAAGAGAAGACGAAAGCAGAGTGATACGTTATATAGGTAACCTCAAAACAACATACAGACTTCCATTCTGGCGTGAAGTAAAAGCTACAATTAATGTGGGTACAGATAGAGCCGAAAGTTATGGACGAGTATCTACTCCTGCAAGCTCTGCCTCAGGTCATTTCTCGAGAGGAAGCTTTAACGAATATGAACAGCGAAAAGGCAACCAATTATTTGAGGCATTATTAAACTATAATAATGGAGAGCAAGACAGTAAACATCTTCTTGACGTTACACTAGGTTATACTGCTCAAGATTGGTACACATTTAGCCCTAACTTACCTATTTACAACGAGGCACAAGACTCAATAATTCAACCTGCTGCTGCCAATCCTTTTGATACTAGAAATGCTTTACTTTCTTACTTTGGAAGAACAATTTACACCTATGACAATAGATATGTCCTTAATTTTTCATTGAGAGCAGACGGTTCTTCTAGGTTTAGCCCTCAAACAAGATGGGGTTATTTCCCTTCTGTATCAGGAGCATATATTATTTCCAACGAAAAGTTCATGGAAAAATATAAAAAGTTAAGCATGTTGAAAGTTAGAGCTGGATGGGGTGTTACTGGCCAGCAAGATGGTATTGGTGATTATGCTTATATCCCAAATTATTTCCCTGGTTCTGAAACTGCTCAATATGGTTTTGGTGGAATGTTCTTTCCTGTTTTAAGACCAGATGGATTCGACGCAAATTTAAAATGGGAAACAACATCTAGTATCAATATCGGTCTAGATTTTGGATTCTTTAAAGACAGAATCAATGGTTCGATTGATGTATATAGCCGAACTACCGAAGATTTATTAGCTGTTGTTCCTGTACCTGCTGGTTCTAACTTCACAAATCAGATTCTAACTAACGTAGGAAGTATGCGAAATGAAGGTATCGAATTAAACATTAGCGGGGCTGCAATTTCAAAAAAAGACATGCGTCTAGATATTTCTGCTAATGCGGCGTATAATGTTAATACTGTTTTGAGACTTTCTCAGATTGACGACCCTAGTTCACCAGGTGTACTCGTTGGTGGAATTGCTGGTGGAGTTGGAAATACTATTCAGGTTCATCAAGTTGGCTCACCTACTTTCTCGTTTTTAGTTTATGAGCAAAGATATGACGCTGCTGGAAACCCTATTGAAGTTGGTGCTCCAAATCCAGATGGTGGCGTTTATACAGAACTTGACGCCTTTGTAGATCAAAATGGTGATGGTGTAATTAACATTGATGACCGTTATGTGTTCAATCAAGCTGCTCCACTTGTTTTCCTTGGTACTTCATTTGATTTTCAATACAAACAATGGTTTGCAGGAGTTGGACTTAGAGCTGAGCTAGGAGGTTACATTTACAACAATATTCATTCCAATAACGGTACTTTTATGGGCATAAATGGTACTCAAGGATTCTTAAATAACTTAACTGAGTTATATTTTGAAGATGAGCTTCAACGTACTACTGAGCGTCAGTTGCTGAGCGACCATTACATTGAGCGCGCTGACTTCCTCAGAATTGACTACATAAGCGTTGGTTACGATTTCGGAAGGCTTAAAGCACTTAAAGAAAGAGTAGCGCTAAGAGCATCATTAACAATTAATAACTTGGCTGTTGTTACATCCTATAAAGGCCTAGACCCTGAGATAATTGGTGGTATTGATAACAACATTTACCCAAGACCACGTGTTTATTCTTTGAATTTATCATTTAATTTCTAATCATATGAAAACGATATTAAGAAATACCTTGCTTTTAGTTTTCCTGATTTCATTAGGATTTACTTCATGTCGCAAATATTTAGACCAAACCCCAAAATATGGTCTAAATGCAGAAGCGGTTTACAGCGACCCAAACAATTACATTAATGTACTCGCAAATCTTTATTCTGGTTTATCCATGACTGGACTAGAAGGTCCAGCTGGAAATGGTGATATTGCCGGTATTGACGAAGGATTTTCCGCCTATATAAGAGTGTTATATAATTTACAAGTACTACCAACGGATGAAGTAGTTTGTGGTTGGAATGACCCTGGTATTCCTGAATTAAATGCTCTACAATGGTCTCCAGAAACCTCTTTCATACTTGGAATGTATTACAGAATTTATTATCAAATTACCCTTTGTAATGAATTTATTCGTCAAGCTAGTGAAGAGCAAATGGAGCGAAGAGAATTTAGCGAAGCGGATAAAGAACGTATTAGAAGATATAGACAAGAGGCAAGATTTCTTCGTGCTTTAAGTTATTATCATGCACTGGATTTATACGGAAATGTTCCATTCACAACAGAAGAAGATTTAGTTGGTGCTTTCCAACCAGAGCGTATTACTCGTTCTGAACTGTTTGAATATATTGAGTCGGAATTGCTAGACATTGAAAACGACTTACCTCTACCCTCACCTGCTGTTTACGGGCATGCTACACAAAGCGCTGCAAAAACTTTACTTGCTAGACTTTATTTGAATGCAGAAGTTTACACAGGCACGCCTAGATATACCGAATGTGCGGCACAATGTCAAGAAATTATCAATTCAGGTTTCTATTCGCTTGAACCTGTTTATGAAGATTTATTCAAAGCTGACAATAACAAATCTCAGGAAATAATTTTCCCTGTTGTCTTTGATGGGTTGTACGCCCAAACTTGGGGTGGCACTACTTTCTTAGTTTGCGCTTCCCTTGGAGGTGAAATGGTTGCGAGCGATTACGGTGTAAATGGTATGTGGGCAGGTTTAAGAGCAACTCCGATGTTTGTTGATAAATTCCAAGACTCTATGTTGGATAACCGTTTTCAATTTTTCAGACAAGGTCAGCAAAAAGAAATTGAGTCACTAACTACTTTCTCTCATGGTTATGCACTACCTAAGTTTAAAAACATAAAATCAACAGGGCAAGTTGGTTCGAACAATGCTAACACAGCTTTCGTGGATGTTGATTTCCCTATGTTCCGTTTAGCTGACGTTTATCTGATGTACGCCGAGTGCGCAACTAGAGGTTTTGCTGATTTAGGTCAAGGAACAACTTACTTTAATATGTTGAGAGAAAGAGCTTACGGCAATTCAGACTTCAACATTGGTACTCCAACTTTAGAAGATATTCTTGATGAACGATCAAGGGAGTTACATTGGGAGTGTACAAGAAGAACGGACTTAATTCGATTTAACTTGTTTACCGAAGGAGACTATCTGTGGTCGTTCAAAGGCGGTTCTGTGGAAGGTCAGGCTGTTTCATCGCATAGAAACTTATATCCTTTACCAACTGCAGATTTAGTTTTAAATCCAAACCTTATTCAAAATACTGGTTACTAACCAGATTATTTACCAAGTGTAGATAAAGTGTATATTTTTCTTTCATGGTATAATCCGACTTCGTTGATGAAGTCGGATTATTTTTTTGTAAATATCTTGTTAATATAGACGCAATCAAAGCCTATCCTATTCTTCCTTGAATGGCATTATTAATACTTTCCTCTAAGCTAATAAAGTTATAATCTAAAGCATCTCTTAATTTTTTGTTACTATATTTAATTGTCTTAAATGCGCTAGTTGCTGAGGATTTGGTGATTGTTGGAGAACTAAAAGTTATAACCGACCAAAAAACAGCTATTCGCCAGGCAATAGCCAGTAATATTGGACTAACTGGATATCTAGGTGGTTTTTTATTTAATTGATTGGCTATTAAAGTAAAAACCTTTTTAAAGGAAGTATTCTCACTTACACATAGAAAGCGTTCATTACTAATTTCACTTTCCATTAAACTAATCATTATGGATGCTACATCACGAGCATCTACAAAAGCATTAGCACCGGGAGAATAAAATCGTAATCCTTTTCTAATCGTATTAAATATTACTAATGAACTTTCGTTCCAATCTCCTGCTCCAAAAACAATAGACGGATTCACAATTACTGCGTTCAATCCCTCCTCTATTCCACGCCAAACTTCTTTTTCAGCGGAATATTTCGATATAGAATATCCGCTCGTTTCATCAGTAAGCACCCAACTTCCCGATTCATTTACTAGTTCATTTTCAGGAACGTCTTTATTACCAACAGCAGCGGTGGAACTAACATAACAAAGTTTTTTTACATTATGATGCAAACAAGCATTCACAACATTTGCTGTTCCATACCTATTGATTTGTATTAGTTTATTGAAATCTCTTCGGGCAAAAGAAACGATTGCTGCACAATGATAAACATAATGGTGATTATCCATTAAATCATTAAGCCTAGGAATATCCATTATATCCGCTTTTTCCCATTTTATTTTTTGAAAATGGTTTTCAGCATTCTCACCAAGGTAATAACGGAAGAGTTGACGAACTTTGTCCAGCCTTGATTCAGAGCGATATATCGCAGTTATTGGAGTGTCTTCTTCCGTTAAGTTCAATAACAAATGACTACCTACTAATCCCGTACCTCCTGTCACAAAAATCATACGGTAAAGGTATAATCATTTTATCAATGTGATTCAATCAAGAATAAAATAAATCACAAACTAAACGTACAAATTACAACAATTGCTATTGGACATTCACTATTAATGCTACTTTAACTAGCAATTGAATGCATCGGATCAATTATTTCAAAGTCAAATCGAAAATCAATCATTGTAGAAAAATCTTCTCCTGCTTCTCTCATTTCCGTATCTGAACTTGAATAATTCCATTGAATAGATACATCGTAACCCATCCCATGTAAAAAATTAACTTGATTCATGAGAAATAACATCTTCTTAGCAGAAGCAGCATTAAAATAATCTATTTGAAAAACTAATTTCGTGGAATGATTTGGTCGCTTGCTGTAAGAATAAAACCAATCTAGGATTGGTGTCCAGAATTCCTTAGCATCATTTGGTATTACTCTGCCTTTTATTGCTAAAAGACCTGAATCTGGGTCGAAGTTTACTTCCGGCGTTGTAACCGTTGCTGGTAGATAGTATTGTTTCATAATAAAATTGGTTTAGTGTCACTAAAACTACAAAAACCTCTATGACAAAACTAATGTTTTCGATGAATCAAGTTAAAAATTTGCTTAAATAAGAAAATCCGTCGATTAATTGTTTTTCAGCTATATATTTTAATAAACCATACTATTTCCACTATTTTCATTTTTAATATTTAACTACATTCTACTATATTCGCTTTATGATTAAATCAGCAGTTCTTTTATTTATTTCTTTTTTAATAAATCAAGAAATAAATGCAGTCTATGCACAAAAACTGTCCGTAGAACAAAGTTTTTCATATGTTTGGGATCAAGGCGATGTTGGATTTGGAATTATTTATTCTGAATTCAGTTCTAGCACTTCTTTTAACATTTCTGTTTATGATAATTTTCATCTAGGGGTAAGGACTTACATTGTAAATGCTCAAAGTCGAATTTCGCCAATCTTTTCGAACTGGAGTCACCTCATCGGCCCTACAGTTCGATATAGTTATGAAAATCTTGACAGAGTCAGTCCTTTTGTAGAAACTGGATTTTATTGGGGGAATTATTGCCCAAATTGTTTTGCAAATAATGCTTATTTTGCTAATTCTTTTCACTATATCAGCGGATTAATTGGAATGAATATCACTTTTTTGAAAAAAACTCCCTCCTTGAATTTATCGCTAATGTATGCTGTAAATCATGTTTTAAAGAACTCCACTCTTAATGGTTATAACTTACCGCTTATTGGTATTCAGTATAGATTTGGTGGTTATTCCAATAGAACAAAATAAAAAATTGAATGTTACATGACTTAAGTATCCTGAAAAAATCATGCTAAAAGTAGCTTTTCACTCTGATTACGTTCATCCATTACCCGAAGGACATCGTTTTCCAATGGAAAAATATGACTTATTACCTAGGCAACTTCTCTACGAAGGCACTATTGAAGAAACCAACCTTTTTTCTCCTAATAAAATAGATTCGCAAATGGTCTTGTCTTGTCATGATTCAATTTATTATGAAAAACTAATTAATTTGAAACTTTCTCCAAGAGACCAGCGCAAAACAGGCTTTTTACACTCAGAGCAGCTTATTAATCGTGAACATCTCATTATGGAAGGAACACGAACATGTGCCGAATACGCGCTCGAATTTGGGGTCGCAATGAATATCGCAGGTGGCACACATCATGCATACAGCGACAGAGGAGAAGGGTTTTGTCTATTAAACGACCAAGCTATTGCAGCAAATTGGTTACTCTCAGAAAATTTAGCGAAACAGATTTTAATTATTGATTTAGATGTTCACCAAGGAAATGGAAGTGCCGAAATATTTCAAAATGAACAACGTGTTTTTACATTTAGCATGCACGGTCAAAACAACTATCCTTTGAATAAAGAAATTTCCGATTTAGATGTTCCCTTAGAAGATGGTATAAAAGATAAACCTTATTTGTATTTACTTGAAAAACATCTAGATAAAATATCAAAACATTTTGAACCAGACTTCATTTTCTTTCAATCAGGGGTTGATGTAATTGAAACCGATAAACTTGGAAAACTAGGTTTGTCTATTGAAGGTTGCAAAAAAAGAGATGAAATCGTTTTGAATTTTGCGAAACAAAATAACATTCCTCTCGTTAGTAGTATGGGTGGTGGTTATTCGCCTGAGATTAAACACATAATTGAAGCACATGCAAATACATTCCGATCCGCGCAACACATCTTCTTTTAAAAAAGGGCTTTGGCTTAGAATCATAGTAAGTATCATAATTATTTCTACATTAGGTTCTCTAAGTGGAATATTAACAGGAAATACTGTTGGAACTTGGTATGGAGAAATCAATAAACCTTTCTTCACTCCGCCAAATTGGGTTTTTGGACCTGCTTGGTTGCTGTTATATACGTTAATGGGAATCTCAGTTGGTAGAATATGGCAGCTTGCGGCTAAGAATCGTTATCCAATTATTCGTAATTATACTAAAAAAGGGATTCTATTATTTGTTATTCATTTTATTTTCAACCTTGCTTGGACGCCTATATTTTTCGGTTTACAAATGCCTGGTCTTGCCCTAATAGTTATTCTTACAATGCTCGGAATAATTATTTTTATGACTAAACAATATTATCGCGTAGATAGAATTGCTTCGTTTCTCCTCGTCCCTTACATCGTGTGGGTAAGCTTTGCCACTTTGTTAAACGCTTCTATTTGGTGGATGAATTGATTATTGAGGCGTTAAGATTTTAAGACATTAAGATTTTAAGACGTTAAGATATTAAGACGCTAAGATGATTAGACGGTTAGGTATCCTAATGCGAAGCCTGTCCGAAAAAATCTTTTACAAAACGCATTCAAAAAGCAAAAGAGAATTGTTATCTTCACACGAAAAATCTAAAACAATGAAAAAACTGTCGTTAGTCTTAGTCCTTTGTTTGATTTCTGTTTTATTAGTAAATAGTCAAACAAGCTCATTTACACCAGAATTATTATGGAAATTAAAACGACTTTCCGGAGGTATTCTTAGCCCAAATGAAAATTATGTGCTTTATAAAGTGACTAGTATTGACGTTGAAAAGGAAAAAGGTAGTACAGATATTTTTATTTACGATACAAAAGCAAAAAAGACTTTCCAGTTAAACTCTCCATTTTTAAAAATTAGCCAACCAAGATGGATGTCTAACTATCGGATAGCATTTACAGAACGAAAAGAAAACGAAGTAGAGATTGCTTCTGTCAATGTTTTTGGAGGAGACAGAAAAGTTCATGGCGTTTTACCAAAGACCACACTTGATTATAAATTTTCACCAAAAGAAAATTATTTAGTTGCCCTTCAACGAGTAAAAACAAGACCAACCTTGCAAGAGCAATATTCAGATTTACCTAAGGCGAATGCCATTATTAGTGACGACTTAATGTATAGACATTGGGATACTTGGAAGGATGAATATAACACGCAGCTTTTCTTATATGGTGTTAGTGATGGAAATATTTCCGAAAACGGTAAAAACCTTATTCTAAATGAACCTTTCGATGCTGTCATGCCACCTTTTTCTGGTATGGAAGAAATAACTTTTTCCACTGACGAAGAATATGTGTTGTATGCCACGAAAAAGATGAATGGTAATGATTTTGCCACTTCTACTAATTCTGAAATTTATGCTTACCACATCCCAAAAGGAACGACAGAAAATTGGACAAAAGGATATATAGGATATGACACACATCCAACTTTTTCTCCAAATGGCGAATATTTTTCTTGGTTGAGCATGAAAAGAGATGGATTCGAATCAGACAAAAATGATATTATTATCAGAGACTTGAAGTCAAAAGAAGATATTAATTTAACAGAAGAAATAGATTTAACAGTGAGTTCTTTTTCATGGTCACCTGATAGTAAAACTATTTACTTTATTGCGGTAACAAATGCAACATACCAAGTATTTGAATACGACTTGAAAAAACGAAAATATGAACAACTAACGGATGGCATTTTTAATTACAACAGCCTAAGTATTGGAGCAAAAGAAATTTACGCCACCCGACAATCAATGCTTGTACCTACTGATTTATTTAGTATTTCACGTAAAAAAGGTGAAGCGGAGCAATTAACTGATGTTAATGAAGATTTACTAGATGACTTACCGAAACCGACGGTTGAAAAAAGATGGATTACAACTTCGGACAATAAGAAAATGTTGACTTGGGTTATTCTACCGCCAAACTTTGATGAAAGTAAAAAATACCCTTCATTACTTTACTGTCAAGGAGGGCCTCAAAGTGCAGTTAGTCAATTTTTCTCTTATCGTTGGAATTTCCGCTTAATGGCTGAGCAAGGTTATGTCGTGATTGCTCCTAATAGAAGAGGATTACCCGGTTTTGGTCAAGAATGGAATGACGCCATTTCCAAAGATTGGGGAGGACAACCAATGCGCGACTATATTGCTGCTGTTGATGAAGTGAAAAAGGAAAAATATATTGATGCCAATCGAATCGGAGCTGTTGGTGCCTCCTACGGTGGTTTTTCTGTTTATTACCTGGCAGGAATGCATGAAGGTAGATTTAGTTCCTTTATTTCACATTGTGGATTATTCAATATGACTTCCTGGTATGGCTCAACAGAGGAGTTGTTTTTTGCAAACTGGGAACTTGGTGGACCATATTGGAAGGAGGAAAATAAAACCATTTATGAAAACAACAGCCCTCATCATCTCGTAGCAAATTGGGACACTCCAATTCTTGTTATTCATGGTGGTAAAGATTACCGAGTTCCAGACACGCAAGGTTTGGAAGCTTTTCAAGCGGCTAAAATAAAAGGCATTAAAAGTCGGTTGTTATATTTTCCAGATGAAAATCACTGGATTTTACAGCCACAAAATGCTTTACTTTGGCAACGTGAATTTTACAAATGGCTTGATGAAACATTAACTAAGTAAGGTGATTATTAAAGTATAGAGGCGGTTGTATTGTTTACTAGTTGTTTAATTACACTGAATTCGGTGTATTTAAAAATTGGTTAAAATTCATTAACTGGTCTGAGATTTTTTTCTTTGCGAAACGCTTAATTTGAAACAAAAATATAATGAGGTTTTTGTAAAAATTCTCTAAATTTAACCATGAAAAATTCGATTTTACTCTTAGTTAATTTAACATTAACACTTTTATTCAGTGCTAAGTTATCAGCTCAAGAAGAACTTACTCCGGAATTATTAAATACTGTTCATGGAACAGAATACACCTACGGAGAAGTTTCAGACCTCTTACATGTAAGCATCAAAAATAGTAAAACTGGCAAGTGGGGGTTATTTCGACTAAATTATGATGATGAATTAAAGTTAATAGAAGTCACTCCCATGGAGTTCGATAGTATTTTGTTTTATTTTTCTTATGACGCATATGAATCTATCGTTGTATTTAAAAAAAATAACAAATATTCCAAATCTATCAAACTGGAAGAAAACACGACGATTGATTTATCAAAAGTACACTATGAATACGATGAAATAATAATTCATCATAAACCTTTTGAATATGATGGGGATTATAGGAGCGAATATTTATTCGCTAAGAAAGCTGGTAAATGGGGGATTATTGATATTTGGGCTCATAACACCATTTTACCACTAGAATACGCAAGCCTTTCAGATCTTCCAAAGTTATACGTTTCAAATTACGACTTAGAACAATTATTATTAGCTAGAAATAAACTAAAGTCTGATTTGGTAATTCCTATGGAAGTTACTTACAAAGAAGAGATAGATGGAGTACCTTATTTATGTTTAAATTCTACGACTTACGCTCAAATCAAAGACCCAAAAACCAATCTTTGGGGGATAAGTGACCTTTATATAAATGATGATCAATTTAATTTGTATAAACCGGAATATCAAAAATTAAAAGTAACTTGTGTAAATGGTGATTTTGGTGAACATCAGGTGATGATTGCTAAAAAAGATGGTAAATGGGGCATGTTAGATTTCAAAGAAACTTCCGTGATTCATGATTTTATTTATGAAACAGCTGATGAAGTCCCTCTAACTTATATGTCGAAACAGGAAATTGAGCGTGAAAATCAAATTAAAAAGACCTTAAAAGCAGATTTATTGATTTCAGACCATTATAATGAGGATGGAGTGATGTTGGCAAGAAATAAAAAGTCACAAAAATGGGGAATGGTTATGGTATTAGAACCAAACGAAATAGATATTATTATTCCATTTGAATATGATTCTATTGATTTTTATAAAAATGAACTTTTGACAGGAGTTTACAAAGGTGGAAAAGTTGGAATCTATTTACCTCCATGGTCTTTTGAAAAAGGGAGGCAAAGTATTCCTTGCTTATATGATGATTACCGAATTGTTCAATTTAGCGGATTGCGCAATCCATATTTGCTAGTCAAAAAAAATGGATTATGGGCATTCATCGATTGGAATACTGGAGAATTAAAATCTGAGTTTGTACTTGATATAGATAACGATGATATTCCAAGACCTGATTATATACAGGACATGTAAACAAACAACTTTTAATAATATGTGGAGAAAGAAAAAACCCAATCAACTGTTTAACAATTAATTGGGTTCTTATTTCGTGACCTCGCCAGGATTCAAACCTGGAACCTCTTGAGCCGTAATCAAGTACTCTATTCAGTTGAGCTACGAGGCCTACTTCGCAAGAATAGTAAAATCATATTCCAATTTCACTAACTCTTTGCGGGTGCAAAGGTAATGAACTTTTCTTTATTATCAATGAGAATTTTATAATAAGTTTTGGGTAAACAATTTTATAATACTTGTTCGAAAGGTTTTTATACAGTTGTTTGTGATGGCAAGGTGATGAATAGTTTAAATGTCAATAGTATAAACAATAAGGAAATAGTAAATTCAACCTTAAAGATGAAAAGCTCGCGGAGATAATCCCCTGCAAGAACAACCGTTAAATTC
This sequence comes from Lishizhenia sp., assembly GCA_007117355.1. Classification (GTDB taxonomy): domain Bacteria; phylum Bacteroidota; class Bacteroidia; order Flavobacteriales_D; family Crocinitomicaceae; genus CSBr16-161. The sequence continues at coordinate 20,026 of SKGS01000226.1, read as the reverse complement.
TACTCCTTAATAAACTTAAACATTCCTTGTGAAGACTTTAGGATATATGCACCTCTTTCCAATTCATTAACTGGAAGAAATCCTTCGCCTTGATATTCGAAAACAAGGTGTGTTTTACCTAATACATCAATAATTTCGATAGTCCCTTCGTTTAATCCTTTAACATTTAGTTTTTCTGAAACTGGATTCGGGTAAAGTGAAACCTTAGATTTAACAGCGTCTTTAACAGAAACTGTTTCCGTAACATCAGAAGCAAATCGAGGTGAAATTCTATGAGTTCCAAATGCGAAATTCCCGATTCCTGTTACATCGTATTGTGTATTTTGTGTTGCAGAAAAAAGAAACATTTTATCGTCCACCAAAAGAGGACCAGTACCATTATTTATTTCCCACATAGAGAAACCAGCATTATTATTAGTGCAAAAAGCTTCTTTTGCTTGAATTAATACCCCTTCATACATTTCCGACATATCACCTGTGCTAATTACAAAAGCTTCTGGTAGATTATTTCCACTAGTAATAACCTGAAAACTAGTAATAAACTCAATTTGTGTAAATCCAAAGTATTCTTTTACTGTTCCTGTAACAACAACAGAATCTCCTAAGCTTGGATTATTGGTATTGTTAAATATTTCAATTCCATTCCAAGCACCAACACCATCCTGAATAAAGTAGAAGCCATCGCCAACAGCCGTAACAATACCAGAGGTAGTTACAACTTCACCGTCTAAAGGTGAGTCACCACTTGGGTCTGTCGTGAATTGTATATCATAAATTGAAACGGTGCTTATTGGCTCAGCCTCTCTAACGAGAACGTTATCAATACGGTAAGTAGAACCACTTGTTGCACCTCCAGTATATTTGAAGGCAATGTAAACAGTTGCTTCACCGCCAGCTATAGAGGAAATATTGATTTGACCTGAGCTTATCAAGTTCCAACTGCCAACGTTGTTATCCATATTTGCTAAGTTGGTAATATTTGTCCAAGTAGCAGAAGTTGGATCATTTGAGCCATCGTAATCTGTTGAGATTAATAATTCTAAATCATCACCTGCAAAACGTTTAGTATGATCGAATGAGAATTCAACCTCTGGGTAATCAGTTAGATTTAATGATGGAGTGATTAACCAACTTTCAAGCACTTGATTAGTTTGCGAACTTGAAATGTAATTAGATATTTGAGCTGAACCTTCACCGCTAAATACATTGTGGAACCACGATAAATTATTTGGAGATGGAACGGTACTAACGATAATCCAAGGATTATTTGCTGTTAATGAATTTCCTTGGAAATCATCGCAGAAAATACCTATGGCACATTCTGGCGTAACAGGATCTGGGTCAGTTGGATCTTCATTGTCTTCTAATAAAATGTTATCAATTTGGTAGGTGCTTCCATCACTATCTGAACCTACATATTTGAAAGCGATGTAAATTGTTTCATCGCTGAAATCAGATAAATCAATATTTGCAGAAGGAATCATATTCCATGAACTTATATCACTATCAAAATTAGCTTCATTGGTTAAGTTCTCCCAAGAAAATTCCGCATCTGTCGGGTTGGACGAACCGTCGTAGTTTGTTGAAACTAAAAGCTGAATATCGTCACCTTCAAATCGCTTTGTATTTTCGAAAGTAAGAATAGGAGAACTTACATCTTCTAAACTTATTGCAGGACTAATCAACCAAGATTCCATTGCGTCATTGGTTTCAGTTGTATTCAAATAATTGCTGATTCTTGCTCGACCATTACCCTGATTTATGCTATGTGTCCATGTAAAGTTATTTGCAGATTCTACAACATTAAATACTGTCCAAGCATTATTTGAAGTTAGAGAGTTCCCGTCAAAATCATCGCAGAAAATACCTATGGCACATTCGGGTGTTCCAGGGTTAGGATTCGCATCTTCATCATCTTCTTCTAACAAAATATTGTCAATTTGGTAGGTGCTTCCATCACTATCCGAACCAACATATTTAAAAGCAATGTAAATCGATTGTCCAGAAAAATCTGAAAGATCGACTTCATCCGAACTTACCATGTTCCATGAGCCAACGTTGTTGTCGAAATTAGCTTCATCTGTGATATCCTCCCAAGAAAATTGAGCATCGGATGGATCAGATGAACCGTCATAGTTTGTTGAAATCAATAGCTGAATATCATCTCCTGCAAAACGTTTAGTATTTTCGAAAGTAAAGACAGGAGAAGAAGCACCTGATAGATCAATGTTGGATGTAATTAACCAAGACTCTAAAGCTTCATTGCTTTGTGTAGCATTGATGTAATTAGAAACTCTTGCTCTACCCGGATTTTGATTGGTATCATGAAACCAGCTCAGGTTACTTGTTGAAGGAACAACGTTGAAAACTGTCCATTCGTTGTTCGAAGTCAAAGAACTTCCCTCAAAATTTTCAGAAAAATAGGTTTGACCATAAGCGAAAGCGCTCAAACATATCATTACGAAAATGGAGAACGAATTTGTGATTTTTGTATTCATAATTTAACTATTAATTTTCATTTATAATAATGTCGTCCACTTGCCAAGTTGCAGCTCCAGCTGCATCTCCGCTTGTGTATCTAAAAGCAATATAAACATTTTGCTGACTTAAAAATGCCAACATGGGTATCACACCAGAATTTGTCCATTGAAAATCTCCAGGCGACCAAGTAACAAATGAAGAGTAGTCTGTCCAAGTACCCTGTGTAGTTGGATTACTCACACCATCATAGTCAGTGGAAACCATTAACTTTAAAGCTGGACCGTTAAATCGAGTTGAGGATCTAAACGAAAGTTGAGGTGCTTGCGCTTGACTTAAATCAAAAGGTGGTGAAATTAACCATAAGTCTGTTTCATCAGCTGAAGACCCTGTCCAACCAGTAGCAACGGCATAATAATTTCCCGGAGAACCTTGACTGGAAGTTGTCCAATTATGACTACCAGGAGAACTCTGAACTACATAACTATTCCAACCTCCAGATGTAATACTTTGGTCTGAAAAATCTTTGAACAAGTATGCGTCTTCTGGTGTACTACCTCCGCCTGTGCATCTTTCATTAAACATCGATAACTCCTCCGTATCTCGAATTAAAAGCTGTTTAGTACCGTTAAACTCATTGGCGATGGCAATCAAAGTTCCATTTTTATCTGCAACGGTTTCATTGGCAAAATTCGCAAATCCACTCGTTCTAACAATAATTGTATTTCCATCACAATCCGTCAACGTTCTGTTTTGCGATTGTTGATTCGCCGCATTTGCGTATGTTAAACCTAAAGCAGAAGCCTCAAACTCTACATTGTTAAGTTGAACCAATTGCGATTGCAAATCTTGGGTAATTAATTCTTCAATAGTAACCACTCTAGGGTTAATGTTTTTCTTTGTTGCTTGCTTGATGATATTTTTATTGACATCGACAGAATCAACTTGTAATAAACCATTAAACGAACCTAAAACGGTTCCTTTAAGGTACAATCTTACAGAGTCTCCTTGGTATAAACCTCCGGGAAAGTTAGTTCTGATTACAATAGCATTGGTTTCGTCTTGAAGATAGGCATTTCGGAAAATATTACCATTTCTATCATCCATGGTAACTGTAGCATATACGGAATAATCTTCGTCAAAACGAACCGACTCTCCTTCGAATAAATCCCTTAATTCTTGAATGGTTAAAATATTACCAACCGGTATGTCTTTGATTGGTGGTTCATCATATTCCAATTTTTTACAAGAAACGATTAGAAGTAATGATGCTGTTAATAGTGCCGAAAGATAAAATATTGGTTTCATAAAATTATTTAAAGTGATAAACTAACCATAGCAAAAAATGTAAATCCGAATAAGTAAGAATACATAGGCGGAAAACGATTAATATCTGCTGGTGTATAACGTAATTGTTCAAATCCTCCAATTCGAAAGTTTTGATTATTTAGAACATTGCTAATACTTGCATTGAAGTTCAGGAACTTCTTTTTAATTCTCCATGATTTTCCACCATAAATATCAATGGTTAAGTTGGCGTCTAATCTCGTTTGTTCGATGATTTCTCTCCATTGTGGATCTGTTGTTACGTAGCTAGAAAGCGCTTCTTCGGTTCTTCTATCTGGATTAGGATCTAAATAAATATGGTCGAAAAAGTTAGCTGAAGCTCCAATAAACCAATATTTGGGAGAGTTGTATCGAACACCTAAAGAAGCCGCTGTTTGTGGCATACCACCCAATCTAAAATCCTGCAAGTAAACTGTTCTATTTTCAGCTATTAATTCTGAATCATTGTCTCTTGCTATTGTTGCTGTAGGGCGAGAATTATAAATACTTTGTCCATGTGCAAAAACGCCATTTATTGAAATAGTCGATGTTGCATTCCATTCTGCTCCAAATTCAACACCAGTGAACAAATTATCAACTCCAGTCATGGAATAATTTACAAATGTTCGGTATTCATCATGGTAAAAACTGCGCATCCATGTTTGGTTGTTCACTTGAGCGTAATAAAGTGATGCTCTCATTTTTAATTTTGGGTAGCGCAGAAAATAATTAATATCGCCGCTTAATAATTCTTCTGATTCTAAATTTGGAACTAAATCATCTCTTGTTCTAGGAGAAACATAAGCATTTCTCATAAATGGAGCTCTTGTCATATAAGCTAGATTTGTTGTGATATACTGACGACCAGAAATTTTATATGTTAAGCCACCTTTAAAACCGTAATTGTGAAAGGTTTGTTTTTCAGAATCACCATAAGAATTGTCTGGGAAACGCGCATTTTGCATATTTCCTGTTCTCCAAAACTGTGTCCAAGTGTAGTTTGCCGCCGCAAATACTTCAAATTTACCAAAATCATGTTCAATTTGGGTAAATAATTCTTGTCTGTCAATATTATTGATATAATCGAACCAATAACGATCACCAACCCCAATCAATGCATTTGGATTATTAAGGTCATTGATTGCCATCGCTTCATCGTTCAGGTCTCGTTCTGCAAATTGGTCAATATCAAGCCAAAAGTCTCCTCCTAATAAATCAGCAACTTGACTGTAAACATTCCCTTTATATATGGTAAGATTATAGCCCGTAGTCCAAACGGTTTTCGGTGATAATTTTTTCTCTAAAACGGTGTTTGCTCCATACTGAATATGATCGTAGCGTGTTTCTTCTAACATATACTTAGACCGCATTCCAGTAACATTATTTCCAGGAATACCGTTAACATTTTCAGCAGTGAAAAGATTTTTTCTGTTCGCATGGTAAAAATCATCCCAGCTAATTTGTCTTCTGTTTACATCATTTTCCCAAGCTTGTTTTGTAGCTAGGTAATCAGAAGATCCTTCTTCAAAAAACGAGGGCAAGTATCTGTAAAATGCCGGTCTTGGATCAGCGGATTCATGCCAATTCAAACGCGTTACGCCACCTCTTCCCCCTTGGAAAAAAATACTAGAAGTAAGTTGAGTTGTTTCATTAATATTAAAGTAATGATTAATCATTGCCGTTGGTTTGTGAAAATTACTTACCCTAGCGTTTCGTTTAACACCATTTTGAAATCCCCAATCAGGGTTGTAATAGTTTGTTCCAGCCAAATCCATCGCTTCTTGAACAGCCATTCCTTGTCTTCCTTGGATAATTGGTGCTCCAAACACAAGCGCATTAATCGTATGCTTTTTATTGATTTCTTTTTCAGCTGCTAAATAGTAAGCCCATGCATCGAAAAAAGTTCCTTCAACATACCCTTCTCCAGCATATCTTCTGGAAGCAGAAGCTGCAAAAGACCAACCATCTTTTCTTTTCCCTGTTGCATGAGTCACCATGAATCGATGGTTATAAGCTCTATTTGTACCTGCGTAAGAAACTTTTGTCCCAGGTCGTAACGATGAAGCTCTAGCATTTATACTACTATATCCCATCAATCCTGTAAAACTTTCACGAGAGGCAACAACGCCGGTTTGAACATCCATGTATCTCGTAACATCATTTAAACCTCCCCAACTAGACCAAATGGCTCTACCCGTTTCCATGTCATTTAATCGAATACCATTTATAAAAACGGTTTTATTTTCTGTTCCTAAACCTCTAATTCGGAATCTTGCTTGACCAAAATTAAATCCAGCGGTTGATGTAAATACATCTCGGGAGGATTGAAGAAGTCCAGAAATATCCTGAGATCCAAAATCTGAATCTCCTTCTGAGTCCATATTAAAAACCGGAATTCGGTTCTCTATATTTCGTGCAGCAGAATCAGCAGCTGATTTCGCTTTGATTGAATCGTTTTTAGATTGACTGTAAAGACAGCCAAAACTCAAAAAAGCGAAAAATAGTGTTGTATTAATCCATTTAAGCATGCTGCAAATTTAGAGTAATTCATTGTTAAAATTTAATCATTTTTAAGAATTAATGATTTGATAATAACAAAACGGCACTAAGTTTGTAATTTCGCTGTTAAAATTCATTCTTTGAATATTATATGATGTTTTAAAATATTGAAAATCAATAATTATATAAATTAGACATGATAATTAACAATTACTTAATAAGTTTTAAACAATTTTTTTCGAAGCAAACCTTTGTTTTTGCTTTATCGTTTTTGGTCGGATTTCAAGTAATCGGTCAAGAGAAAGGGAAAGACTATACTTTAGTGGGCATTGGATTCTATAATGTAGAAAACTTATTTGATACAATAAATACCCCTGGGGTTCGTGATTTGGAATATACTCCCGAAGGATCAAATCTATGGGGAACACAACGTTATTACGAAAAATTAGATCGATTATCTGAGGTCATAGAGCAACTTGGTACTGAAAAAACTCCAGATGGTATGGCTGTATTAGGTTTGGCTGAGATTGAAAACAGAGAAGTAATTCAAGACCTTATAGATACTGAGCGTCTAAAAGGTAGAGGGTACGAGATAGTGCATTATGACTCCCCTGATAAAAGAGGTGTTGATGTTGGACTGATATATTTACCCCAATATTATACCGTTGAAAGTAGTAAATCTTACACCTTGAAAATTGAAGGAATGGACAATTTTTACACACGTGATCAATTATTGGTTTCAGGAGATTTATTAGGTGAACGTTTTCACTTCATTGTGGCTCACTGGCCAAGTAGAAGAGGTGGAGAAAAAAGAAGTTCACCGTTAAGAGAAGCAGCAGCCGACCTTGCTCGTGGAATAATTGATTCTATTCAAAAGGCAGAAGGTCCAAATGCGAAAGTGATTTTCATGGGAGACTTAAACGATGATCCAACAAGTACTAGTGTAAAGCAAAATATGCGTTCAGTAGGAAAAGAACGAAAAATGACTGAGGAAACAGTATTTAATCCATTTGAGTATTTTTTCAAAAAAGGGATAGGAACATTAGCATGGAGAGATTCGTGGAATTTATTTGATCAAATTATGCTGACTCCTCCCTTGGTTTCTAAAAATGGGATATATGATGAGCAATTCAAATTTTACAAAGCAGTTGTATTCAATAAACCATTTTTAAGACAAGCTGATGGTAGATTTAAAGGATATCCGTTCAGAAGTTTTGCTGGAGGACAATATTTAGCAGGGTACAGTGACCACTTTCCTGTATATTTGTTTTTAATTCGTGAAGTCAAATAATATGAAGTACTATCTACTATTTATCGTCCTAACCTTTTTAACAGGCCATGGATACAGCCAAATCATTCAAAACTCGCTAGAATTTGTAACGATTGAAGAAAACAGTATTACCATTTCGTGGGAAAATGCTAGTTCATCAAATTCGTCTATTAAATATGGTTTAACTCCACAATTGGAACTAGGTGTTTTATCGGGAGGAAATACAGCTCAGCCTTCGATAACCATTCCAAGTTTGCAGCCTGCTTCATTGGTTTATTTTCAGCTTATTTCAGAAAGTGGTTCCTCTATTTCAGAATCAGATACCATTGTAGGAATTACCAAATCCTTGTCTTCGGGAAATATGCTTGCTTACTTTAATCAGCCAGTAGATTTATCGTATGCATCACCTGCCAACCCTGCTATTCATTTGCCCAATACCATAGACGATACTTTGGTGAAATATATTGAAAGAGCGGAAGAATCTATTGATTTAGCTGTTTATAATACCACCAATTCTAGTTCTGTTGCAAACTATATTGAAGCATTGAATCAGGCATTTTTAAATGGTGTTCAAGTACGTGTGATTTATAATGAAAACACAGGGAATACAGGTATTCAAAATCTTCACCCTGATATCCCAAGATTAGAAAGTCCGGCTGCTGATTTTTTTCAAGGAATAGGCTTGATGCATCATAAATTTTTCGTCTTTGATGCAAATAGTTCTAATCCCAATAAACCTTTTGTTTGGACAGGTTCTACGAATCTAACTACGCAACAAATTAATACGGATGCCAATAATGTGATTATTATTCAAGACCAGTCACTGGCAAAAGTCTATACCATGGAATTTGAAGAAATGTGGGGTGGATCCAGTATATTGCCGAATTCCCAAAATTCACGTTTTGGACAGGATAAAAAAGATGATACACCTCATTTTCTGCAAATTGGAGATAGCAGAGTTGAGTGTTATTTTAGCCCTTCAGATGGCACTAATCAAAGAATCTTGAAAGCGGTTCAAGACGCAAATGATGAACTAGCGGTAAATACGATGTTAATTACGCGAAATGACATTACTAGTGCAATAAATTTTAAAAATGCATCTGGTTCTAACGTAGCGGTATTAGTTAATTCAGAGGCACAAACGAGTACTTTTGAATCATTGCAAAATAGTCTTCATGGTCGATTAGCAGAATATACTTCCATCACAGGCACCTTGCACCATAAATTAATGATTGCCAATTTTATTTCAAATAATAATCCTTTTGTACTTACAGGTTCACACAATTGGAGTGCTAGTGCAGAGGAACGAAATGATGAAAATACATTAATCATTTTCAATGATAAAATTACTAATCAATATTATCAGGAATTTATGGCTCGTTATACCCCGATGGCTTCTCAGCTTAATGCAAATGATGATGCTGCGTTAGTGGTTGGTTCCGAAGAAATGCTAATCGAAGTTGGGGCAAACGATAGTTATTATTTCACCATAAAACCAACTTTTCATATTGTAACTCCTCCGGAGAATGGTAATGCAACAGCTAATGAAGAAGGTGTATTTTACACGCCAAATAGTTATGTTGGATTAGATTCTTTGAAGTATGCAATTTGTAATGAAACGCTTTTTGATTTTTGCGATGAAGCTTGGTTACAACTTACAGTAGATAATCCATTAAGTACAATGAGTCCCGATTCAAAAGACGATTTTCGATTATATCCCAACCCTTCAAATGAAGCTATATCTGTTGATTGGGAGGCGGGGATTTCAGAAATCATCATTTATTCTTTAGATGGAAAAGTAGTGAAAAATGCTTCTTGGAAAACAATAAGTCAAAGTCAATCCATTTCTATTTCTGATTTATCGAAAGGCATCTATTCTGTATTAGTTCATTCTACCAATTCCACAAGAATGGAGCGTTTAGTGATTAATTAGCGCTGAAATATTCTTTTTAACCTTTTTTAAAGCGCATTTATCATTGAAATTATATCTTCGTGATTCAAACGTATTGTAATGTCTATATCAGTAAAACATTTATCTAAGTATTACGGAGAGCAAGCCGCAGTCAATAATATTTCATTTAAGGCAAAAAAAGGAGAGGTAGTTGGATTCTTAGGACCAAATGGTGCAGGTAAATCAACTACCATGAAAATAATAACAGGATTTATTCCTGCTAGTGAGGGCGAGGTTGAAGTTTGTGGGTTGAATATCCAACAACATCCGATGGAAGTCAGAAAGAAAATTGGATACCTCCCTGAGCATAATCCACTGTATTTGGATATGTATGTTAAAGAATACTTAGGTTTTGTCGCTGATATTTATAAAATTCCAAATAAAAAAGAAAGCGTTGCCGAAATGATTCAAACAGTTGGGTTGATGAAAGAGCAACACAAAGTAATCGGAGCGCTTTCAAAAGGATACCGCCAAAGGGTTGGATTGGCTCAAGCAATTATTCATGACCCTGAAGTTTTAATTTTGGATGAGCCAACTTCAGGATTAGACCCTAATCAATTAGAAGATATTCGCCAGTTGATAAAAAAGATAGGTGAAGAAAAAACAGTAATGCTCTCCACACATATCATGCAAGAAGTAGAAGCTATTTGTGAGCGTGTGATTATTATTAAAAATGGAACAATAGTTGCTAATGATAAAGCTACTAGTTTGCAAGAAAATAGTCTTACTCAAGTGGTTTTTGTTGAGTTTGAATCTACATTAAAAAGCGATACCCTAAAAAGTCTTAAATTTATTCAGAAAGTAAAACAGCTAAACGAAACCTCATTTATTATTGAATCTAATTTGGATGTAGATTTGAGAAAAGAATTAGCTCAAACAGCGCAAAAACAAAATTGGTTGATACTATCCTTACGTAAAGAAGAAAATTCGTTGGAAGAAGTGTTTAAAAAATTAACTCGATAGAATTTCTTGAACCAGCCTTGTTATCAGCAGATTAAAGAGAGGAGATGTCTTGTTAATCTATTTTTATTAGACAGTTTAAACTAAATTATTTTTCACAATAATTAATTCAGTGTTATTTTTTTGTTATATTGGTCATCGAATTTGTAAAAAATAAACACTGTGAAACATATTACTACTTTCCTTTTTAGTCTGGCACTTTCTCTAAATGTTGTTGCTGGAGGTTTTCAAGTAAACTTACAAGGTAACCGTAGTGCCGGTATGGGGCATACAGGTACAGGTTTAAGACTTGGTGCAGCAAGTGGGTTTTTCAACCCTGGTGCTCTGGCATTTTCACGTTCGGAGGTCTTAATTGGGATTAACTTAATTTCTGCTTATGTCGGATATAGTGAATTTGAACCCGGTATTTATCAAGCGCAAAAAACTGACGATATAGGTACGCCTTTTCATGGTTACGCAGCTTTTAAATTATCTGATGATTCTCCATTTGTATTTGGACTAGGCGTTTACACTCCATTTGGAAGTAGTATAGCTTATGATGATGACTGGAAAGGACAGTTTTTACTTCGCGAAATGGGATTACGTGCAATTTTTTATCAAGGAACTGTTGCTTATCAAGTTAATGAAAGATTAGGAATAGGTTTGGGTTATGTTTTTGGAACGGGTGATTTTGTTCTTCGTAGAGCTGTTCCGCTTCAATTAAATAACGGTGAATACGGTGAAGCAAACTTAAGTGGAGCTGGTATTGGTCATGGCTTTAACGTTGGAGTACTTTATGATGTTGCAGAAAACATTTCTATTGGTGCAAGTTATCGCTCAGGAATCGGTGTTTCTCTTGACGAAGGTAAAGCTAGATTTGATGTTCCGCCGGCATTGAACGCAAACTTCCCTGAAACAAATTTTACTACTCAATTAAATTTACCAAGCGTTTTCAATTTAGGTATAGGAATTAAAGCCTCAGCAAAATTAACTTTAGCTTTAGACATGAATTATGTCGCTTGGAGCAGTTACGATACGTTGTCTTTTGATTTCGAACAAAACACGGATAATTTGGAAGATGTTAACTCTCCAAGACAATATAGAAATGTAGTGATTTTAAGATTAGGTGCAGAATATGAACTTAATGAAAAGTTAACCCTAAGAGCAGGAACATATTATGATTTCACTCCAGTTCAAGATGGATTTATGACTCCTGAAACACCAGACATGGATAAAATTGGTGTTTCCATAGGTGCTAGTTACACATACAAGAAGTTGACAGTAGATGCCTCTTTCTTGTTTGTAACACCAGGAGAGCGTTCAGATACCAACCTAGAAACTCAGTTTGCTGGGGTTTGGTCTTCTCGTGCTTTTATTCCAGGTGTGTCGTTTTCGTATAAATTTTAAAACTATATAAACCCTTAATTATGAAGAAAATTTACTTAGTAGGATTAGCAGCAGTAGGTTTGCTATTTACAGCACAAGCTCAGGACTGCTCCGAAGGAAGATATAGACTTCCTGTTTTTGATAATTTCAACTTGACATCGGATGTTCAGTATGGTAGCAACACAGGACGAGATGGAAACAATGTTAACTTATTAGTTGATATTTATGAACCAGAAGGCGATACAGAATCAGAAAGACCATTAATTATTTTTGCTCACGGTGGTACGTTTATCGCTGGTAGTAAGACTGGAGATGATGTCGTTCCAATGGCTCAAGAGTTTGCTAAAAAAGGTTATGTTACTGCATCTATTAACTACAGATTAGGTATGGACAACCTATTAACTCCAACTGGTCCAAGTGAAGGAGATGCTTCAGAAGCAGTATTTAGAGCTACTCAAGATTTGAAAGCTGCTATTCGTTTCTTTAGAAAATCAATTGAAGAAGACGGAAACCCATATAAATTAGACACAGATAATTTCTTTGTTGTTGGTTCCTCAGCTGGAGGATTTATGGCGGTACATCATGCATATTTAGATGAAGAATCAGAAATTCCAGAGTCTATTGATTTCTCAAAGCCAGGATTGACAGGAGGAATTGAAGGAGATAGTGGTAATCCAGGTTTTTCTACTGAATTAAAAGCTATTGCAAATTTAGCGGGTGCTTTAGGTGATGTAGAATGGATGAATGCAGATGATACTCCTGTAATAAGCTTACACGGCGATGAGGATGGAACTGTACCATATGCTACAGATATGATTTCTGTGGCTATTTTTGAAATCATTGAAGTATCGGGTAGTTTCTCTATTCACCAAAAAGCAGATGAGATTGGACTTCAAAATTGCTTTAAGCCTTTCTTTGGACAAGATCATGTTCCGCATGTTGGTAATGCAGCTTATTTAGATACAACAATCAATTATGTAACAAATTTCTTTTTACACTTTGTTTGTGATCAAGCAGAATATTGTTTCTATGACCAAACACTTTCTGTAAATGAGGTAGAAAAACCAAACTTTACAATGTATCCAAACCCTGCAAGCAGTTCATTTAAAATTGTTTCTGACCAGCCAATTGAAGCTTATTCAATTATTGGATTGAATGGACAGGTTGTGGCAACAAAAGAGCAGTTGCTTGACCAAGAGGTTACTGTTGATAACTATGACTTCCCAAGTGGAATGTACTTAGTACAAATTCGTACTGCGCAAGGTATAAGCACAAACAAATTGATTATAGAATAATTTAATTCTCATATTCTTCAAAAAGAGCTTGCTTTTATAGTGAGCTCTTTTTGTTTTCTGTCTTTATGAAAATACTGTTTTTTAAACAAATATCATTAACTTCGCAATCCGATATTAATTGAAAAGTTCAAATTAGTCAAAGGGTATTTTTTTGTATTCTTCAATGAAATAACCCAACTGAATGAATATTTTGTAAAGTACTCATTAAATAAAGGCTATTTTAAACGAATCATTAATTTTTTCCGAGTTAAATCGGGTTAATTATAAAAAAAATAGAGATAATGAAATACGATGTAATTGTAGTAGGTAGTGGACCTGGAGGTTATGTTGCAGCGATTAGAGCTTCGCAACTCGGATTAAAAACTGCGGTAGTAGAGCGCGAGGAGTTGGGCGGTATTTGCTTAAACTGGGGATGTATCCCAACAAAAGCGCTTTTGAAAAGTGCCAACGTATTTGAGTACTTGAATCATGCTTCTGATTACGGAATAAAAGTAGAAGGTGGTGAAGCTGATTTTGGTGCTATGATTAAAAGAAGCCGTGGAGTTGCCGATGGCATGAGTAAAGGTATTCAGTTCTTGATGAAGAAGAATAAAATTGATGTTATCAAGGGAACGGGTAAACTACTTGCAGGTAAAAAATTAGAAGTTACCGATGCGGAAGGAAAAAAAGAAACGTATTCAGCCGATAAAGGAATTATTATTGCAACTGGTGCTCGTTCAAGACAATTACCAAACTTACCACAAGATGGAAAAAAAGTAATTGGTTACCGAGAGGCAATGACGCTAGAATCTCAACCAAAGAAAATGGTGGTTGTTGGTTCAGGTGCAATCGGAGTAGAGTTTGCTTATTTCTACAATGCGATTGGTACTGAGGTTACTATTGTAGAATATTTGCCAAATATTGTTCCTGTTGAGGATCAAGATGTTTCTAAGCAATTAGAAAAGTCCTTGAAAAAACAAGGTATCACAGTTAAAACGGAAGCTTCAGTTGAAAAAGTGGACATATCTGGCAAAGGTTGTAAGGTTACGGTTAAAACGAAAAGTGGAGAAGAAACCATTGAATGTGATGTAGTTCTTTCTGCGGTTGGTATTGAAGCAAATATTGAAAACTTAGGCTTGGAGGATGTAGGCATTGTAACAGATAAAGGTCGAATTTTAGTTAATGACTTTTACCAAACAAATATGCCTGGTTACTATGCTATTGGAGACTGTGTGCCTGGTCCTGCTTTAGCTCACGTTGCAAGTGCTGAAGGAATTATTTGTGTAGAGAAAATAGCTGGTCATCATCCTGAACCACTTAATTATGGAAATATTCCAGGTTGTACGTATTGTTCACCTGAGGTTGCTTCTGTAGGAATGACAGAAAAAGCAGCAAAAGAAGCGGGTTATGAGGTTAAAGTAGGTAAATTCCCGTTCTCAGCATCTGGAAAAGCAAGCGCAGCAGGTGCGAAAGATGGTTTTGTAAAATTAATCTTTGATTCAAAATATGGAGAGTTACTAGGTGGCCACATGATAGGTTACAATGTAACAGAGATGATTGCAGAAATTGTGGCAATTAGAAATCTCGAAGTAACAGGAGAAGCTTTAATAAAGACTGTTCATCCTCACCCAACTATGTCAGAAGCTGTAATGGAAGCAGCAGCAGCTGCATACGATGAGGTAATCCATTTATAATATTTTCAAAAATTTATAATCCCGGTAAAGTAAGTTTATCGGGATTTTTTTATTGCTATTTTTGAACCTATATTTTAACATCAATGCATAACCTCTTTGTTTACTTCATTGGAATTTCACTCTTTTTTGTTTCTTGTAAAAAAGAAAACAACGAGGATTTATATCATTTACTCAATGAATGTCAGGAAGATTTCTATTTAAACCTTGGCGTTTCTGTAAAGGAAAAAATGGCGGATTTTGAAGAACAATTAATGAAAGAGGGGCATTTGACTTCCAAAAATCACTTGGGGTATAGAGCACTTTTAAGGAAATTAAGTAAGGAATTATATTTTGCTCCACCATTAAAATTAGACGATTTCAATTCCAAGCTGCTCTATGAAAATCCGAGTGACATACTCTTGTGCGTGGAAGACACCTATAACATAGATTCAATAAGAATACAGTCCTTACCATTTTATGCAGTGAATGACTCGATTCGCGCTTTATTTTCAGAAAATGAGGAAGTACCTGTTCACCGATTATTTAAAATCTATGCTTCTAGTGTCCCCGAAGAAGAATATGCGATGCCTTTTGTTAAAGAATCAATTCTATTATTTCTGTATCGTTGGTATTTTACGAGTAAATATAATCGAGATATACCTATTGAGATGGAGTAGTTTCTTTATTATTTTATTGAGAAATATGGCGAAATCAAACTCAGACTGTATTCTGTAAGTTCGAATTTATAAAAGCTTCTATTATTTTATTTCCAATATTATTCTTTAACCTTCCATCTTCCACTACTTTGACAAACCTCATATATGCTTTGTGACGATTTTTTTCGCCTTGAATATCGTCTATAGTTTCAAAAACACCACTTTGATTTTGCTCGCTATTTCCTGGGTAAAGCAACATTACGTTTTCCGCTTTCCAAAAACGTGCGTAAGCATAAACCTGACGTAAATCTTGGATGCTGGCTGAATAACTCGGACGTTTCCATTTGGTGTCGATGACAAAGTTGCGACCATTACCTTTATCCGAGATTACTATATCAGGCTTAAGACTATTAAACTTCCAAAAGCTTTTATTTGCTTGGGCTTGTATGTTAAAGTTTGAATTAGCAGAAGATTCAAGCTCTTTTTTTAGTTGCACATAAACATATTCTTCCCAAAGTTGATTCATGTCAAACAGCAATGAAATCATATTTTTGGTGCCTTTGTTGATGTCGGGAGAGTAATTTAGGATAATCAGACGGGCTAATTCAAAAGCGCGTTTGTAAGGCATGGTTTTACGATTAAAAACTATCTTTTCAAGACTCTTGGCTGTTACCTTAATGCGTTTTACATCGGGAAATGCCAATTGAATACGTCGCCAACGGTCATTGAGACGAGAACCACGGGTGAATTTTCCCATTATATCCAAGGCTAAAGCAAGTACTTGATGCAGAAAATGGTCTTTATCGTAAACTTGGTGGGTGGTGTAAAATCGTTCTTTATGCACCAAATTGTGTCGAATATTTTGGTTGAAAACTAACTTCCCTTTTAGTGCTTTGACATTCCCCGATTTTCTGCGATACTGCTTGATTAATCCATTGTGCAACAGTTTTTCCACTTTTAGCAGAAAATCTTCGAAATAAACTTCTAATAAATTGAAATTTTGACGCTTTACATTTGCATCTCCAGCAGTTTGAGCCCCAATTTTCCCGCAGGCTTTAAGCATTTCCAATAAAACACCTCGCCAAGCCGAATCAGTATCATCTTTGTCTGCCTTGGGATGAATTTGCAATAGTAGATTTTCAATTTGTAGTACCCCAACAAACTGTTTAAATTTTATTCCATTGTGCAAAACATCAAAATATGCTCCTTCGTGAACAACGTTGAGTTTTACCATAGCTTCCCAGTGGACTTTCTGAAATCCATCCTGACCGATGTATAAACAATCGTGTTCGTATCTATCTATGGTCTTAATCACAGGAAAGCGTTTATTCTTCTTTTTTAATTCGCATGAGTTGTTGAAGTGCTTCGATAATATCGAAATCATCGCTCGCTAAATCCTTCAAGACGTAACGTTTTGGCAATTCATTATATTCATGATGATCGACCGCAAACTTGACGTTATTGTTTATCTTTTCAAAGAAATTGCTTCCAATTACCATCTCCATTTTTTGGTAATCTCCAAAGAAATATTCTTGTAGCAAAGGAATAACTTTGTCTTTGAAAACATTTTTTAAATCACTTGGATTCTGAACATTTATAAAATAGGAATGCCCAATGGTGTGGTCTCTATCAACTAAGACTTCTATACGGTCGTTGATGGTTTGTAATAAATCAACGAGATTGATTTCGTTGATTATTCGGTCTTTGCCATTGTCTCTAAGTAGCTCCGGTTTTGGCATCATTTCCACAAAAGAAAAACGTCGACGTAAGGCAGTATCGAGGGCTTCTACGGAGCGGTCGGCGGTGTTCATGGTGCCGTAAATATCTAGATTGGAAGGAACCCCAAAATAGCTTTTAGAGTAAGGGAGTTTAACTTTCATTTCATTTTCAGCACCAAGTCTTTTATCAGGCTCGATTAAGGTTATGAGTTCTCCAAAAATGGCAGAAACGTTACCTCTGTTAATTTCATCGATGAAGATGGCATAGCGGTTATTAGGATCTATTTCAGCACGTTTACAAATATCTTTGAACATCCCTTCTTCAATTTGATAGGCAACTTCACTAGTTCCGTCCTCATCATTCATTACTGGTTTAATCCCTTCAATAAAATCTTCATAGTTAAAAGATTGATGAAATGTAGTGAATGTGTAACGCTTGATTTCTTTATTTGGGTTCGGTTTAAAATTCTCGACAGAATCTATAATTTCATAAATTTCTGGAATTTGTTCCTTAACCTCTTCCTCCAAGATTTCCCAATGCGAGTCTTCAGATTTATTAAAAATGAAAGGTTGTTGTTTTGATTTAACATTAACGTATTCACATGTTTCAACCGTGTGACTTTGTAATTGTCCCCACAGTGTTGGTCGAATAGTTTTAGAATTCGATAATTTCGTTTTTTGGATAACCCATGGATGCTCAGCAATATCGCTTACTTTACTTTTTCCGAGCTGAATAAGCGCAATAGCAATGACTTGCCACCAAGAACAATCTCGCACTGTATTTTCAAAATGAACATCCTTTGTTATTGTTTCCTCAGTCGTCGTATATTTTGGGAAATAATCTGATTTTAATTTGAAGGTCTTTCCCGTTCCTGGAGGACCGTAAAGGATTTGGTTTAAGGGAATATTCATTTTTTCTGTAATTGCTGTTTCTTCGATTCCAATAAACTTTTTAAGCCTTTCTACATACTCATGATATTGAGTTATGTCCGTTAATGTTTTTAATACTATATCTTTGTTAGGCTCTTTCCAAGAACCTTTCTTTTTCCAGTCTACTTTTCTTATTTTTTTATGTGATTCCCTTTCATCATCATAAAAATAATCTGATTGCACTATCCCGTAACCAATATATTCTGAACGACCTCTTTTTGCTATGATGATGTCCCCAATTGATATGTTCTTGTAAAAGTCATAATTGGCTGTGGCATCATTTTTTTTAGACCCAATGGTGTTTTCAAGTTCTTGTAAACGTTTTACGATTTCATTTTTCGATTTGTATTGTTTCAAATCACCTAGCTCTTCCCAACCTAGTCCCATAATTCCTTCTTCGTAAAACTCATCCCACTTTGAGGCGTTTTCTCCAGGAGCGAATAGCCAGTATTTTTTGTTAGAGATTTTATTTTTCCCCATATCTAATAAAGCGTTAAATTCTTTTTCCGTAGCACTAAAATTAGTCCCTTGATTTCCTACTTTCAATTTGCTTAAATCAGAGACATTTTCTATGTCTGCTTTGAGTATTGGTTCATCCACCCAATTATGTGTAATTTTTAAATCGACTTTAGTCTTATTTTGATTTTCTGTTTTCCAAAGATGACTATCTGAAGATTGTTCTTTGTCGTAAGGTTCTGATATTACCTCACCAAGCGCATAGCAACCGGATATTTTTCCTGTAATCCATAAAATTATTTTATCATTTGGCTTAATTTTATCTTTATGTGCGGTAACAGTCCAATCATCCAAAATATTTTCTCGTAAAGCTGTTTCAAAATCAAAATGATTGGGGTTGGCTTGGAAAATCCAGTAGTTTGTATTTTCTTTTTTCCTGAGCATTTGATTTAACATGTCCTGAGCAATTAACCTTGGATTAATTATATCATTATTGGGCACATAACTTTGCACCAAATGTATTAGCTCCGTATCTTGTTCTATGTAATTGTAAACTATTTCATCTAAAAGCTCAAGATAATGAATGTACCTTTCGTTCGTTTTAGCATGTTTTATTCCAGTTAAATTACAATAGTCAACATAAAATGATGCTTGATAGAAGGTGTATTTTTCGGGAAAACGAAATGATAAATAACAGGCAATGGCACGTTCGTCTTGATGATTTTGCTTTTTTTCTCCCAAGTCTAAATATAGCCGTTTTGATTTTGTTTTAAAATTTTTAATTCTTTGGGTGAGTGTTACAGATTCATCAAAAAGTTCTTTAAACATTTCTCTAACAGCTTCGGCGTCTGAATTCAGCAAATCTTTCATAACTGCTGGACTCAAGTGATAAATTAGATTTTGGAAGTTAATACTTGTGAATTCTTTTGCAAAATCTTCAACTTCGGTATTTGGTCGCCCTCTATGATTTTGTAATAATTCCCATTTATAGCGCTCGTCATTTAGTTTGCTTTCAGAAATATGGGCTTTATATTGCTTTATAAGGTTGGTTATGATTGAATCTTTAATCCTCATGACAGTTTTTGAATTTTCAAGTATAAATATAATTGAAAAATAGGTATCCCCTCCCCTCACCTACCATTCTTCCCAATCTTCGTCTTGTTCCCATTCTTCTTCGGGAGGAAGTGGTAATTTTTCTTTATTCATTAATATCGAAATCTTTAATCCTCCGGCATAAAGTCTTTCTTGATAAGGCTTGGTGCGCCATAGCGAATTTAGCTGAATAGTAAATGTTGGCTCTAATCTAATAAATAAACGAACAGACTGTTTTAGGTTGATTCCAGAGCTTACTACAAGCGAAGTAGTTAGAGGTGAAAAGTCATTTTTATCATAAATTTTACTAACGTCATCGTAAAGCCCTATTTCATCACGATAAACTGTTCTGTGCTCAGCCTTGCTCAAGTAATTCAG
>SKGS01000010.1 GCA_007117355.1 Lishizhenia sp. | reverse complement strand
GCTTTAATTGCTGCAGAAGACAACACGAAGAGATTGCTATTAATGACATTACTTCCTTTAGGAACGAGCTTTGTTTTTCATTACACCTACACAGCACTAAAAAGCCGAGAATGGAGATCATTCATCGCTGATTTTTTTCAGAACAAAACTTCCATTTTAATAGGACTTTTGATCTCTACTGGACTTGTAGTTTTAACCGAGCTATATCTATTATCCTTGTTGTCGATTCCCTTTGTTGTTCAATTAATTAAAAAAGATGAACGAAATGGAATGTTGATTTTTGTCTGTCAACTAGTTGTCATGAGTATTTTATTGGGGCACAACGATTTTTCAGAACTCGGCTTTTTTCTTTTAGTTGGTTATACGATTTATTCGTTAAAAAATGGAGTTAAAGACAAGCTTTTAATAAGTTTATCAATTGCTGCGATAATAATCGCAACAGGAATTGAATTATATGAAGACGGTTTAAACTGGAAGCCTTTTGCTAGAAATACAGCTTTATTGTTTTTTATTTATTCCTTTTTCTACTTTAGGTGGATTAGTATTCTTTACCTTGGTTTAGCCGCCACAGCAGCACATGTTTGGTTCGGTGCATTTGAAAACGATATTGGACTATTCTTTTTATTTTTAATTGTGTCTGCTATTGTTGGATTAATCGATCAAATAAGAAAAGCTCATTTTGTTCGTTTATTACCTTTTATCCTTTTAGTCACATTGGTGGTAGATGAACAAGTTGCAAGTATCTCCTACCGCCAAGGTATAACGCAAAAAGATGACATGTCGTGGGTATACAAAGAATTTGACACTAAAAACCAAGGTCGAAAAGAAGGCAGGAAGTTAGAATATGTCGAAAACACGCTTGTTGCCCCGCATAGTAACTCAGAAAAATATGCCACAGGTATTAGAACAATGGGTGAATATGCAAGACTAATGTTCTTTCCGAATGAGCTATCTTTTTACTACGGGTATGCTAAAATGGAAACCACCAACTTTAGCGATTTTTGGGTATGGATATCATTATTATTTCATATTGGTTTAGTGATTTTAGCCATTTATTTTGCTCGGTCAAAACCAATAATTAGTATTGGGGTTGTATGGTATCTGTTGTCAATAATTCTCTTTAGTAACTTAGTAACATACATTGCTGGTATGGTAGGTGAACGACTCGCTTTTACTGCATCTGCCGGGATGTCAATATTAATCGCTGGGTTAATCATCCATTTTCAGCCAAACTTTAAGTTTATCAATTTCAAAAAAGCAGAAATTATAGTCCTTATTGTCTTTGTTTCTCTTGCTGGTAGAACATTCATTCGAAACAAAGACTGGGTTGACCCGATCACCTTAATGAGCAGAGACATTGAACATTTAGACAATTCTGCACAAGCTAATAATCTACTTGCTTTAAATCTCATGGAATTCTCAACAAATCCAAAAAACAAAATTTCTGAAATCGAAAGAAAAAACATGCAAGAAAAAGCGGTATCTCATTTCAGTAAAGCGACCGAAATATGGCCTTACTTTTTTAATGCTCACTTTGACAAAGGAAGAGCTGCAATGTTAATTGGAGAAACTGAAACCGCAATATCTGGTTTTGAAAAAGTAATTGAAATAGACCCTAAATTTATGAGTCCTTATTTCTATCTTTTCGACATTTATAGACAGACAAATGATAACGATTCATATATTCGCACGGCAAGAAAACTATATAATGAATTCCCTACCAATAAAGAAGCCATTAACTATATGTTTAACGGTTATTTTTACAACCAACAACAAGACAGCGCATTGATAATCATTGAAAAGGCTTTAGAAGCTTATCCAAATGATGAAAATTACATAAATACATATAATTCTTTGAGAAAAGATTAACTTCATTTCTGAACATATTAATAATGCTTTGCTGAAAACTATTTATCCCTTATTGGATTTCAACACCTAATTTAGTTTACTTCGTACATTAAATAGTGTTTCTACAAAAAATGTATATGAAGAAGCTAACAGGTTTGTTTTGCGGAGGCTTTTCCTCGGAGTATGAGATTTCTGTAAAAAGTGCCACAGAAATAAAAAACGCGATGGATTCCTCAAACTATGAGGTGTATTTAGTATTTGTATCGAGGGAAGGATGGAAAATAGATTATAAAGACGAGTTGTTAGTAGTAAGTGAAAAAGACTTTTCTTTTACTTCTCAACAAGACGGTCAGCGAAAACTAGACTTGGCTCACGTATACATTCATGGAAATCCAGGAGAAAACGGAAAGCTTCAGGCTTATTTTGAAATGAAACAACTACCATTTATCAACGCGAGCGCTTTGTCTTCAGAGTTGTCTTTTGACAAATGGTTTTGCAATCAATTTTTAAAATCATTTTCTATACCTGTAGCAAAATCAATTCTTCTATTGGATAGCGAAACATTCAATTCATCTCAAATTGGAGAATCACTAGGTTTTCCGTTGTTTGTAAAACCTGCAGATTCAGGATCTAGCTATGGAATAAGTAAAGTTTATACCGAAAGTGAGTTACCTAATTCCATCAACGAAGCTTTTAAGGAAGGGAAAACAGTTGTTTGCGAATCATTTATGCAAGGCATAGAAGTCACTTGTGGTGTTTATCAAAATAACGAAGGAATTCAGACCCTGCCTTGCACAGAAATAGTTCCAGAAACAGATTTCTTTGATTACGAAGCAAAATACCTTGGGAAATCAGAGGAAATTACTCCAGCAAGAATTTCACCAGAAATGACAGATAACGTTCAAGCGTTGACTCGCAAAATATATGCCCTTCTCCAATTGCGATCTCTAGCTCGAGTAGATTACATCATTGTTGACAATGAACCACATGTAATTGAAGTCAATACCACCCCTGGATTCTCTAAGGAATCAATAGTTCCAAAAATGTTACATTGTGCTCAAATCAATATTTCAGATTTTTGGAAAAGTATTTATACATTTGAATTGAATCGCTCGTAAACAATTCACCCCTTCATTTTAATATACCGCCATGGCATTAAACACAGGTTCCATTTTTTTAACAAGTTGGTAATTCGAAATAGTGTGATTGTTAACAATAATAGCAAAAGCTAAGGTTTTTCCAGAATAGGTGTCTACGTAACCACTATAGGCTTTTATTCTAGACATCGTACCTGACTTTGCATAAATTCTTCCACTGGCTTTTTG
>SKGS01000083.1 GCA_007117355.1 Lishizhenia sp. | reverse complement strand
TTCGGAATGTTTTTTGACAATCAAGATAATGCCGATGAAGCGGTTTTAGATATGCTTTCAATAGATCAGGTTATGACAGCTAACCCAAAATCTGTTTCTCCTGATACTCTTATAAAAGAGGTTGCTGAGATTTTAGCTAAAGAAGATTTTCATTCTCTTCCTGTATCGGAAAATGGCACAATCAAAGGTATTGTTACAAGTACCGATGTGATTAAATATTTGCTAGATCAATACTAAACCAAAATAGCATGTTACAAAAAAGCCCATTCATTTGTGAATGGGCTTTTTTGGTGAATTTTATTAACTTATTTACTCAATTATTTCTAGCTCCTGAATCAAGTTATGTGCCTCGCCGTATTTATCCATAATAAATAATACATAACGAATATCACATGAAATGGTGCGTTGAATATCGTGTTCAAAGTAAATGTCTCCCGACATCGCCTCCCAGTTTCCATCGAAAGCAGTACCAATTAAATGACCATCAGCATTAATTACAGGAGAACCTGAATTACCACCAGTTATGTCATTGTTAGAAATGAAATTAACAACCATTTCTCCATTCTCATTCGCATAACGACCATAATCTTTCGCTTCGTGAAGCTTCTTTAGTTTTTCAGGTACTTCAAACTCTGGATTATTAGGGTCTTCTTTTTCCATTACTCCCTCTAAAGTCGTGTAAATTGGATATTTTACATCATCCGATGGTGAATAAGGTAAAACTGAACCATATGTTAAACGCAAAGTACTATTTGCATTTGGGTAAAAATTTCTTTCTGGCTCCATTTCTCTGTAACCTCTTACAAAAAGTCTGTTCGCTTTTTTCAGATTGTTCTTAGCTTCAACGTGTTCTGAAACATTATTCCCAGCTTCAAAAGCTGTATTTATCTCCATAATTAATTGAAATAATGGGTCTTTTCTAAGTTTTTTAATGTTGAATTTTTTATCAAACTTATTAAACTTTTTTGCCGAACTGAATATAGACTTTTTTCTAACTGTGCTGATGAATTTATCAATTTGATTTTTTTCTCCGAGTTCTTTAACCATTGCTGGTAATTGATCTGAAGGCATGTCTTTGTAATACATTTTCAACACTTCAGCAAGTATTTCAAATTCAATATCCAAATTAGCATCTTCATAAAAACTTTCAAAAAGACCTCTAATATTAGCATAAATAGCTTTTCCTCTCTCCTCATCTCCAGCTTTGTAAGCATCATCCACAAACTTCATTCGGAAAACATTAACATTCAAATCAACGGTGTAGATAAATTCGGATTGATATACTTTTGCATAAACAAAAGGAGCGGTATTTACATATGCTCTTTGGATGAGTCCTAATACTGGTTGATACTTAGGTTTGTCTCTAGCAAAATCTTGGAAGTGTTTTTCAATTACTTGCTTTTTTTCAACAACATTATTTTTTTTCAACTGCTCGGTTTGTCCGATAAAATATTTCCAATAATTTGCCACTTGTGCATATTTTGAAGAATAATTTAACCTTACTTTGGTGTCAGCATCCATGTATTTTTTCATAATTTCCAATTTTTTAGCTCGGATATCAACACGTTTAGGCTGTTCTAGTTCGATAGCTTGTTGCACACCAAAAGAAGAGAGATAGCGGTCTGTTCTTCCCGGAAAACCGAAAATCATAGAAAAATCACCTTCTTTATATCCTTTAAGAGAAATTGGTAAAGAATGTTTGGGTGAATACGGTCTGTTTTCTTCACTGTAATCAGCTGGTTTGTTATCTTTTCCAGCATAAATACGGAATAAAGAAAAGTCACCTGTATGTCTTGGGTACATCCAATTATCGGTATCATAACCAAATTTCCCAATTGATTGAGGAGGAGTTCCAATTAATCGAACATCCTTATATTTTTCTGTAACAAAAAGATAAAATTCATTTCCTTCAAAGAAATCACGCACAAAGGCATCATAATTTGTTCCTTTTGTATGCTCTTTTTTTAATTCTGCTGATATTTCTTTGATTTTTGCTTCACGCTCATCCTCAGTCATATCATCGTTGAGGTTTTTTACAATTTGTCCCGTTACATCATGAATAGAAATAACAAAAGTAGCCGTTAAACCCGGAACAGGTATTTCAAGACTTGGGTCTTTAGCCCAAAAACCATCATCTAGAATGTTGTTTTCCTCAGTTGAAGCATCGGCTATTGCACCATATCCACAGTGATGATTTGTCAGCAACATTCCTCTTTTAGAAATAACTTCCGCCGTGCAAAATCCACCAAAAGAAACAATTGCGTCTTTTAGTGAGGAATTATTGATACTGTATATTTCTTCTTGTGTAAGGTTAAGACCTAGTTTTTTCATATCTTCCATGTTTCTTCCTAATAAAAATGGAAGCCACATTCCTTCGTCTGCTTTCAATAAATTGCCAAAGGAAATTACGGCAATCATGCACAAAATAATAACTCTTCTTTTCATAAAATTTGAATATGTTTTTTTAATCTACCTACAAAATAGGGCTTCAAAAATACAATTATTTTCACTTCCTATGTGGTGACATATGAAAAATGATTGCTAAGTTTGGGGCTTTATTGAACACAACGATTTATGACACTACTGAATAAAATATGTATTTGCTTAATTGCTATGTCTGCGATAGCTTGTAAATCAAATGAAGAGATAAACATGGAAAGTATAAAAAATGACGATCAACCAGTAGCACGAAAAGTACCGCATTCAATTACGTGGCATAATCATGAACGACTGGATAATTATTTCTGGATGCGCTTGACCGATGAACAAAAAGAGGCAGAAGTAAAAGACGAACAGACCAAAGAGGTGCTAGAGTATTTGAAAGCTGAAAATGACTATCGAAGTGCTCAAATGCAACACACAGAAGAACTGCAAAGTAAATTGTTCGATGAGATTGTTGGACGAATTGAGCAAAAAGATGAATCTGTTCCCTACACAAAAAATGGTTACAGTTACTTTAGCCGCTATGAAGAAGGGGAGGACTATCATTTACAACTTCGTAAAAAAGTCGGGGATGAGAACGCAAAGGAAGAGATACTTATAAATGGTCCAGAATTAGCAAAGGGTCATGCTTATTTTTCTCTTGGCGGAATAGCAGTAAGCCCTAATAATAAGTTAATGGCATACAGTATTGATACTGTTTCTCGTCGTCAATATACCATTTATGTTAAAGATTTAGTTTC
>SKGS01000182.1 GCA_007117355.1 Lishizhenia sp. | reverse complement strand
TTGCAACAATGGCGGGGCTTTGGAGTTGAAACGAAAGGTTTAGGAATATTTATTAACTTTGAGAATTGAAACGAAAGTGAATTGCTATTTTGCCCGCCACTGTAGCAAGCCACGGGACGTTACCTGCAATGTCAAAAAAACGCAAACGAACTAAAAATTAAAGAATGAATGCCGAAATAGAAATTATTACTACAGAATCATTTCCAGACTTCTTAACAGAGATTGAGAGAATTTCTCAGGCAAATAGTTCTGTTTGGTTTAGAGGGAATTCTAATCAAATTTATTCCTTATCACCTTCAATATATAGAGGTAATTATGAACCAAAATACGAACAATCATTTCAAACGAAATTCAAATCCAGAGCATTACCATACCTCACTAACAGACCTGTTGAGAATTATTGGGAATGGCTATTTATAATGCAACATCACGGTGTTCCAACGAGACTTTTGGATTGGTCAAGTAGTGCATTAGTTGCTTTAGGTTTTGCTATTATGTTCAGAGAAGATAATATTGATACAGATGCCGCAATATGGTGTCTAAATCCAATTACTCTAAATGAAAGCACTAGAGTAGTTTTAACACCAGAGGACAAAATCCCAGATATATCGGTTAATGGAAATGCTCAAGCTTCATTCAAAATTGACGCAGCTGCACGAGCTGATTATCCGATAGCCATAACCGGACCATTAAATAACAAAAGAATTGCAGCCCAAAAAGGGACATTTACACTATTCCCAAATACAGCTAAATTCAATTTGGAGGATAAAGCAGAAGCCCATAATTTTCTAACTAAAATTGTAATCCCTAATGCTAACATTAATGCATTTAAAAATCAATTATATTATTTAGGAATGACAGAAAGCACAATCTATCCTGATTTAAATAATTTAGCACTTGAAATAAAAAGAGAGTTTAACCAAAATTTAGAGGCTGATGTTTAAAATATTAAAATTAGGCGAAATGGAACCTCTAAGTGTTGGAACATTTCATAAGATTTACGAGAAAATTGACTTCTTCCCAATTTATCAGCGATATGGAGGGATTTGGAGTACGGATAGAAAACGACTTTTAA
Organism: Lishizhenia sp.; assembly: GCA_007117355.1. Classification (GTDB taxonomy): domain Bacteria; phylum Bacteroidota; class Bacteroidia; order Flavobacteriales_D; family Crocinitomicaceae; genus CSBr16-161. The sequence goes on along the minus strand of SKGS01000182.1, from coordinate 2,109 downwards.
TTGACACAATAATAAACGGTTTCGATATTCCTAAATTTTATTTTAATTATTTCGTTGAAGCAAACAACATATTAAATCCTAAAGGTTACAGTTATGCAGTAATAGACGGAAAGCAAAGACTTCAAACAATTTTAGATTACCTGAATGATAAATTTAGTCTTTCAGATAACTTTGTATTTTATGAAGATTCTAATTTAAACCTTTCTAATCTTCGTTTTTCAGAATTGTCAAGTAGACATCCAACTATCGCTTCTAGTATCGAAGAATTTATATTAGATATTGTGTATGTAGTAACTGATGAAGAAGATAAACTTGAAGAGTTATTTTTACGCCTTAACGGTGGTTACGCCCTTACTAATGCCGAGAAAAGAAATGCTATTGGAGGTCATTTAAATAGAGTAATTCGAGAGATTGTTGAAAACCATAATTTTTTCCAGCAAAAAATCAGGTTTAAAAACCCTAGATATCAATATCAAGATTTACTTACAAGAATATTATTCGTTGAATCAAATAATGAACTTGTTTCTTTAACTAATAGTGTATTAGATGCGTTTGTAAGAACTAATCAAAATGACAGTCAACGTTGCAACGATTTGATTAACAAAACTATTTCTGAATTAGATAAATTTGTTGACGTTTTTGAAGATAAAGACCCACTTTTAAGAGGTAAAGGAATAATTCCAGTTTATTATTTTTTCATATCACGATTCAATCCCGAATTAGCTAATTTAAGAGATTTCATAGAACAATTTGAACAAATTAGAACAGAAAACAGGTCTCTACCAGATGATGAACAAGTCTCGATTCTAATAGAATTTGACAGATGGAATCAACAAGGTGTTCACAGAGAAAAGTCGTTAAACGAGCGTTTAGAAATTATCAATAGATTTTATTCTAAATTTCAAAATGACGGTCAAATCAATATCGGAACAAATGTATTTTTAAATGATTTGGAATTAGATAACGAAGATGATTTGGAATAAAACACTGCAGGTAACAATGTATATAAAAAATAGGCGAAATAGCAGTAAAATCAAGGCTTTTGGCTCGTATCTTACTTTGTATTTAACAGAAAGTTTCGTGCTTCGAAATCGCCTACTTTTCATATACTAACCGTTGTAGCACATTAAAACTAACGATATGAACAAACAAGAAATTTTAAAGCAATTGAATGAAATCCAGCACGAGTTATCTAATCAGAGAGATAAGCTTGACAAGATACTTTCAACACCAATATGGTCGGAAGTAGTCCATGATGAACTTGACGACACGGTTGAGTTGAGACGTGAATTGGCTGAAAACATTTACGATTTGATGGATATTCAACGCAGAATTCTACTAAAGCCGAAAAAGTAATTACATGCCAGAACAGGAAACGACAAATTATGCTCTTTGGGTTGCTATTTATGCAGCAGGAGTTTCTACCGGATTGCTAATTATCAATTTAATCAACTTCTTTAGAAACACTAAGGATAGATTGGTAAAAGTAAAACCTCATTTAACTGCGACTTCTCAGACTATTCAAGGCTACTTCATGCAAGGCACATTAACTTTAGATATTGTGAACAATTCCAGAACTCGTTGTGAAATGACTGAAATCGAATTGAAAGCAATTAAGACAAAACTGAAAAGAAGACTATTATTTTGGCCTCAAAGAAATGAAGAGAGCATAGATTTAGACCCAGCTAAGACGAATACTAACGAGTTAGCACTTGAACAATTTGGTTCCAGAATTCAAAAGAGCTACAATATTACATCAAACCCTGCTCAAACACTCATAGACGAATTGAAAAATGAACAATTGGAAAAAATTGAAATTCAAGCGATAATTACTACTACGCTGAATAAAAAATACAAAAGCAACAAGGTTAACTTAAGTGAAATAATTCATGATTTTAACAATCTTGTCCCATTTGACTTAGCAACATCAAGAGCAATTATGGATGCAATTGAAAAATATGAAGGAAAATAAAAAACGTGCTACAACAGCAGCTAAGAAAACATGGGGCGGACAGTAGTTTCCGCAGGTTTGTTCTTCGTGGCTACCTTTGTCACGGGCGGACAGGAAAGTGTTCCGAAATGCCCCACGTTTCTTAGCTGCGGAACGTT
>SKGS01000267.1 GCA_007117355.1 Lishizhenia sp. | reverse complement strand
GATAATGAAAGTAATTCACCATATAGAAAATTCTCAAAAGGCAAAAGAAACACTTTTTTCTTTTGAGATTCTGCCACCATTAAAAGGAAAGAGTATTCAATCCATTTATGACGGAATAGATCCGCTAATGGAATTTAAGCCAAAGTTCATAAATGTTACATATCACAGAGAAGAATATGTCTATAAAGAACGCGAAAAAGGATTGTTAGAAAAAGTATCGATTCGAAAGAGACCGGGAACCGTCGGGATTTGTGCTGCAATAATGCATAAATATGATGTAGATACCGTACCTCATTTGATTTGTGGTGGTTTTAGTAAAGAGGAAACCGAAAACGCATTAATTGATCTTCAATTTTTGGGAATAGACAATTTACTAGCATTGAGAGGAGACCCCATAAAAACGGAAAGCTCTTTTACACCGCACCCCAATGGGCATAGTTATGCAGTTGACTTAATCAAACAGGTAAACGCAATGAATCAGGGGAATTATTCCTTTGATGATATTAAGTTAGAGCCAACTGATTTTTGTATTGGAACAGCGGGTTATCCAGAAAAGCATTTCGAAGCGATGAATATGGCAACGGACTTAACCTATTTAAAGCAAAAAGTAGATGCAGGAGCAGAATATATCGTGACACAAATGTTTTTTGACAACAAGAAATATTTTGACTTTGTTGATGCCTGTCGAAATGTGGGGATTACCGTTCCGATTATCCCTGGTTTAAAGCCAATTAAGACCTTGAGACATATTACGTTTTTACCTAAGTTTTTTCATATTGATTTCCCGGAAGAGCTATCTCAAGAACTACTGAAGTGTAAATCAAATGAGCAAGTAAAACAGGTCGGAATTGAGTGGGGGGTTCACCAATCGAATGAATTGAAAAAAGCGAATGTTCCATGTATTCATTACTATACCATGTCTAATTCGATGGAGGTGAAAGAAATAGCGAATGAAGTGTTTTAGAAAAAAGCGAAGGTAAAATTAAATTTTCTGTTACTTTTGTCGGTCTAAATTGAAATAATTGACGCTAAATATTCTTAGAATGAATGAAAAGATAAACAAACTAGTAGAAGCATTAAACAAGCGTTATGTTGCTCATCCTTGGCATGGGATTGAAGTTGGTGACAAACAACCAGAAATTGTAAATGCGTTTATAGAGATAATCCCTTCTGATTCAATTAAGTATGAAGTAGATAAGGATTCTGGTTATATCATGGTTGATAGACCACAAAAGTTTTCCAACCACATGCCTTGCATGTATGGGTTTGTTCCAAAAACGTATTGTGCGGAAAAAATTGCAGAATATTGTGCGCAACAAACCGGTAAAACTGGAATTGTTGGAGATGGAGATCCACTAGACATATGCGTAATTACTGAAAGAGGAGTTAATCGCGGGAATATCTTGGCAGAGGCTATTCCTGTTGGAGGTTTTAGAATGATTGACGGTGGTGAAGCTGATGATAAAATCATTGCAGTACTCAAAGGAGACCAAGCGTATGGAGACATTAAAGATGTTGCTGATTTACCTAAAATGGTGGTGGATCGTGTAAAGCATTTCTTCCTAACATATAAAGATTTGGAAGGGACTTCTAAAAATGTTGAAATAACACATACTTACGGAGCTGAAGAAGCGAAAGAAGTAATTCGAAGAAGCACAGAAGACTACAACAACCATTACGGAAATGCAAACGAAGAATTAGCTCAAGCGTTAGCTGCTTTTGTTAAGGAAACAGTTTAGAAAAAACATACCAACAAAAAAAGCACTTGAATCTCAAGTGTTTTTTTGTTTAATTTATCCCCAAAAATCACCCTCTTAACCAAACAATAACCTTCGCTTAACTTCCTGAAAACAATTAGGTTTTACTATTGCATAAAATTTCGCCACATGTCAATAGTAGGTTCTTTGCTAAAGGAAACAACGCGATTAGGATACAAAACTAAATCGAAGAAAAATAGCAATTCTGCAAACCAAGAAAAAGTGTTGTTTGAGCTGTTACAACAAGCCAAAGGAACGACTTTTGGAAAACATTTTAACTTTCAAACCATTCTAGCTCTTCCTGATATAGAAAGTCATTTCAAAGAACACGTTCCAATTTATAATTATGAATCATTTTACAGGAATTGGATTTATCCTACTTGGAAAGGAGAGAAAAATGTAATTTCCAAAGGGAGAACGAGTTATTTTGCTTTAACTTCAGGCACAAGTGCAAGTTCCAGCAAATACATTCCTGTTTCACAAGCGATGATTCGTCAGTTTCAAAAGACAAACTTGGAACAGATTTATGATTTATATCAATTAGATTTACCAGCATCGTTTTTTACTACCTCTGTATTGACATTGGGGGGTTCTACAAAGCTAAAATCAGTCAACCAACACCTAGAAGGCGATTTGAGTGGAATATTACAAAGAAATAAATCCTTTGTTTTTAAAGCATTTACTAAGCCGGGTTTTAAAACCGCTCAACAAAGTGATTGGAAATTAAAAATTCAAGAAATTGTTACCAAAGCACCCAAGTGGGATATTGGTGTGATAGCTGGAGTCCCTTCTTGGATAAATTTATTGTTTAGAGAGTTAATTACCACCTACCAACTCAATCATATTCATGAACTATGGCCAAACCTTAGAATTTGTGTTCATGGAGGGGTATTTATAGAACCGTACAAACAACAAATATTGTCGATGTGCGGAACACCTATCTATTTTCAAAATACATATTTAGCGAGTGAGGGTTACTTTGCTTATCAGAAAATTGGTTCCGAAAAAGGAATGAGCCTGTTGTGTGACCATGGTATTTACTATGAATTTATTGAAGAGAAATTCTTTCCTTATTTACAGTCAAAATGGATGATAGAAAAGCTTCCAACACTCAAACTAAGTGAGGTTAAAACCAACACGCCGTATGCTATTGTGATTACCACAAATGCCGGACTATATCGCTATATCATTGGTGATGTGATTCGCTTTACTTCAATAGATGAACCAGTCATTGAACTTACAGGTAGAATCAATTACTATTTGAATATGGTCGGTGAACACTTATCTTATGATAATATGCGTGAAGCGCTTTCTGTGGCAGCCAATCGAATGAATGTTGAGGTGTTAGAATTTTGCGTTGTTCCTTCTAAGAATAACGATAGACATTATTGGTATTTAGGGTCTAATCAACTTATAGATAACCAACTATTTTCAGTTTATTTAAATGAGGCATTAGAAAGTTTAAATGACGATTATGCTGTTTGTAGAAGAAATTTACTTCGTACACCAAAGGTGAAAGCGCTTCCGGTTCAGAAGTTTTACGATTTTATGGAAAGAAAGAATAAATTAGGGGCACAAAATAAATTTCCTTGTGTACTTCAAAAAGACATTGCGCAAGAATGGGAGAATTTTTTAAGCTGCTTGGATTGGTGATTTTGTCATTACTAACAACACCAATAAAAAAGTGAGCCAAAACACCTGCTAATTTAGAACACAGTAATATTCTTTGTTTAATGTTGAGCAGTTTTATTCCTCTATAAGTAATTAGTTAGAAGTATTTTATTCTAAAAATTAATTACTTTTGAAAAGATATTGAATATAATATATCGGGTTTAATCCTATGCTACTATGAAAACGATAATTCATTCGGATAACATCGTTAAAAAAAACGAAAGAACATTTTTTGTTTTAATTCTACTTCAATTGGTGAATTTTACACTAGTTGGACAGTTAGACACCGTCCATTATTTCCCACCACTTCATGCTCGTGTTGATGTGCAAGCATTGGATCACTATCTTTATTTATCAACTCCCTCAGCTACTCCTATAGAAGTAACAATTACAGATGGTTCAGGCGGATGGATAGCATCAGAAACGATAAGTCAAGGTAATCCAGTGAGATATACCGTTGGTTTGTCACAAGACGATGGATTCCCAATCTTCCTTAAACGAGAAGATATTTATACCGCTGTTTCCAACAAAGGACTAATTGTAAGTGCTGATGAGGAGTTTTTTGCAGAATTTCGTGTGAGAGCTAATTCCCATGCTGAATCGTTTACTGGAAAAGGAAGGGAAGCAATCGGGAAACAATTTCGCATTGGAGGAATTCCTCAGGTTCTGGATCAAAGTACTCGAAATTTTGTTTTTGGAATACTTTCTCTAGAAGACAATAACACTATTACAGTTTCAGAATTTGACCCGGCCGTATCTTTTTCTCAACCCGTTGGAACAGTAACTCCTGGTGGAAACGTCATAATAACATTGAATCAAGGAGAGTCATTTGTGTTTTCAGGCTATACTGATATTCCAGCTAATCTTTCAGGAATTATAGGTGCTCTTGTTGAATCAACAGGAAATATCGTTTTAACAAATGGCAACCATAACGGAAATGTAATTAATGATACAGGTCAAGATATACTGTTAGACCAATCTGTTCCTATTTCTAAATTAGGAACAGACCATATTGTGGTTGAAGGTAATGGAAATAATGCCATGGAACGACCAATCGTTATTGCACATTATAACAACACACAAGTTTTTATCAATGGAGATGCTGCGCCAGTTGTTACTTTAAATGCTGGTGAACATATTTTATTAAATAACAATTTATACCAAGGAGCGCCACATAGAAATATGTTTATTCAAACGTCACAGCCTGCATACGTGTATCAACATTTAGGAGGAACAACTAACAATGGCGCTGGAGGTTTATGTTTAATTCCTTATTTTCATTGCAGGTTGGCAAATAGTGTTGATTTAATACCTGATGCACATCGAGTTGGTGAAGTAACTTTTTTAGGCGGATTACAAATAATTACCGAGCAAGGAGCGACTGTTACGGTGAATGGAACAACATTAACAAATCCTAGTGAAGTTGAAGGGGGAGAATATGAAACCTACAAAGTGTCTGGAGTTACAGGAAACCAAGTAATAAATTCTTCAGGGTCATTAATGGTTGGAATTTTAGGCGGCGATGGAAACAGGGCTTACGCTGGGTTTTATTCTGGTTTTGCAGATGTTCCCGATGGAGAAGTTTCTGCATCTACAACTACCGTTTGTCAGGGAGACGACCCTGTTGAAGTTGTATTTACGGCCTTTGACGGCACTCCGGATTACACTTTTCATTTTTCAATTAATGAGACAGAATTTACACAAGGTGCAGATAACGGAGAAGAAAGCACCTCCTACTTTATCGACACAGACACTCCAGGGGTATATACCATAGAACTAACTAAACTTACTAGTTTTGATGTGGAAGAGATTAACTCCTGTGATTACAATGTTAACTCTACATTAGAAATAGAAGTTTTGTCATTACCTGAGGCTTCAATTACAGGAGATTTTTCAACTTGTAAGAATGACTCAACTACGCAAGTGATATTTTCTGGAGAACAAGGAGAAGAGCCATATACATTTACTTATTCCATTAACAATGGGAGCAACGAAACTATTATAAGCACTGGAAGTACAGCCATCTTAGAATTTCCTACAAATGAAAGTGGAACTTTTACGATAGACCTTATTGAAGTAGAGGAGGCAAGCGATTTGAGTTGTAGTCAAGAACAAGAAGGCACTGTAACTATCGAGGTTTTTGAACTTCCAGAAATCCATGCAGGCAGTGATTCAGAGATTTGTTTAGGAGAATCGGTTTCTTTAAATGCAAGTGGTGGCTCTTCCTATGTATGGAGTAATGGCATTGAAAATGGTGAAACCATATCACCTCAAACAACTGCAACTTACTCGGTTGTTGGGATGGATGACAACGAGTGTTCCAGCACAGATTCATTAACCGTTTTTGTTAATCCTTTGCCACAGATTAATGCAGGAATGGACCAAAACATTTGTGAAGGAGAGAGTGTAGTTTTGTCGGCGGATGGGGCAGAAACATACATCTGGAATAACAACGTGGAGAATGGCGTCCCATTTGTTCCTGATGTGAGTGCAACATACACTGTAGTAGGAATTGACGAGAATGGTTGTGAAGGGACATCAGAAGTAACTGTAGTTATTCATGAAATTCCTGAGGTTAACTTTTCTGCTAATCCAACTTCTGGCTTTGTACCATTGACCGTAGATTTTGAAAATAATTCAGCACTAGGAAATGACTTCTTTTGGGATTTTGGAAACGGCAATAGTTATTTTTCGAATGAATCAAGCCTAACTGAAGTATATGATGAGGTTGGTCTTTATACAGTGGTGTTATTTGCTGAAAATGAGTATTGCAATAACTCATTATCACTTATTATCGAGGTGATATTTGAGCCACCTAGTTTTGAAATACCAAATGTTTTTACGCCAAATGGAGATGGTACGAATGACTTATTTAAGTTAATAGATGTAAAAGGCGAAGAGTATATTGAAGAATTTGAAGTGGTGATATTTAACAGATGGGGAATGAAAATACAAACCTTTAATGACATTTTATTTAACTGGGACGGAACTACTAAAAACGGAGATAGAGCAACTGAAGGAGTTTATTTTTATAAAATATCTTATTTAGTAGCAACTTCTCTTGAGAAGATTGAAAACAATGGTTTTGTTCATTTGGTAAGAGATTAACCAATTACTTACTGGTATGGTGTTTATTGACAAATCTAAAGCTGATGATGTTGTTGGATTACTTTTAGAAAAACATTTAATGACATCCTAACACCTAACCAAACTATAAAATCTTATTTTTTACTCCACTTCATGTATTCTCGCCTTAGAAAAATGGTGAGACCCCATTAAATAGAGAAAATCCTTACTAAAAACTTTCATTTTTTTAATATCAATCCCGTCTATTTTTCCTTTTCCAACTTCATTTCTAATCGTCTCCCAAGCACCGTTTTTGTGCCAATGCATTGCCGTTTCACCACCAACAATAAATAAATCATCTTGCTCGAGATAAGCTAAACTTTTAAAAGATGTAGCGTAACCGACATACTTGAAATGTTCATAATCTCCATAAAAACGCACAGAGTATTTACCGTACAAGAGGAGGTATCGATCATTTCCATGAACAACATCTGAAATAGTATTAATGTTATAATCTTCAGGAGTTAAAGAGTCTAGTTTTTCATTTGTCAAGTCTAAATGAAGTATGTGTTTAATTCCGAAAGATGATTGCTGGGTAAACAAATACAGGTGATTGTTATTGATTCTGCCATGGCTAAAATGCAACTCGTTCGGATTTGGAAATTGATACAACATTGTAGCTTCGTTTTCAGTTGGATTTAAAACATATATTCCATCAGGGCTATCGCTGAACGCTTTGAAATCGGCAAGAATGAATTGATTATTCTGATTTTTTCCTGCAAAAACTAATTTTTGTTCTTCTTGATTTTGAGGGAAAGTTACTGTTATAGGGTTCCATGTGTTTCCTCCATCAAAAGTACGGTATGCAAAATCATTAAAAACGACAATTCCATTCATTTCATCTACAAAACTAATGGATTTAAAATCTAAATCGTAAAATTCAAAATCATACGGGATAGTGCCGATTTTATTCCATTCTTTACCTCCATCAGGTGAATGATAGAAGCCGATTTTTTGTTCAATTGTTATATTGTTACAAACAAAAATTATTTCTTCGTCAACAACGTCAAAATCTAAGCAATTGTAAACAGATGGTATGGATCGGTCTTCAAAAGTTAAAAAAGGATACTCTTCTAATTCTGGCTCTTTACCACATGAGAACAGGAATACTATCAAAGGTAAAAAACCAATAAAAATTAAAACCTTTTTTTTCAAATGTGTCATTTCAATTTATGTTTAACGCAACCAAGTTACGGATTTTAGAAACGTATTTTGCTCAATTTTTAAAGTTTTTTACAAATTCTGCCAAAAGAAGCATTTAGAAATTACTATCTTTATGGCAAAAATCAAATATCATGTCAGATAATTTTTTTGAAGAGTCAACAAATGCAGTAGGTTTTATCTATACAATTATTGCACTTGGAGTAATCGGCGCCATTCTTATTTGGGGCTAAATGAAATTTAAAAGGGGGGTGAAATTCCTCCCTTTGTTTTAACTTTTTAATACCTGAAAAATTCGATGAGAATTATTGAAAATTCATTAACATACAATACGCAACGACCTACAATGCATATTCCAGAATATGGTCGAAACGTACAAAATATGATTGAGTACGCTAAAAGTATTTCTTCAAAAGAAGAGAGAAATAAAGCGGCACAAGCCATTATTGAAGTGATGGGACAGCTCAACCCGCATTTGCGAGATATTGAAGATTACAAGCATAAACTTTGGACACATTTATTCATTATGTCTAATTTTGAACTTGATATCGACTCTCCTTATCCGCTTCCGAGAAAGGAACTTCTAGCCAAAAAACCGGAGCATGTTCCTTATCCGAAAAACAAAAGTAAATATGGTCATTTTGGCGCTTACACTGAAGCGATAATTCGAGAAGCTTCGAAAATAGAAGATGAGGATGAAAAAGAATATTTAACAGGTATTCTTGGGAATTTGATGAAGAAAAACTATTTGCTTTTCCATACAGAAAATGTTGAAAATAAAGCAATCGCTTCCTATTTAGAGGAACTTTCTAATGGTAAATTGAATTTAGACAAACCTGAAGAATTAAAATCAACCCGTCAGATTTTAAAGGAGTTTGGCTTAGTTGCTAACAATAATCATAACCACAAGAAGAAAACTACGAAGTCTAAGAAAAGAAGAAAATAATTTTAAGAAATTAATCAAATATGGCATCTTTCGAAATCCATGGCGGTAAAAAACTTAGCGGTGAACTAACCCCACAGGGAGCAAAAAACGAAGCATTGCAAATTCTTTGTGCTGTTTTGTTAACGCCTGAAAAAGTAACAATAGCAAATTTACCCGATATTATTGATGTAAATAAACTCATCAGTCTTTTGCAAGCTATGGGGGTGAAAATTGAAAAGGTTGAAAGAGGAACTTTTGTCTTTCAGGCAAAGGATGTTAATTTAGATTACCTTAAAACCGAGGATTTTAAAAAGAGAGCAAGTGGTCTTCGTGGCTCTGTCATGATAGTTGGTCCTTTATTAGCTCGCTTTGGAAAAGGGTTTATGCCAAAGCCGGGTGGCGATAAAATAGGAAGACGAAGACTTGATACGCATTTTGAAGGATTTATTAAGCTAGGTGCAAAGTTTAACTTTGATTCGCAAGAACATTTTTACACTGTTGAGGCTAGTAAACTGAAAGGAACTTACATTCATTTGGACGAAGCTTCTGTAACAGGAACAGCAAATATCATTCTTGCAGCAGTTTTGGCTAAAGGTAAAACAACAATTTACAATGCTGCTTGTGAGCCTTATATTCAGCAATTATGCAAAATGCTGAACGCTATGGGCGCAAAAATATCTGGCATTAGTAGTAATCTCATTACGATTGATGGTGTTAAGGAGCTTGGCGGTTGTTATCACCGTATCCTTCCTGATATGATTGAGATTGGAAGCTTCATTGGTTTAGCAGCAATGACACAATCAGAAATTACAATTAAAGATGTTAGCTACAGCAATCTTGGTATTATTCCACAAACGTTTCAACGCTTGGGAATTGATATGGAATTGCGCGGAGATGACTTGTATATTCCTTCCCAAAAAGAATATGCGATTGATACGTTCATCGATGGTTCTATTTTAACTGTTTCTGATGCTCCGTGGCCAGGATTTACACCGGATTTATTAAGTATAGTATTGGTAGTAGCAACTCAAGCCAAAGGTTCGGTTTTGGTTCATCAAAAAATGTTTGAATCTCGTCTGTTTTTCGTGGATAAACTAATAGACATGGGGGCTCAAATTATTCTGTGTGACCCACATAGAGCTACTGTAATTGGTTTAAATAAAACTCAGAATTTACGAGGAATTCAAATGACCTCCCCTGACATTAGAGCTGGTGTTTCTCTATTGATAGCAGCTCTTTCAGCTGATGGGAAAAGCCTTATTCATAATATTGAGCAAATTGATAGGGGTTATCAGGACATTGATATTCGATTAAACAACCTTGGAGCCGATATTCGTAGGCTTTCTTAAAGAATTAATTCTATGTTAAAAAAGACGAGTGTTTCCTTTATTGCGTTATCCTTACTGTTACTGTCATTTTTAACTCCTGAAAATGGTAAAAAAGCAGTTGATTTTACGTTAAAAAATCCTGATGGTAAAGAAATATCTCTGAGCGATTTAAAAGGAAAAGTCGTGCTGATTGACTTTTGGGCTTCCTGGTGTGGGCCATGTAGAAGAGAAAACCCAAATGTTGTAGAAGCTTATCAAAAGTATGCAAAGAAAAATTTTACCATTGGAAAAAAGTTTGAAGTTTTCAGTGTTTCTTTAGACCGCGAAAAAGATAAGTGGATAAAAGCAATAGAAACGGATAACCTATCTTGGAAATACCATGGTTTTGACGAAGGAGGTGCTGTTTCCAAAACGTATGGCGTTCGTTCCATACCACAAACTTTTTTAATTGATGGCGATGGGAATATCGTTGCTCAAGGAAATGAAATTCGTGGTTTGAAACTTCATATTGTTTTGGATAGTTATTTGAAGTAAAGGGGGTTATATTTAACTGTTTACACCAACCTCTTCATTGCGTTTTTTTATTCTCAAAAAACAAATTGTTCCTACAGTAGTGAGAAATACAGGAGCAATCACTACTCCAGCAAAAGGAATATAAATCAAAGATGTAAAAATCAGTCCAGTTAAAACCATGTGTAAGATGTGTTTTCGAGCAAATTTCCAACTTTGAAAAACGGAAATTGAATAACGTTCTAAAGAATAATCGTAACTATTAAAGCCAGTAAAGAAGGCAATTAATATTATCGAAACATAAGGATTAAGAAATGAGATTCCTAGTATCCAAGCAAAGAGCATCCAAAGTAATTTTAGTACTAAATAAAATATACCACCTAAAATAACTACACCCAAGGTCCTTACAATATCGGTGATGATTTTATCCCATCCATTTCTAAAATCTTGATTGGTTATTTCATTGTCTATCTTTTCGCTCAAAATCGTATGAAATGGAGATAATACACTTATAATTAAAAATTGATACAAGAATAAAGAGAGTCCTTCTAGCCATCCATACAAGAAGTCTGCTCCAGTTTTCAAATAAGACCCAATCCAAGGAATGTAATCTAAATAATCGATATAAGTAGAATAGGATGATAGTTGTTGGAGATAGAGAATGTAAGCTGTGGAAATTAAAATCCCAGGAATGAAGAAGAGCAAGAATTTACCATTTATCCAAAAACGAAATGTTTGAATTATTGCAAAATAATGATCCTGTAATGCCTTCATTTTAATCTAAAAATAACTTTAAAATTATGAGGCTAATTGCAAAAAATGCAATCACACCCAAAAAAAATAGTTTTCCACCACGATAACCATTTCTATACCAATACCAACTGTTTAAACCTCCTAGAACAAGACCAATGAATGCCGAAATTAAATAAATATCAAGAAGTTGAAAATTTGGCATGTTTCTTGAAATATTCAAACAAAAAGTATTGTTAATATTAAAATGTAAAGCTATGAAACGAAAATCAATTATTGCTGTCTTAACTGGATTATTTATGATAGCGGGGGCAAATTATACAACCGCCCAATCCAATGTGAAGAAAGATATACCTGTAATAACGAATTACAAGCTTATGCCTTTATCTCAGGAACAACAAGAATTGTTTGCTGCGGCAATTAAAACTCAAAGTCTCCAACTTTCAAAGTCAAAAATTCAAAGACACCCGGCAAAAGTGGAGCAATTAAAACGCAAATAAGTGTGAATCATAAGCCAAAAAAAAGAGGTC
>SKGS01000070.1 GCA_007117355.1 Lishizhenia sp. | reverse complement strand
TAAGATAACGCATCCTCTTCTTCGATGACTTGAAAAACTTCATTATTTAAAAAAGAGCCTTCATAACAAAACGTTACTCTGTCACTCATTTTAATGGTTGGAACTTCTCCTTGGTCGTGAATGGCTATAAACATTCCATTTTCTAATTGTTCGAAAGGCATGTTTAACGTTGCGATATGCTCCTTGATTTCTTTTTCAAAAGCTAATTTATCTCCATCAGAGTATGTGCTGCAACTCGTTAAGAAAAACGAAATAGAAAACAAAAAAAGAAAAATCGTTTTGTTGGTCATGGCTGTTATTTAACTGGCGTTAGCGTGTAACCTTCTTTTCGTAACAACTCAATTACGCCTTGTGGTCCGCCAAGGTGTCCTGCTCCAACAGCAATAAATGTAGGCTGTTTTTTGATGAACTTTTTAATTTTTGGAATCCACGCTATGTTGCGATTTGTCAATAATTCATCTTCGTAACTCATTAGTCCGCTGTCTTCTCCTTCTGTCATAAATTCATACAACTTATCCATGTCTTGAGATAAAAATGCTTCGATAAGTCGGTTGGTTTCAGTTGCACTTTGATCTGATGTACGAACAGAAGCCATGACCATTTCTACTTGGTCGCTGATGGTCATGTCGTCAAAAATAGCCATTTGTTGTTCTGCTGTTTCAAGTCCAGCGATTTCCATTTTATGTTCTTTTGCTAATAATTCAAGTGTAAGTTCATAACTCTCCGGAGCTTCGCCAAATTGTGACTGAGTGATTATTTGCAACAAAGCAAACGGCTTCATTCTTCCAAATTGTTTTTTTACTGTTGTGGAGTCATAATCCATTTCCGCAGATAAGAACTGAAACAAGGTGTCCTTTTGTGGTTGTGAAAAATGGTCAAAAAGATTGCCTTCTTTTAAAAACAAGAGACTGGCAACACTCATTTGTTCAGAAATGCCACCAATTTCCATTACGAGTAAATCTGTGCTCACTAATTTTTCTTTCCAAGCTTCGGGGAAATAAAATTTATCTTTAGGGATGAGGTGCATAGTTCCCATTAAATAACTTGGAGATTTTACTTTTTTACCAGTTATTTCCCATAAAAGCGAACTTTCTTGGGCTTTACTTTCTTGTGCAGTGAAAGTAAAAAAAGCTAATAGTATGGTTGTTAATTTAATCAGATTCATTATTTCGTTTTTATTAATTCCATTAAAAATGCACTATCTTCTTGATAGCGTTTGTGAGCTGTAAAACCAACTTTGGTCGCAATCTCTGTGAGTTTTTCTTCATCCACATACAGCCAATTGAAAAATTCATCTTGAAGATGTTTGTATTTCATGGCAAATGAAAACTCTCCATAATATTCGGCATTCAAGTCCATCCAAAGCGCTCCTTCGTCGTCTTCGTAAAAATAGCGAACGTCAGTTGAATCACAAAGCACATTTCCACCTTCTTCCAACATATCGTAGCATTTTTTTAGAAACGCTTCAAGGTTATTCAATTTTCCTGCCAAACCTATTCCGTTCATTAATAATAAAATGGTTTGAAACCCAAATTTATTATATTGCTCAAAACTGGATTTTTTTGCTTTGATACCTTTTTGTTTTAAATACGTAATCGCTGTTTCTGAGATGTCTATTGCTGTTACTTCATGCCCTTTTTCTTTTAAAGGAATGGCGTGAGCACCAACCGATGCACCAACATCCAATACTTTATGATGGCATAAACTCAGGGCTAATTTCTCTAATTCTGGTAAATCTTTTTCCTTTCGAAAATAGTAATCAACATCCATGATGTCGTCATCTGCCAAATCACACAAAATAGTAATTTGGGCTTTTTTATCACCGTTTAAATAATCGTTTAACGCCAAATTATATGCCGATGGTTCTTGCATTAAAGTTCGTAATCATCAATATTGTCAAAATCTTCTTCGCTAAATCCATCATCATAATCCCCCATGTCCATGTCGCCAAATTCTGAATCGTTTAACTCTGTATTGAAACTAAGTTTGTCTAAGTTGGCAGCACTTTTTTCTAGTATTTCTGATGGGACTTTTCCAACGGAAAGTACAATTTGAGGCGCATCAACATCGTTCGATAAAATTTCTTGAATTTCCAACAAAAAAATCCACATATTCAAGAAGTCGTAAACCAAAATATAGCGTTGTTTTGGTGATTCCAAATGATAGCGGATAATGTTTTCGCTCATTATTTCAGGCACTTCTTCTTCATCACCAAATGACATATCCATAAGGGTGATTTCTTTCCCTTTATTCCATTCATGGTCACTTACAAAGAAAGAAGCCATCTCATCGTTACTCAAACCAAACGCCTCTGTTATTGTGCGGTAAAGTGTTTCATAGTTATCACTATCATTGACAATAATATCTCTAAAAACTTCTTTATCTGTAAGGCTATCTAATAAAACCCTAAATTTTAATCCTGGCATTTTTTGTTGAATAACGATTTCTACTTATGCGAATAATTGCGATACAAATTTACGTTTTAGTTTGGCTTTAGTCCAAGTTCTTCTCCAATTTTTAACATCATCTCAAATGCTTTGTCTTTTTCATTGGGTATTTCTCCATCTAAAATGGCGTTTTTGATTTTAGATTTGATGGTTCCAATTTCACTACAAGGACCTATTCCAAACGTTTTCATAATTAACTCACCACCAATTGGAGGTTGGAAGTTTCGAACATGGTCTTTCTCCTCTACTTCTCTTAATTTTCTTTCAACGAGTTCAAAATTCTTTTTGTATTTTCTTACTTTAAACTCATTTTTTGAAGTAATATCGGCGTTGCAGAGTTTCATAAGGTCATCAATGTCGTCTCCTGCTTCATTTAAAAGTCGTCGAATTGCAGAATCTGTAACATCACCTTTTACAAGCGCAATTGGTCGTAAATGCAATCGAACCAATTTTTGGACATACTTCATTTTTTGGTCTAAAGGCAGTTTTAAACGCTTAAATAATCGAGGAACCATTCTTGCGCCTAAATCTTCATGTCCATGAAAAGTCCATCCAACTTTTTCATCAAAACGCTTAGTTGGGGGTTTTGCTATATCATGTAAAATTGCTCCCCAACGCAACCATAAATCATCAGTTACTTTGGAAATGTTATCAAGGACTTCAAGGGTATGGTAAAAATTATCTTTGTGTGATTTACCGTTAATAGTTTCAATTCCATGAAGGGCAACCATCTCTGGAAAAAACTGATGCAAGAGCTTGGTAGAAAATAACAATTTAAACCCTCTGGAAGGAAGTGTAGTTAAAATGATTTTATTGATTTCATCTATTATTCGTTCTTTTGAAATTATAGACAAACGCTCCGCATTATCTTGAATCGACTTTAAGCTTTGATTCTCAATTTTGAAATCTAACTGCGTAGCAAAACGAATTGCACGAAGCATGCGAAGCGGGTCATCAGAGTAGGTTTTATCAGGGTCTAATGGCGTTTTTATGATACCATTTTTCAAATCGGTAATACCATCAAACGGGTCAACTAAATCACCAAAAGATTCTTTTCTTAAATCTAATGCTAAGGCGTTAATTGTAAAATCTCTTCGTAATTGGTCATCTTGCAAAGACCCATCTTCCACAATTGGTTTGCGAGAATCACGCTGATAAGACTCTTTTCTAGCACCTACAAATTCAATTTCCAAGTCTTTGTATTTGAATTGCGCTGTGCCAAAAGACTTAAAAAGACTAACTTTTTTAACACGCAGTTTTTTAGCTACTTTTTCAGCTAAATCTAATCCACTGCCAACAACCACAATATCAATATCTTTACTGGGTCTTTCGAGAAGTAAATCCCGAACATAACCACCGATAACATACGCTTCTAAACCTTCTTCAGAGATAATATCCCTAGTGACCTTAAAAACAGGATGAGTTAAATATGATGCAAAATTTTCCATTTCAAGCTGCAAAGTTAATAATGTTTGATTAGTTAAGTTTTCATTTTTGATTAATAGTTGAGGCAGTATTTTTGAAGCTAACAGTTCTTCAGAAATGGTTATTTAAAAAGTTATCAAAAGTACATCAAAAAAGTGTTCAGAATTTATTGAAAACTTAGTAATCAGTTTTTAGGAATTTCCAAATGAACTAGTTAATTTCGTCAAAAAAAAATAAATTATGAATTATACACGTACCACATTTTTAAAAGCAAGAACAGCTTTTCTGGTCTTAATATCAATTTTTAGTTTAAACTTAGTCTTTTCGCAATACGTTGTTGATTTTGAAGGCCAAGGAGAGACCAAAACAGGATGGGCATTAGGAACTGTTAGTCTTTCGGGGTTAGATTGGAGTCTAGAAAATGTACTCATTGGAACTTCTGACGCTGATTTTCGAAATGGAGAAAGGTCGGCACGTTTAAGAGGATATAATGATTCTCAAATGACCATGACTCAGGACAAAATCGGTGGTGCAGGTACAATATCTTTTTTGTATTCTGAATACGGAACGGACAACCAAGTAAATTGGAAAGTAGAAATTAGTTCTGATGGAGGAGAAACATGGATACAAGTAGGGAATGACTTTATGGCGTCAGGAGGAAATGAATCTCCTGATTTGTTTGAAGAAACGGTTAACATTCCTGGAGGAGTTCGAATTAGAATAATTCAGTTAGGCGATGCTGGAACTGCAAATAGAAGATTAAATATTGACGATATCACAATAACAGATTTCGTAGCAGATGAGCCAGTAATTAGTGCTTCACCAACATTGTTAACTGGTTTTACTCAGTTTTTAGGTCAAGTTTCTCAAACACAAACCACCACTGTTCTTGGAACAAATTTAGATGGTGATGTTTCCGTAAATGTTATTGAGGGAGATTATCAAATTGCATTAGATGAAGCAGGTCCTTATTTAGAATCTTTAACGCTCACAGCAGGTGTTGATGGAAATCTACCTGCGACTCCTGTTTATGTAAGGTTAAATGGAGATTCTGAGGCAGAGGCTTCTAACGGTTTAATTGAGTTGACTTCACCGAATGCAGACAATGTTCAAATTCAATTAGAAGGTGAAATAGTTCCAATGCCATCCAGTGTAATCATTGACTTTGAAGGTGATGGTGAAACGAAAGGCTCTTATGCCGCTGGAACTGTCAACCTTTCTGGGTTTAATTGGAACTTAAATGAAGTATTGATTGGAACTGGTCAAAATGATTTTAAAAATGGTGACAGATCAGCTAGATTGAGAGGAAGAGATGGTTCAGTAATGGAAATGATTGAAGATAAGCCTTTCGGTTTAAGCCAAGTTACATTTCTCTATCGTCAATATCATAACGATGGAGATCAGCAGCCATGGAATGTAGATTACTCCAACGATGGAGGTGCAACTTGGAATACTATTGGTGAAATTATTGCTACTGATGAAGTACAAACTTTTTCTGAAACATTAGAAATTTCAGGGAATGTGCGTATAAGAGTTATTCTTACAACAGAACCGGGAGAAGAAGGGGATAGAAGAATCAATATAGACGATATCGAACTTTCAAATTACATTCCAGAGCCATTAATTGAATTAAGTACAAATGAATTAACAGGGTTCGAGCAAATTCTTCCCGACGCATCTCCTTCACAATCATTTACAGTTAGCGCAATAGACTTGAATGAGTTAATTTCAATATCGGTAAGTGGTGAGTATGAAATCTCATTAAATGAAACTAATGATTATACCAATTTCCTCACACTTAACGAAACAGATGGTGAGGTAGAAGAAACGACTTTGTATGTTCGATTAAATTCAGATGAGTCAATAGAGGAAGCACTTGGACAAATTACTTTTACATCTGCAGGTGCGCAAGGGCAAACAGTTAATTTAACAGGTACAAGTTTTACTGTTCCAGAATTAAACGTAAATCCATCCATGCTTTCTGGTTTTATTCAAGAGTTGGGTACACCATCAGATGCTCAATCATTTGAATTATCTGGTTCTTTCTTAGAAGATGATGTAGAGATTAGTGTTTCAGGAGATTATGAAATTTCTTTACAAGAATTTTCTAGCTTTTCAAATACTATTGTTATTTCAGATATCAGTGAAGAATTAGACGCAACAACAATTTATGTTCGCTTAAATGGAGAGTCGGTTTCTAACCCAGCAAATGGACTAGTTACAATTACATCTGGAAATGCAGATGTTGCTACTGTTTCTTTAACAGGACAAATACAAAATCCACAAGGTATTCCTACTATCACTTCAACCACAAATGATTTAGCAGACTTCCTTCAAATCATTGGTATGCCTTCGGAAGAACAAACGTTTCAGGTTTCAGGTACTTCATTAGAAGGAGATATAGCAATAGTCGCAACAGGAGATTATGAAATTTCATTAATTCCTGGAGCAGACTTTTCTCAAAATCTCACTTTGGTTCCAACAGATGAAGAAGTAGAGCTAACAACTATTTATGTTCGTTTGAACGGAGACAATTTAGACGAAGAAGCTCTCGGAGAAATAACTGTTTCGACAACAGGCGCTTCTGATATCGTCATTAATCTATCTGGTGAAATTGTTGAAGAACCTATGCTTGCTGCTTCTCCAACTGAATTAACATCATTCTCACAGGTTGTAGGTACTCCTTCAGATGTTCAGTCATTTACTACTCTTGGAGTTGAGCTTCAAGGAAATTTAACGCTTGTGGCTTCTGAAAATTATGAAATATCTTTAGACGAGCAAACTGGTTATACTGACGAATTGTCTATCGAACCAACAGAAGGGATTGTTTCACCTACAGAAGTATTTGTTCGCTTAAATGGAGTAGAGGCACTGAATCCAGCTAACGGTGTAGTTACGATTAGTAGCCCATTTGCTGAAGATTTTCTGGTTAACTTATCTGGAGTGATAAATCCTCTGTTACCAGCTATTACAGTTACTCAGGTTTCATTGACGAACTTTCAACAAATACTTCCTGAACCTTCCAATGTTCAGAGTTTTGGTGTTTCTGCCGAGTACTTAAATAGTAATGTAGTTTTAGAAGTTAGTAATGACTATGAGATTTCATTGTTGCCTGATGAGGATTTTGCTACTAGTATAGAACTAGTAGAATTGAATAGCGAAGTTAATTTAACAACTATTTACGTTCGCTTAAATGGCGAAGAAGAAAGTTCTCCAGCCACTGGTGAAATTGTTATTTCAACAGAGGACGTTAACGATGTGATAATTTCATTGAGTGGTGAAATTCTGCCAGAGCCAGTTCCTACTGTAACAGCTTCGGAGGAGGTTGTTAGCGGCTTCGAGCAACTATTAGGTGCTCCATCTGATGAACAATCAATCACAATTTCTGGTGAAAATTTAGAAGGAGATGTTATGCTTTCTGTTTCTGGAGATTATGAGATTTCGTTTACTTCTGGAGCAGATTTTGCAACAGAGTTAAGTTTGACTGAATTAGGAGAAGAGTTAGAAGAAACGGAGATTTTTATTCGTTTAAATGGTACAGTTGAAAATGAAAATGCTGTTGGAGTATTGACAATTTCTTCCAGTGGTGCAGAGGATGTGGAAGTTGAATTAGAAGGAGTAATAACCTTGGATTGCGATATCGACGTAACTATAACTGCAGAGTTCAGTGTAGCTGAAGTAGTGGAGCAAGACGGAGCTACTTACGCTTGGTTAGACTGTGACAATAACTTTGAGGTTATTCCGGGAGAAGAATCTTCTACTTTTGATTCTGGAAGTGCAATAATGAATGTTGCAGCAGTTATTACCATTGGTGATTGCTCTGATACAACAGAATGTGTGTTGGTTGGAACTAATTCAACAGTTGAAAATGATATGTTAAGTAAAATCAACCTTTATCCTAATCCAGTTGCAACAAACTTTCATATTGAATTACCAGTTGAGAAAGCAAATAGTATAACTGTTTATTCTGTAATTGGAGAACTAGTTCACGAAAAAGTAGATTACACTTCCGGTGCCTCAATAAATACTTCAGATTGGAATAAAGGAGTTTATATTGTTAAAGTAAATCTCTCAGGTGAATACATCACGATTAGATTTGTAAAGCAATAAATTATAACGATAAAATCGTAATAGAAAGAAAAGAGGCTGTAATTAATTGCAGCCTCTTTTTACTTCTAAATATATCAATAAATAATTACTGTTAAAGACTATCTTTTACTAAATGCAATCTTGGCAAGTTCAAGCAACTTTTGAGAGTACCCCCACTCATTATCATACCAAGCAATTAATTTAAAGAAATTTTCACTTAATCCAATACTTGCTTTTGCGTCGAAAATAGAAGTTCTCGCATCTCCAATAAAGTCCGTTGAAACTAAATCTTCTGTCGAGTAACCAAGTATCCCTTTCAATTCATTTTTACTTGCTTCTCGTATAACTGCACATAAATCTTCAAATGAAACACTTTTTTGTAGTCTTACAGTCAGGTCAACGACAGAAACATTAGGTACAGGAACGCGAAACGCCATGCCTGTTAATTTTCCTTTTAACTCAGGGATTACCAACCCAACTGCTTTCGCTGCACCTGTTGACGATGGAATGATATTTTGAAATCCCGCTCTTCCTAAACGCCAATTTTTAGCCGATGGACCGTCAACAGTTGTTTGGCTAGAGGTGACAGCATGAACGGTTGTCATAAGTCCTTCTTCGATGGTGTAGTTGTCGTTTATGACTTTTGCAAGTGGCGCCAAACAATTCGTTGTACACGACGCATTTGAAAGTATGTTGTGAGTAGCTTGTACTTTATCTTCGTTAACTCCAATTACAAAAGTTGGAGTATCATCTTTTGCTGGAGCAGACAAAATTACCTTTTTAACACCTTGGCTTAAATGTTTTGAGGCTGTTTCTTGCGTTAAAAATATTCCTGTACATTCAATTACTACGTCAACTTTGTGTTTGTCCCAGCCTATGTTTGATGGGTCTTTTTCAGCGCTTACTGCTATTTCTTGTCCATTAATCAGGAGTGCGCTTTCCGAAGATTTAATTTCTTGATTTAGTTTGCCGTGAACTGAGTCGTATTTCCACATGTAAGCTAAATAATCTGGACTTTGTAAATCATTTATTGCAACTAATTCTAAGTCTTTTTGCTCAAGCGCAATTCGTGCAACGAGTCTTCCAATTCTACCAAAACCATTAATTCCTATTCTCATGTTTGTAACATTTTAATTTCCGAATATAATGAATTTTATTAAGTGTCAAAAAGACATTAAGCATAAATGTATTCATTTAACATTTTTTTATTTTTGTCGCTAAAAATTGAAAACGCCAAAAAATCTTTAATTTTGTTCCTCTTTACAGGCAATGATGTCTGCCTCGAACCGCAATTAGTGCTGATGACGTCTATTTAAACGATAATTTATTTTCGTTAAATATGGATATGAAAACATTTAAGCTCGCGTTAAAATGGATAGCATTAATGGTGTTAACAGCAATTGTGGTTGGGTCACTATCTGCTTTTTTTCTAATTAGTTTAGAATTTACTACTTCCACAAGAGAATCTTCGAAGTTTTGGGTATATCTGCTTCCAATCGGAGGTTTTTTGGCAGGATTGGCTTATTATCGTTTAGGAAAAGGCATAGAAGGCGATAACAATCGAGTAATAGCCGAAATGGTTAAACCAAATCAAAAAATACATTGGAAAATGAGTCCAATGATTTTATTTGGAACACTTGCTAGTCATTTATTTGGAGCGTCTGTCGGTAGGGAAGGCACTGCTGTTCAAATGGGCGCAGCTTCTGCAGATCAATGGACTTCTATTTTTAATCTAGAAAAAAAGGAAAGACAAGTTTTGCTAAGAATGGGTGTTGCAGCTGGATTTGCGTCGATTTTTGGTACTCCAATCGCTGGTTTCTTCTTTGCTTTGGAAATGGCTAGAGATAAAATATTTTCTTGGTATAATTTACTTGTAATTGCTGTAACAGCTTATCTCGGCGATTTGGTTTGTCATCTCTGGGAAGTTCACCACACTGAATACTTTATTACCGAAGTTCCTAGGTTGTCATTTATTTCTTTTGGGTGGACTTTACTATCAGCTTTATGCTTTGGTTTAACATCGCTCGTTTTTAATATAAGTAAGAAAAAATTTGGTTCCTATTTTACACAATTTATAAGTTACCCTCCATTGCGTTTAGCAGCTGCTGGTGCTTTGACATTGATTTTTGTTCTTGTTTTTAATACCACCGATTATCTGGGCTTAGGAGTTCCAATCATTCAAAATGCATTTACAGAACAAAACGAATACTATGTCTTTTTAGTAAAACTTTTATTGACAGCACTAGCTTTGGGTGCGGGCTTTAAAGGAGGAGAGGCAACACCAATATTTTTTATGGGGGCAACTTTGGGAAGTGCACTTTTTGGCTTTATAGATTTGCCACTTTCGTTACTAGCAGGCCTGGGCTTTATAGCAGTATTTGCTGGCTCTACGAATACACCACTTGCCTGCATTGCAATGGGAGGCGAGTTATTTGGATGGGAAGGATTTCCTTATTATATAGTCGTTTGTTTTGTTGCTTACTTTATTTCGGGTCAAACAAGTGTTTACTCTGAGCAAGTGAATCAATTACGAAAATATGATTGGTTAAGAAGAAAGTAACAAGTTAGTTTTTCTCGTTGAAATAAAAATTATAGTAAATCATTTCCTTAATTGAAATGTAGTTTCATTCGTAAAGTTTTTTACTTTTGCTCGTTGATTGAAAAAGCGAAATGAGAGACTTACTTGAAAAATTTGAAAACAAAGAACCAGAAATCGTTTTTGAATGGAATGATTCAGAAACAGAAGCGAAAGGCTGGGTAGTTATAAATTCACTAAGAGGTGGCGCAGCAGGAGGAGGCACAAGAATGCGTGAAGGTTTAGACAAAAGAGAAGTCGAGTCATTAGCAAAAACTATGGAGGTTAAGTTCACCGTTGCTGGTCCTCCTATCGGAGGAGCAAAGTCAGGAATAAATTTCAACCCAAAAGACCCTCGGAAAAGTAGTGTATTGAAAAGATGGTACACTGCTGTAACTCCTCTTTTAAAACATTACTATGGTACAGGAGGAGATTTAAATGTAGATGAGATTCATGAAGTTATTCCAATAACAGAAAGTTGTGGTGTTTGGCATCCGCAAGAAGGTGTTTTTAATGGTCATTTTCAACCAAAAGAAGCGCAAAAAATAAATCGAATTGGGCAATTGCGATATGGAGTTTTGAAGGTGCTCGAGGATGAGAAGTTCACACCGTCAATCGAACGAAAATATGTTGTAGCCGATATGATAACAGGTTTTGGTGTTGCAGAATCAGTAAATCATTATTACAAAATATGGAAAAAAGAATCAGTTAAAGATAAAAAAATAATTGTTCAAGGCTGGGGCAACGTTGGCTCTGCTGCTGCATTCTATTTGGCACAAAATGGTGCTAAAATTGTCGGGATTATTGATAGAGTAGGAGGAGTTATCAACACAGAAGGTTATTCTTTTGAAGAAATTAAAGAATTGTTTCTAACCAAAAACGGTAACGAACTCAATGCTCCACAAATGCTTTCTTTTGATGAGGTAAATGCGAAAATTTGGGATATAGAAGCAGATGTGTTTATCCCCTGTGCTGCTTCGAGATTAATTTCTAGAAATCAAGTAGATAGAATGATAAGTGCTGGTTTAGAGGTTATTTCAGCTGGTGCTAATGTGCCTTTTGCTGACCCAGAAATATTTTTTGGAAAAATAGCCGATTTTGCTGATGATAATTTGGCTGTAATTCCTGATTTCATCTCGAATTGTGGTATGGCTAGAGTTTTTGCTTATTTAATGTCAACGGATCTTTCTGAAATGACAGATGAAAAAATATTTTCCGACACGAGTGAAGTTATCTTTAAGGCACTCGAAAAAACACATGAAAAAAATAGTAATTCAC
>SKGS01000187.1 GCA_007117355.1 Lishizhenia sp. | reverse complement strand
TCTTTGATGAGAAATCATCAAAGGGTCTTCTATTCCTACTGCGTGAGTGATACAGTGAATTGCACCTCCTGCTGCAATTAGTTGTTCTCCAAAATCCCCGTCAACATTTACACCTACAATTTTATATCCTGGCATTGCGTCTTCTAAAATGCGCTGTGCAATTGTATCGTATTCCTCTCTGTAAAATGGTACAATAACCGTGTTATTTACAAATACTTGATTTGCATATGTTCTGTAATGCCCATTTTGGTCGGGAAAAAGTCCACTAACTGATGGAGGTGAAGGAATTCTTACAACTCTATATGGAGTGCCATAAACAGAATTGAAATTACTCAGCACATACTGCAAATTAGCTTCAATTTGCGGGCCATCTGCAACTCCGGGAGGATATTCGCTAACGAGAAGTGTTTCTTCATCCAGTAATTTCATGTGCATATCTATATGGTCGATTGCATCATAAGGAAGGTTTTCCATTTTGATATATGTTTCAATTCCCATAAAATCTTGAAATATATTATCAATATCAGCTTCACTTTTAACAGTAGCATTAAAGTTGTTTCCTGGACCGTTTTCATCTAATATTAAGTTAGAAGAAAAAGCTGTCCCAAAGCCATCTGACATAAAGTTACCTCCTGTTGCAATTACATCAGTAGGTGCTTCAGTCATTTGATATAAAGGAATGTTTAATTGGGAAGCATAAGCTTCAGGTGAAGAATTATCTAATGGTCTGGGTCTATTATAAATCCAGTCAACAAGAATACGTTCATCGTTCCAGTCTTTGTAAACGGTATTAGCAGCGTAATCTCTAATCCATACGGTATTAAAACCTCTATTTAGAAACTCTACATTATTTAGAGGCACATTTGCATTTGTTAGCGTGTTTGTAACGCTGTTAGGATTATTGGTAATAATTAAAACTTTAGTTTCTTCTACTGCTGCAGCGGTAATTCTGGTTAACGTACTTGAGTAATTTGGTACCCATGTGAGCAATAGGTATTCTGTTTCTTCCCATTCTGCCATGGTTCTAAGATTTCCTTCCGGCGGAGTTGTAATACCACGGTCAGAGCTTTGTTGAAAAGAATAATTTGGTAGAAGAGCCTTTTCTTCATCCGTCATCCATTTGGGCAATGGCTGATTTTGAGCAACTATTGTGCTAACAAAATAGAAAATAAAGGTAAGAACAAGAAGTAATCTCATGATAATAGTATTTCGGATTTTATAGTTTAATTTTTATCAGGTAGCAAGATATGAAAAAATAATTAATCAGGTGTTTTGTTATTTACTAGAGGTTGAGATTACTGCATGAAAAGTAAAAAAGGCCATCCCGAAGGACAGCCTTTTAAGTATAATTAAGAAATTAATCTTATTTCTTGATAAACTTCATTGTTGATTTAGCATCATTCGTTTTTACTGTTACGAAATAAATTCCGTTAGCAAATGAAGACGCATCAATTGATGTAGTTTGTTTTCCACCGTGAAGTGTACCCAAATTGTTTATTGCCATTGTTTTACCTGAAATATCAGTTACAATAACTTCAACATCTGTATCGTGCATTAAATCGAAATCAATTGTTGCACTTGTAGAAGTTGGGTTTGGATAAATGTTCATTTCTGAAACATTGCTTACTACTTCTTGTGTGTTAACAGTTGGATCAAAGTTCAAACGAACCATTGCAGTTGTTCTTGTATAGAACCAAGTTGCTTCTGGATAATCGTATAAGAATACTGTTTGATCTGGAGCAGGACCTGCACCTGAAACAACTAAACCACCATCAAAAGAACCAACAACAGCTAGATACGTTTCTCCAGCAGACACATTAATTGGTTGCGAAAGAGGAATCGTAATAAACTGATTAAGCTGGTTTCCTGCTAAAGTTACAGGCTCAGACTCATCAACAAAATCGAAATCTCCTGTAACTCGGTATAATTTCACAAACACTTCAGTACCAGCAGGGGTACCGTTAGCACCACCATTTAATCTGAAAGTAATTCCGTACAATGTTTGGTCAGCGAAAATATCGAAAACGTTACCAATTTCAGTTCCGTCATCAGCATTTGAAATTGAACCATTAACAACGTTGTTATCTCTTGCGTAAATAAAATCATTTACTAAGATGTTAAGGTTTGAAAGTTGGTTATTTGATGGCTGAGCATCATCTTCAATAAAATCAGATGTAACAGAACGAGTGACAATATAAGAGCCATTTCCATCTGGAGTAAAGCTAACTGTTGCATCAGCAGAAGCATAAGGAGCTAAAGTTGCAGGCACAGAAGTTTCAACAACTTCACCTTGATTAACATTTATTCCAAAAGAAGCACCTGTTTGAGTCTCTGTTCCATTATTAAACATTGTAGCATTGAATTGAACTTCTGTTGTTTGAGCAGTTGGTACTCTTGGGTATGCTAATAACTCTCCAAAGCCTCCAATAGATCCCCAAGAATTAGATGTTATGCTTAGGTCATACTCATTATTTTTAACGATTTTAACGTCGTCAATCATCCAACCATAAGTTACCCAAACATTAGGGTTTGTTGCAAGCTCCGGTAAAGCCGTAGTCCAACTAAATCTGATATATAATTCATCAGGAGTTGTTCCATCTAAAAATGGGGCTAAATTTACTCTAATAACCTCAGGGTTATCATAAGCAGAACCTGCATCAATAGTTAGCGCTTCTCTTTCAGAGTTGTCATATACAGGAGTAAAAGTTGTACCATTTGTACTAATCATTACTTCTTGTAAGTCATTGAAGGTAGCACCATATTGCTCAAATTCAAGAGTAACCTCCCAAGAAGATCCTAATTCTGCTAAGTTAATTGGTTCTGCAGTAGTCATAGTGTAGGTAACACCTAAAGCCTGTGTTCCAGGATTCAAAGTTGGGTTACCGTTAGCCAGTTCAGCAAATTTTCCTCCAGATGTTGAGTTGATTCTTGGTAATGTCCAACCAACTGCTGTTGAAGTAATAGACCAGCCGTACTGTGCGCCAACTTCACCATCATTATTAATTGTCCATAAAGACTCATCTTCAAAATCAGAATACCATACATAGTCATTCTCGTCCTCATCTTCTTCAATATTGAAAGAAACAGACACCCACTCAGATGTTACTTCATCGTCACATACTGCACGAACATAAACATCGTAAGTACCTTCTTCTAAGCCTTCGATAGTGAAAGTAGCCTCAGAAACAGTTTCAAACCCTAAGTGATTTT
>SKGS01000142.1 GCA_007117355.1 Lishizhenia sp. | reverse complement strand
CCGTTTAAACTATGGTCAGTCACAAAATAGTTTGCTCCAATGCGTTCGATTGAAGCGTGCTTTCTGGAAATTTGTCGTTCATTTAGTACAATATCGCAGGAACTACTTCTCCCTATTGTGACTAAGGGTTTGTGTTTGAGTAAATCCATCAAATCTCCATTAGTATCGGAGTTTTTTTTGGCGGATTCCTCTAACTGAATATAACAACTACCATCCGCAACGAGTGCAAGTTTGTCTTTTGCTGCCAACGGAAGCCATTTTTGTGGCGTAACTTTTGTGCCATTCAGAAAACTTCCATTTGTGGACACATCTTTATAATAAACGCCATTGTTTTCTTTTTTCAACACTAGATGATTTCGAGAAACCAATTTATTATGAATGGAAAAATTAGAGTTCTCTCTTCCTATCGTAATTTCTTTACCTGCATTTAAGGCTATCGTATGAACTTGATTGTTGTGATGAAGGAAGAGTTTCATAGGAGAAGTGTTTTTGTCTTTATTGCAAATTATGAGATTCAAAATTTATAATCATTTTTTAGAACTCGTTTCTAACCAAAAGCACTCATCTAAAGTGTTTATTCTAATAATAATTTACCTATAAAACCCTTTGAAAATATGCTGTTTGAATTAAATGATTGTAAAAAACTTAGCTTTGCACATTA
Organism: Lishizhenia sp.; assembly: GCA_007117355.1. Taxonomy (GTDB): domain Bacteria; phylum Bacteroidota; class Bacteroidia; order Flavobacteriales_D; family Crocinitomicaceae; genus CSBr16-161. The sequence goes on along the minus strand of SKGS01000142.1, from coordinate 2,558 downwards.
GGTCTTTTCTCCTTTAGATTGCTCTCTTGTTGACTACGTCCTTTTATAAAAGCTGTTACAAGACCTGTTAGTCCTCCTATTCCTAAGAGGCTACCAGACCACTCATATCCATTTACTATACAATAAGTAGAAGCAACTAATGCTGCGATTCCTATTAAAAAAGCTAAAAACTGACCAATGTTACTTTGAAGCATCTGACCTCCAATAACCTTGTTTTCCATTTTCATTCTATGGTCAAGTTGTTTTTCTGCCATTTGCATAATTCTCTCTGCACCATTTGGAATGATTTCAGAGTATTCAGATAAAGTTTCGGGATCAGGAAGAGGACCTATGTGCGTCTTACGCATACTAACGACAATACCTTGTATGATTTGTTGCTTTTTTTGCTTAGGAATTCCTTCAAAAATCTTTGGGTCTATTTCGTTTAGCTCTTTTTCAAATTTTGTAAGCTTTACATTATCTGCGTTATGTGATTTTTGATTTTTTTCGGACATAAACTACTTCTCTAAGACATGACTGTTTTTATCCTCAAACAAATTTTCTAGCACATCTGACAAATCCTGACCAACCATTGAAAAATCATTTTCAATAGCTAAACGATCGGCTTCAGAACCCGAGTCAAAAGTGTTATAATCATAGAAATTTCCTGCTAAATTCATAACACTTCCTGCTCCCGAAAGAAATGACGGAGTTGAGAATAAAAAGCTAGTGAAATATCTTCTTTTTCTTTTCATCTTAATAAGTGTTTTGTTCAATATTAATTAACGAACAAATTTTTATTCTGTTACGAATTTAATATTTTTTTTAATCTAATATAAACTTTAATAGGTCTTTCTTTGAAAGTATCATTAATCACCATTCATTAAAAACAGATAAATTAGCCCTACAATTAACACTAAAACGACCACCATCAAATCAATCCATTTCTTTTTTTCTTACTTATTTTGAGTGTTTTAAACGCTTGAGAAAAGAAGTGGATGTGAACTTTAAACTCACCGCAGAAGGTTTCGGAGAAGAGCTTTCTCCAGGTCTTAAATCAATACGAGAAGCATTGGTAAACATGTTAATTCACGCCGATTATTTCTCCCTTGCTTGTCCAAGGATTAGAATTTTTACCAACCATATTGAGTATTACAACCCCGGTGGTTTTCCAAAACCAATAGAGGAATTAAAAGGAAAGGATTTATCTATTCCAAGAAACCCGATTCTAGCAAAATTATTCCGCATGGTGAAGCTAGCAGAAAATGCAGGATATGGGTTAGACAACATCGAAAACAATTGGAAGGAATATAACGGTTCTTCGGTTGAGTATGTTGTTGATTTTGATTCTACTATTGTGCGGTTTCAGACGAAAATACAGGGGGTAAGGGGTGATAATTACGGAACGATTACGGAACGATGGCGGAATGATGACGGAACGATTTCGGAAAGAATTTGGAAAAACAGCTAAACAAATTGAAAGTACATTAGAAATCATAGCTCAAAACCCTGAATTTTCTGCAGAAGAAATAGGCACAGCAATTGGTAAAACGTCTAGAACAGTTGAAACATATATACAAAAGCTAAAGGACGCAGGAATAATCAAAAGAAAGGGCCCTAAGTTAGGGGGATATTGGGAGGTCATGAATGATTAAAAAGCAATTTTATTGAAAAACAATTTTTAGTGCATAGGAATATTTTCTCCCTTTATTTTTTTACCTCTAGCGTCATTGCTATCCTGTAATGTGTCTTGAAGGTTATTTTTGTAAGGAGTGATTGTGGTTTCGGACTCCTGATTAAACGGTAGAAACAAATACATTAATCCTGCAAGTAGGACTAAAACGATCAAAATGAAACCAATCCATTTCTTTTTTTCTTGCTTATTTTGAGGTGTTTTTTCTTGAGTTATGGTTGTGGCTTTTGATTTACAAGGGCTCTCGTTTACTTGGATAAGGGTGAGGGTAATGTTGTCCTTACCGCCTTTTTCTAGTGCTTCATCAATTAAATGCGTCACTTGTGTCTCAGGAGAAGAATGGTTTGTTAGTACCTCTTGAATTTCTTGATCGCGCAGCATGTCATTTAAGCCATCTGTACATAAAAGTAAGGAATCTCCGCTTGAAAGTCGAAAAGCTTGTTCAATTACTTCTGGAGTAACAGTTGCTTCAATTCCTAATGCCTTTAAAATTCTATTTTTTGAAGGATGGTCAAATGCTTCTTCGGGTTTTACATCTCCTGTTTCAATCAAAAATTGTACGTAAGAATGGTCTCTTGTTAAGGTGCTTAGCTTTTTGTTCGCTGTAAATAGATAGCAACGGCTGTCTCCAACGTGTCCAATATAAATTTCACCATTTGTATGGATGAAAACGACTACACACGTTGTACCCATTCCTTTTAAAGAAGGGTCATTCAACGCTTCATCCCAAATGTTTTTGTTAGCATGCTGAATCGCTTCTTTTATACTTTCAGGAATATCAGTCAACGCAACTGTTTTAAAATAATCAAGAATCGTTTGCACAGCAATTGCTGATGCTCGTTCTCCAGCAACGTGACCACCCATTCCATCACAAACGACAAAGATT
>SKGS01000167.1 GCA_007117355.1 Lishizhenia sp. | reverse complement strand
GGCACAAATGTCAATTCCTATGCCAAACAAGAGAATTTGTAAAATATGACAGTTAGAAGTATCGAGGACCCGACAACCAACATCCCGTTTATTTTCTGAAATGGAATTCAAAGTACTCTATTTGTGTTCCTATTTTCTTCTCACTTAAATAGCCTTAAACATAAAAAAAACAAGACAATATGAGTTTCCTCTGAATTTTTTACCTTCCCCTTACCTCAAATCGCAAAATGTTTGTACATTCAGTGATTGAAAATGAAATTGGCTGAAAAAAATACCGTTTTTTATGATGGAGATTGTGGTTTTTGTAAACGCAGTATACAGGTCATCTTAAAAAAACGAAAAGTAGACTTTTATTTTTTGCCCTTACAATCGAAAACCGCGAAAACAATTTTAAAAAAACGTGGAGTAAAAATTGAATTGAACACCATGTATTACCTAAAGAACGGCATACTTTTTCAAAAATCGGAAGCTGCATTGCAGATTGCACGAAACTTATGCTTCCCCTACCCTTCGCTCTTTTATTTAGGGAAACTAGTTCCTCGATTTTTACGAGATAAAGTCTATGATATTGTAGCTCAAAATCGTCATAGACTACATCAACAATCCTGTGTTTTGCCAACGGCAGAAGAAAAGAAATTCTTCATAGAGTAGCTGATTTTTAAAACAATAACTATTTTTACAACAAAGTATAATTATGCCCGAAAGTAAAAAAGACATACTCGACGCTATTATCCATCATGAACAATCATTAAAAGCTCTATACGCTAAATTAAATAAAGATCAGCAATCTAAAGCTGTAGATGTTGAACATTTAGCTGAGGGAAATAATATAGCTACTTGGCAGTTTCAATTTGAAAATAAAGACTTGTATTGGTCTCCCCGTTTGTACGAAATCTTCGAAATTAAAAATCAGAATGATATACAGTTGTTTGATTTTTACATCTCTTGTTTTGACGAAGAGGATCTAAAAGAACTAGAGCATTGTATTGCTCAAATTGAAAATGGTGATGATAAATTTTACTTCCATCATAAAATCCATTTACCAACAGGAAATGTAAAACAATTGGAATGTTCTGGTTTTCCGCTCAAAGATAACGCAGAGAATATTATTGGAATAAAAGGAATTGTAAGAGAGTTAAATCAAAGTAACCATCTATTAAATAATGGATTATCTCAATTTTTCGAAGCTTCTGTTGACTTACAATGTATAGCAAATGAAAAAGGTTTTTTTGTTGAAATAAGTCCTTCATGGGTAAAGTTGATGGGATATTCAAAGGAAGAACTTTGTAGTCGACCATTTTTAGATTTTGTTCATCCAGATGATTACCAAAGAACGATTGATGAAACAACACGAATGATTGAACAAGGTATGAAGTCACTTAGTTTTGAAAACAGATATGTAACCAAAAACGGTGAAGTAGTTGATCTAAGCTGGAATTCAACCATCGACGATGTCACCAAATTGATTTATTGTACCGCAAGAAATATTACAGAAGAAAAGGCAGAGAATAGAAAACTGAAAATCAACCTTTCTGAAAAGGAGTTATTGTTACGTGAAATTCACCATCGCGTAAAAAACAACTTACAAATTATTTCCAGTTTGTTGTCCCTTCAAGCAAATATGGAAGCTAAGAATGCACCAAGACTTAGAAAACTATACTTGGACAGTCAAGTTAGAATAAATTCCATGGCAGCGATTCATGAGTTGTTTTACCGTTCCGACTCCTTAAAAATGATTGAGTTCAAAAAGTACATTAAAAAATTAGTTTGTGACGTACTCCATGCCTTTGAGGGCGATAAAAAAAACCTCTCCACAAAACTGGATATCAATGATTTTTATTTGAACCTTGATACAGCAATACCGCTTGGATTATTAGCCAACGAAATTATTTCGAACTCCATTAAACATGCTTTTAAAGAAGAGAAAAGGCCTACACTCTACGTAAAAACGACAGAATGCAGCACAAAAGAGTGTATTTTATTAGAAATTGGCGATAATGGCTGTGGTTTTGACCGTAAGAAACTCCAAACAGAAACATTAGGTGTTACAATCATCGACAGTCTTGTAAGCCAACTTGACGGTAATATGGAGATTACATCATCCAAAAACAAAGGAACCCATTATAAAATAGAAATTAAGCGACAGTAGGGAGGTTAAAGTAATACTCGGAATTTGTCTTCTCGTGAGATTAAAATAGTTGATTTCCAATTGTTATGATAAATTTATGGAAAACAAAACTTTTTATCATCCTAATAGCAAAATCAAGGTATGAAAAGTTTTAATTATACCCTTTTAATCGGTGTTTTATTGGTAAATTTATTTGTTCCACTATCGGAAAATTTAGGATTTATAGATATTTCTCAACGTAATTCAAGTCGGGAGAACTTAAGTATTTCGCTAGTAGAAAGTAATAATGGGATGATCATGGGAAGTGTGAAAGATAGCGCAACATCGGAACCCATTCCATTCTTGAAAGTACTTATTATAAAAGATAATGAGGTTATTTCTAGTACAGAAAGTGATTTTGACGGGAAGTTTAAATTCGACTTAGCAGAAGGAAGTTATACATTAAAAGTTAGTGGCGAAGATTATCATGCGTTGTGGATTGAAAATATTATTGTATGGTCGGAACGAATAACATTTCTGCAAAACTTAACAATGCAACAATCAGACGATTCCAAAGATGCTAGGATAAAACGAGAAGAATATAGTATGCCCTTAGGTTGTCGCGACGGAACAGCAAAATCTAGTACGCTTACAAAAGAAGATTTAGAGCGATTCAAAAGAATTAATGACTCAAATATTCGTAATTAAAACTAATGAATAACTTGAATCAAATTCACTAATCCTTGTTATTCATTCTATACTCTTTATACCGCTGCTTTATGTAAACGACCAAATCGTAGTCACTGGATTCTCGTAAAAATTGGTCTGAAATAGCCAACCAGTCGATAAAGCTGAAAAACTCGTCTTCGCTTAAGTCAATAATATCATACGAAATGTAGACACGAAATAACTCCTTTAGTATTCTTTCTATTTCATCTTGGTATTCTAGTTCAGCAATACGTTGCTTGGATCTTCCTATACGACTGAATCTTTCATATAAAGCAGTTATCGGACTATTTAAAGCTTGAAAACCGCGAAGTTCTATTGGATCATTTTTAGCTAATTCTCTTCTGGAGCGTTTAATTTCTTGAACCGTCTTGATAGGCACGATATCAAT
>SKGS01000238.1 GCA_007117355.1 Lishizhenia sp. | reverse complement strand
GATTGATTGGTCAAAAAGCAACGATTGTAAGTTGCTACATCTGTGCACCCATTAGCAAAAGTAACTGTCGTAGTTCTAAACCCATTATTTTCATTACAGTTATTGACCCAATTTGCAAAATGACCTGATGTATTTCCAGCACATTGAAAAAGAACATATATAGTATCAATTAAACCAGAGTAATCATGCGCTGACGGGTCAAAATCAACACTCGTTATGATTAACACATCCGCATTTGCTGGTAAAAATTCATCTTCTGGTTCAATAAAAATTCCACACGCATCTATCGTTGAGTTTAGCGCTTCGACTTTCTGTTCGGTAATTTCATTTTGACAAATCCCTAAAAAGTTATTATTTGGGAAATCAATCGTCATTGTTGTCCAATCAAGTGGTTCGCTACCTAATTGAAGTCGTAACATTTCATTCGGTCCTTCTGGAGTGCCACAAGCATCTACCAAAATACTTGAAATGTAGAAACAATCGTTTTGAGATTTCAAACCTAAGGAATTAAAAGCGATTAAAATCAATATGAAAAATATTCTAATCATTGTTTAACGTAATAATGTAACATGGCCATTATAACTTATTGCATTCTGACTTTCAGAATATTCTATAACCAATTTCCAAACATACGTACCTGAAGGACATAAAACTCCTTTATAGGTGCCATCCCAAACGCTTGATACATCCGAAGTTGTAAAAAGTAATTCTCCCCAACGACTAAAAACCTGAAAATTGTATTCTTGTATTTTTTCTGGAGAAGATAAGACAGGATAAAATGTTGGATTATGCTCATTGCCATCTGGTGAAAAAGCGTTTGGAATAAATACAAGGTTAGCCATATCAAACTCTATCTGCTTCGTTAGTCTATTTTCACACCCAATATCACTTTTTGCAGACAATGTTACATTAAAAGCATTGTTGATGTTTTGGTTAAAAATATGAGTTGGAGAAATCAAATTACTACTTGACTGGTTATCTCCGAAATCCCAGCTATATTCAGTCGCCCCTTCTGTCAAATTACTAAATTGAACCAATGGATAGTCCTCATTTATCTTTTCAGGTGTGAACAAGAAATCAACTACTGGCAATGGTTGGACATCGATAACTATTCCTAAATCAAAATTGAAAGAGCATCCCAAACTATTATCTTCAATTACGATCAGATTAACAGATTGTGCTCCAATTTGATATGGTTCAATCAATACACTAACTAGCGTGTCGGACTGCATTACCGAATTAAACTGCGCCCCACCGTTAACTAGGTAATTAATTTCAAAGTTTTCGGAGATGGTTTCTGAAAAATAATGAACATAAAAGGCATCACTATCGATACAAACAGAAGTATCTGCTGAGGCCATAATTACAGGTGCGGCAAGTTTTACGACTGTGAACGTTTCATCTATGTCATCACCGCAATCGAGCAAGGTAGAATTAACAGAGATTAAATCAATATCAATTGACTCTCCTTGAACATCCTCCGACGAAACAGTAATAACCGCCAACCCACTAGAATCAGTGGTTATCGAGTGGTTTGTGGCGTTCACATTATAAGAAATTTGATAAGGAGGAAGTCCATTGTTAATTTTAATTTCCACCGTCACATCTTGTTGTTCACAAAACGTTTCTGGAACAGTAACATCCCAAGTTGGCAAAGGGTAAATGGTTATTTCGTGTAATTCATTAAAGACCTTTTCACAAGCACTATCATTGTCAATTATACTTACTAGTTCTAACACAACTATCCCTGATTGATTTGTAGCGACGGGAATGTTTAGGTTATTTCCAGAAAATTCTTGTTCAAAGTAAGTTCCATTTAGTCGAAAAGCAACGGTATAATCTCCACTTCCTCCACTTATGTTAAGAGAGAAATATTCATTTATTGCATTTATACAAACACTTTCAGCAAAACTTATGGAATATGCTAAATCGCCATCCATGTTAACAAACATAGAATCATTAACCAAACCACAACTGTTTTGCACTTCCACGGAATACCAACCTGATTCTGCTGGAAAAATCATTTGGGAAGTATCGCCTGTACTCCAAACAAAATCATCATTTGTTTCCACATTTAGAGCCACACTTCCTGCTCCGCATCCAGAGCTGATTTGATTTTCAGTAAGAGAAATAATTTCGGGAGTCTGAATTAATTCAATAGCTAAAGAATCAATCACTTCTTCACCACAACCGTTTGTTCCAATTAGTTTTATCCAACCATTTGAGTTTCCTTGCGTATTTGGAATGAATGAGGTTTCGGTTGCGTTTTCATCTGTGAAAGTTCCTAAATCACTTTGCCACAATAAAGAGGAATAAACCCCAGATATGGAAGATGAAAGAGCTATCAAGTCATTATTACTGCAAAACACAGCGTCTATTGAATCAATTTGAACTTCTAATGGTTCGTAGGGGATAGTGCAGCCGTCATTCGCATAAGATTGAGAACCGTTAATAGAAAAATCAACTCTTGCACCGTCACGTTCCACCGAAGTTCCTCCAATACTACCATTTTGATTAATCAGCAAACATCTATTGTAAGTAACCGATTGAAAACACCCTGAACCAAAAGAAACACTCGTTGTTCTATTTCCAGAAGACAAATCACAATTAGGCACCCAATTTGCAAAATGACCAGAAACATTACCGGGACATTGAAAAATGACATAAATCGTATCGGATAACCCCGCATAATTATGTGCAAATGGGTCAAAGTCAGTACTTGTTATTAGTAAAACATTACTATTGGCAGGAAGCACACCTTCGGTCGGTTCTAAAAACAATCCACATGAGGTAACAGTATTGTTCATTTGGTGCACTCTACTGGCAGTTGTAATATTTTGACAAATTCCTCTATAAGGGTTATTAGGCCAAGTTACGGTTAAATCGTCAAAGGATAAGTTCGAAGCACCTATTTTGATGCGCATCATTTCATTGGGACCTTCCGGATTTCCACATGCATCCACTAAAATACTTTCGATTCGAAAACAAGCATTTTGACCAATAACAAAATTACTGATTAACATAACGATAAGAACCAACGTCTTTTTCAAAATCCTCATTTCGTGCAAAGGTAGCTTAATCTATTGTCTCAACTGTTAAATTTAGATTATCCTTGTGTTAGTTCACATTAAACTTACCATATTGGAGACAAATATCGCTTGAAGGACAAAACAAACCACTTTAAAAATTGACAATGAATCAAGTTACAGGCAAATAAACTACAAAACTAGCTCCTTTTCCTTCTTCAGAAAAAGCAGTAATAAATCCGTCATGTTGCTCTACAATTTTTTTACAGATGGATAAACCTATTCCAGTACCTTTAAACTCATTTCTACCATGCAAACGCTGAAAAATTGAGAAGATGCGCTCCCTGTATTGCATATCAAAACCGATACCATTATCAGACACCTCAATTCTCCAATAATTTTGATTAGAAACACTACCGTATTGAGAAAGTTCTTTACTGTTCTTAGGTAACAATACTGCTTTAATATTAATTATAGGATTTACATCATTTTTCCTGAATTTGAGAGCGTTGGCTATAAGGTTTTGAAACAATTGTTGTATTTGCGTTTTATCCGCTCTTATTTTTCGCGGTAAATCCACTCGGTTTATTTCTGCTTTAGTGTCTGCAATTGTAAACTGTAAATCATTCAATACTTGTTGTACAACATAGTCCAAATCAATTTCTGCTAATTCTTCCATCTGCTTACTAACACGAGAATACGTTAATAAATCAGTAATCAACGCCTGCATTCGTTCCGACGACTTTTGCATTCGTTCTGTGTGCATTGCTACACTTACATAGTCAACTTTTTCTTGTTTCAACTCATCGAGCACCATCTCCCCAAAAATCCTGATTTTTCTAAGTGGCTCATTTAAATCATGAGAAGCAACATAAGCAAAACTTTCAAGGTTTTCATTAACCACTTTTAATTCATTTACCATTTTTGAAATTTCTGCTGATTTCTGTTCGTTGATTTTGATTTCTTTTCGCATTTTATCAAAACTGATTAAAACAATAAAAAGCACTACAAAGCCAAATAAACTAAGAATAAAAACGGTATTATTCGACGAGCGCATAGCGTAATCTCTATTTTGATTTCTTCGCTGTAAACTTATGTTTCGTATGTCGTTTAATACCTCAGAAATTTCATTCATTAAAAGTGCGGACTCCTCAATAATGATAATACGCTCTTGGTTAACATCTATAAGGCTCGAATCCTGAACAAATAACAAATCCACCTCTTCTAAGCGCTGTTGTATCAACCCTTCAAGCTTGATGATGTGTGCTTGAGCCATTTCAAATTGGTCGCATAACTTTTTTAGATCCAAATAATGTTCACTTACTTCGGCCTTCGTTTGAAAAAAAACATTCTCATTCTCTTTGTTCCCTGTTAAAAGAAAACCTAATGCGTTTGACTCCATGCGATAAGCAGATTTAAGTATATCATCTGCTTTATCAGAAATTAAACCATAAAAATCTGCTTTCTCTCCTGAATAAGATGTTTTTTTCAAAAAAATGAGTGACGTAACAAAATATCCAGAGATAAGCACCATGGATAGAATCAAAAAGTAATTGTAATAACTTAATCTAGGTTTACTCATCTTTTTTATTCAAGTTAATGCCATAGGCCGCTATCTTATTGTACAAGGTTTTTCTTTTAATTCCCAATAGTTCTGCGCACTTTGTTTTGTTGTAGTCCACTAATTTTAATGTTTTTTCAATTACCTGAACTTCAAAATCTTGCACTTCTTCTTTTAAAGTTCTTACTTGTTCTTTTTGCTGAACACTAAAGGGAATGACCTCATCTTCTAAACTTGTTTTTAAAGGAGTTTGAAACTTGATTTTCTCTTCTAAGTCTCCCTTAGATCTTGATGTTTTTAGCTCATGTGGAAGCGCCTTTTCATCAATTATTTCATTCGTTGTAAGCAAAACAGCTCTACGAATTACATTTTTAAGTTCTCGAATATTTCCTGGCCAATCGTAGTTCTTAAAAATAGCTATAACCTCTTTAGAATATGCCTTGACATTTTTATTTAAGAATTGATTAGCTTCATTCAAAAAGTGATAAGCAAATTCTTCAATCGTTTCCCTGTTTTCTCGAAGTGCTGGCAATTCTATTTTAAACTCATTCAAACGAAAATAGATATCCTCCCTAAATGAGCCTTTTTCCATAGACTTTTTCAAATCTTCATTAGTCGCAGCAATGATTCTAACATCTACTTGCATATCTTTTTCGCTGCCCACCCTTCTGATTTTTCTCTCCTGCAAAACACGAAGTAACTTTACCTGATTTTCATACGATAAATTACCAATTTCGTCAAGAAATAAAGTGCCACCGTTTGCGAGTTCAAACTGACCTTTTTTGTCTGCCACAGCTCCAGTAAACGCCCCTTTAACATGACCAAAAAGTTCACTTGCAGCTAATTCATGAGGCAATGCACCACAATCAACAGCTAAAAATGGCTTAGATTTTCGATTAGAATTTTCGTGTATCCTTCTTGCCGCAACTTCTTTACCGGTTCCACTTTCTCCAAGTATAACAACGGTCATATCGGTAGGAGCCACCAACTTAATTTGCTTTTGAATAGCTTTGGAAGTCGCACTTGAACCAACTATAAACTGAAAAGAGTTTTCGCTTTTATCCTTTTTTTCCGCAACAATAACTTTAGTTTCTTTCTGGTCGTTTTGCGACAATTCTGAGCCACTTTTTTTTATAGCTTCTTCTATATGTAAAACAATTTCTTCTGGAAATATAGGTTTTGTAACATATTCGTAAGCTCCTAATTGAATTACCTTTACTGCTTGTTTAACATCGGAATATCCAGTTATTACTATTATTGGAACCGTTCGATTGACCTCTTTCATTTTTTGAATGAGTTCTAAACCATCTATATCGGGTAATCTAAAATCTGTAAGAACTAAATCAATTGCATATTTTTCTAGCGTTAGCACGCCTTCTTTTCCTCTAAAACAAATAAAAACCTCATATCCTTTTCGCTCAAGAAAACGTTTTAACAATGTACAAATATCAACATCGTCATCAATTAACAGGATTTTCTTTTTAGCCATGTCAACTATTTTCTACTTGCTTAACTTTAAGCATCTCTTTAATCAATTGAGCAAGTTCATCCGATTTGAATGGCTTTCCTAACACACCAACCGCCCCTAGTTCTCTTGCTCTATTGCGTTCTTTGCATTGGTCAAAAGCTGTGATAAAAGCAAAAACCACCTCCTTATTTTTAGCCTTCAACATAGGAACTAAATCAAATCCAGACCCATCAGGAAGGTTCAAATCTAACAGAGCAAAATCTGGAGAATGCTCCTCTAAAAATTGTTTTGCCTCTGTCATACTCCCTACTTTGTGCACAGTAAGATTGAAACACCTCTCTACTACAGAAGCACCCAAAATTTGGATATCTTTTTCATCATCAACTATCAATAACATGACTTGGATTGTTTACTCCCATATTAACAAGCAAGTACATACAAAGTTTAAAATTAAAATTTATTTCTTTTAACTGTTAAAATCTCCTCATAAAAATAGCAGGGAAAACGCATTTTAATTTTGTTTTATTAACAATGCTCCATAAAGAACCTTGTTTTTAGTGTTGTTATATTAGGTCTTAGATTTGCTTTTTTCTTGCAACAGAAATATCACTTTAAATGCGTTTACCCTGATAAAAACGGAAATACATTGATAGTTCAAACAAGAAATTATTTCACAAATACTTGGATAAACAAACAAGCTGGTTGATTTTTGAATATTTCAGTACGGATATAAAAATGTTCAACAATTGTAATTTTTGTAATAGGAAATCACAATAATTCATGAATTTCGTACAATTAAAGCTTGTTTTGTTATTTTTACATAGAAATGAGAACATACATACAACTGATAATAATCCTTTTCCACTTATTCCTTTTATCTGCTTGTTTTAAAGGAGAGAAGGTTGATTTGGTAATTTACAACGCTTCTATTCACACCATGGATGAAAAAAACACTATCCACGAAGCGATGGCTGTAAATGAAGGAAAGATAGTGGCAATTGGACCTGAACGAGAAATTCTTAATCGCTTTAGAGGGTTTACAGAAATTAATGCTAAGAAAAAAGATATTCTCCCCGGAATCCACGACAGTCATGGCCACCTGATTGGCCTAGCATTTAAACGATTAGAAGTTGACCTTAGTGGAAGTAAATCTAAGTATGACGTTTTACTCCGATTAGAAAAGCACGTTTCGAAAAATGAAAATATCGAATTCGTTCTAGGTTGGGGTTGGGACCAGAGTATTTGGGGAGATAGTGTTTTGCCATCAAACGAATTGTTAAACGAACGTTTTCCAAACACTCCTGTGATTCTTTCGAGGATAGATGCTCATACAGTTCTTGTTAATGATAAAGCACTAAAACTTGCTGGAATAACTGCTGAAACAAAAGTTGAAAATGGTATCGTCTTAGTCGAAGAAAACAAACCAACCGGTATTTTAATTGATAAAGCAGTTGATTTAGTATATAACTTAGTACCTAGCCCATCAAAAGAGGCAATCAAAAAGGAAATTCTTGCAATACAAGAAGAGTTGTTTGCTTATGGAGTCACACATGTTCATGAAGCGGGACTCTATGCTAGTGATTTAAGCCTTTTGGATGAAATGGCAAGTGCTCAAGAATTGAAATTAAATGTTTATGCAATGCTATTTCATAATGAATCAACTATTGCTTTTGCTAAAAAATATGGAATTTATAAAAATAATTCGTTGAATGTAAGAAGCTTTAAGCTTATGATAGATGGAGCACTTGGTTCGGAAGGCGCATGTTTAACTCATCCCTATGCGACGAAAAAACATCATGGTCTATTATTACATAGTCCAGAAAAAATCAAAGAATTAGCTGAGTTAACAAAAGATTTGGGTTACCAAATGAATACGCACTGCATAGGTGATTCGGCCAACAGAATTATGCTTCAATTGATAGATACGCTATTTGAAAAAAATGATGATCACAGATGGCGAATTGAACATGCTCAAGTTGTTCATCCAAATGATTTTCAACTATTTTTTGATTCGGACGCCATTCCATCTGTTCAACCTACACATGCTGTAAGTGACTATCGCTGGGCAGAATCAAAACTTGGTAGCGACAGAATACAAGGAGCTTACGCCTACAAAACACTTTTAGAAAAACGAAAAATGCTACTTTTTGGAACAGACTTTCCTGTAGAGGACATTAATCCTTTTGCAACGCTTTTTGCAGCCACTAAAAGAAAAAACACAAACAATGAACCTACTAATGGCTTTAGAACAGAAGAAGCTGTCTCTTTGCAAGACGCACTAAAAGCCATGACTATTTGGGCGGCTTATGGAATATTTGAAGAAAATAGATTGGGCTCTTTAGAAAAAGGAAAACTCGCTACTTTTGTAATACTAGACCAGCCCTTGGTAATGAAAAATTATTTTGAACCAAACTATGCCAATAAAACATTTATCAATGGAGAGTTGGTCTATGCAATGGATTAATACAAAGAATGATGAATAAGCTCTATTTTTTCTTCATGTTACTTTTTTTATTCCATTCATTGGGAATCGGTCAGAATAATACGGAGCCTTTTAGTCGTGTACTTTCAATAAACGATGGTCTTCCAAGCCAAGTTATTTATGATTTATATGCCAGTAAATCTGGATACATTTACCTCGGCACAGAAATAGGACTTGTAAGGTATGACGGGATTTCCTTCAAGCACTTCCCTGTCAATGAAACAAAAGGAAACTCCATTGACGGAATAAAAGAAGATGATGATGGAAGAATTTGGTGTATGAACTTTTCTAATCAGCTTTTCTACCTAGATGATGACTCCTTGCGATTAGAAAGAAGTCTCACAAAAAGAATTCAAGATTCTGGTCCACTGCGCTCATTCGAAATAATAAATAATGAGTTTTGGCTAGTTACAGACAAAACCATTTTAGTTGGAAACTCAAACGAGTTAGTGTCTTTAGACGTTCAAGTAGTAGAAGATATTTACAATGACTTTAATAGAATTCACTATGTCAAACACAAAAACTTGGTTTATGTAAGCGACCAAAATACGTTTATTGGATTATACCCTTTCAGTAAAGAGGTAATTCAAGTAATCTCCAAAAAGTATGGCGATGCAGAATTTACATTTAATGACAATCAAATATTTTCTATTAACAAATCTTCAATTGGATCATTTCAAAGTGAAAGCTCTAATAAATTGCCACTTAAAAACTTTGAAAAAAATTATACCAATAAGCTAATTTCAATCGATGACCATATTTGGATTTGTACAAACAAAGGCCTAATTCAATACCATGTGCTGACCGAAAGGGTTAAACGTCACTTTTTCAAAAACATAAGAGTTACTGACATCGTAAAAGACTTCGAGGGTGGATATTGGGTTAGTACAATTGGAAAAGGATTAATTTATATTCCAAATATCAACATTATTCTAAACCCTCTTTCTGAATATGGCGTGAATAGAATTATAACAGGCGAAAACAATACGCTATTTGCAGGCTCAGGTAATGGCATTGTCTATCATTTAAACGAAAACGGCGATATCATAAATAAGTTTCAATCGGACTATTTTACAGAAATAGAGTTTTTGTTTTTTGAAAAAAACTTTAACCGCCTGCTTACAAGTCATGGTATTTATGACTTAGGGAATAATTCTTTCTCCTCTATTCGTTTAGGTAAAATGATTCAAGCTGATAGCTTAGGAAACTATATTATGAATTTATATAACAAAGCTTTGATTCTTAATGCTGATTTAACTTCTCCGCCGCAAAATCCAATTTTTGATAAGGTTTCACTTTCTGAATATGCTAAAATTCCAATGAAAGTAATTTGGAATAACCGAACAATAAACAGTTTTTACCTCAAAAATGAAAATGCCTATCTCATTGGCACAGCAGAAGGACTTCGAAAAATAAAAGGTAATCTACAATATGAAAAAATACTTTACAACGGTGAAGAAATTATAGTATCCGACTTTGAGTGGCTCAATGATTCTACATTATTATTGGCTACCTTACAATCAGGAATACTTAAACTTAAAAATGACGACGTATCCTTGTGGTTGGACAATACAACTGGACTCACAAATAATACGAGTAGAAAAATTCTAATAAATAATAACCGATTATTTGTTAATACAGGGTCAACAATTGAAATTGTCGATTTAAAAACGATGGAAACATCAAACTTGTCGGCTTTAAAATCTTTTAAAAACATTTCAATTGCAGACTTCTGTACTGTTGACAACAAGTTACTTTTAGCCACTAGTAGAGGGATAATAAAAATAGATATACCCGATAAAATTAAAGTTAATTTACCTAAAATTCACAGTATAGATTTTTTATCATTATCGAATCAAAATAGTAATGGACTCGTTGCTTATTCAAAAAACAATATCTCCTTTTTAGTAAACGCAATTCAATATTCTGGACTTGGGCAATACGAGTTTCAATATAGACTTGTTGGATTATCTAATGAATGGTTTACACAAATTGCGCTAAACCCAATATTTAATTTCATTTCTCTTCCTTCAGGAAACTATCAATTTGAGGTTAGAACAAAATTATTCGGAGAAGTATCAGAAACTAAAATAATGAACTTTGTAATTCCCACACCATTTTGGAAAGAATCTTGGTTTATTTTTAGCGCTGTACTTTTAATATTACTGTTGTTGTATTTAACTTTACAAATAATCTTGTTAAAACAAAAAAAGAAACAAACCTTGAAAGAAAGTCTTCTTACTTCGCAAATGACTGCGCTTCGCTCTCAAATGAATCCGCATTTTATCTACAATGTACTGAATTCTCTGCAAGGGTTAATTTATTCTGATAAAAAAAATGAAGCTTCTAGATTTATCTCTAACTTATCTAGCTTAATGCGAACAACACTTGAAAATTCAAGTAATCTTGAAATCTCAATACAAGACGAAATCAAAACGATACAAGTATATTTAGAATTAGAATCTCAAAGGTTTGAAGATGGTATAAATTACAATATTGAAAACAAACTAAATGAACAAGATTATACAGAAACTATTCCCTCAATGATTTTACAACCTTTTATAGAGAACTCTATAAAACATGGTTTACTCCACAAATCAGGTGAAAAGAAAATTCACCTAAAACTGGATAGAAATGCCAAAAATCAAATTGAAATAAATATTATTGATAATGGTATTGGAAGAAAAAGGTCTCAAGAAATTAATGCTAAGCGTAAAAACCACAAACCCTTTGCTACAGATGCAATTAATACCCGCGTAAAGATAATGAACCAATTAAAACCAGGAATACTTAGTTATTCCATTACGGATTTAGAGGATTCTAACGGAAATGCGCTTGGTACGAAAGTAAAAGTTATTATTAATAAAACAGAAACTGATTATTAAAATGGAAAATATTTACAATGCGATTATTATCGATGATGAACTTCATGCGAGAGCTGCCCTAAAAGGAATCATCAAAGAAAATATCAATAAGGTAAAAATAATTGATGAAGCAAAAGATTTACCCTCTGGTGTTGAACTTATTAAAACACATCAACCAGACATTGTTTTTTTAGATATCGAAATGCCAGAATACTCAGGGTTGGAAATACTGGATTTTTTCGAAGATGAAACTATTAATTTTCATATCATTTTTGTTACTGCTTATAATCAGTACGCCCTAGATGCTTTTAACCTATCTGCCATTGATTATTTGGTGAAACCAATAAACATAGAGGACTTAAATCGTGCCCTTGAAAAAATTAATAAGATAACCTCCAAAAATATCGCAGCACTAAGAGAAAACCTAAATGAAAATACTCCGCCAAAACTTATTTTGAACTCAAGTGGCAATCAGCTATTTTTGAATTTAGATGACATAATTTACATTAAGGCAGATGGGTCATACTCTAATGTAATATTGATAAACGGCGAACGACACTGTGTCACAAAACGAATTTCCGAATTCGATAAACTTCAAGAAATCGGCTCTTTTCATCGAATTCATAGAAGCCAAATCATAAATTCTAAACATATAAGCAGTATTTCTAAAAAAGAAGGTGGAACAATAACGATGATTAATGGCGATGAACTTGGAATTACGAAAGATAAAAGAATTGAATTAGAACAACTAACAGGTCATATTAGGATATAATGCCATTTGGGCAATACTCATTCATCTTTTTATTACTTGTTATTGGTCTTAAAATCTTTTAAGTAAAACGGCTCAAAATAAGCTACATCTTCAAAAGCCTCTTCTTTAAACTTTCTCCAAGCCGGTTTAATTTGACCCCGTGCACTAGGAAGAACATTAGCAAAAGTGATATTCTCTCGATTTGCCCATAGCTCCTGAAGCTTCTTGTTGGAATCTCCAACAACTATGAATGGTTCGAATTCTTTATAAGCATTTTCATCAACAACATCTGCATTAATCGGCTTCAAAACATTTCCTTGACCATTTGATATTAAGCTGAATATTTCCATTCGCCGTGCATCTATTGCTGCTAAAATAGATTTTTCTCCTTTAACCAATTCTGTTAAAGCTGTTAGAGAATCGATTGCAATAATAGGGATTTTCAAAGCATAACATAATCCTTTTGCTGTAGAGACTCCAATGCGTAAACCCGTATAAGATCCTGGACCTGATGAAACAGAAACTCCAGATAGTTTTTTTAGATTAATCCCGGATTCTTTAACCAACTCCGCTATGAAGTTTGTCAAGTTTTCAGAGTGCGAATAATTATCTTCAGAAATTTCTCTTATGTTAATTAATTCACCATTTAAGGACAAAGCAACAGAGCATGTTTTTGTAGCTGTTTCAATATGCAGTAAATACGTGTCTTTTTTTTCTGTGGCCATGAAGTTCTTTCTTTTCTATGGTTATCAGTTTAAATAAGTCTTTTTTTCAATTCTTTTCATCAACATGAATTTTTGATCGAATAACAAGCGCTGCAAATATAAAACCTAGCGTTAAACCTATCTCAGTGGAGTAATAAAAATAAGACTCTTCAAAACGTGCAAGTGAACCCAGTTGATTCATATGGCTAACAGCTAGGTAAATATGTAAGCAATATCCAAAAACTAAACCAGCGTAAAGAATCAATAAAAAGTTTAAACTTATTCGTTGTGCAGAAATATCAGATTGTGCGTATATAAAACGAATCACCACAAAACTTACAAAGACAATCAAAATGTGAAAAAATGGCAAAAAGGGACTTTCCACGTAACTAAATCCATATCCCAAAAAATAAGAAATAACAAGCTGAGTTAAATCATATATGTTGAATAGAAAAACAGCTAGTAGAATCAACATTGAAGTAACTAGCAACATTGATTTCTGAAAAAATTGTAAGAGCATAAAAATAATTAATTAGGTTTTACGCTTCTTCTTTTTTGCAGCAGGAAACAAAACATTGTTCAAAATCAACCTGTAACCTGGAGAATTGGGGTGTAAGCTCAAATCTGTTGGAGGATCCCCTACTCTATGCTGATAATCTTCAGGGTCATGACCGCCATAAAAAGTCCATGTTCCCTGCCCATGTTCTCCATGAATATATTTCGCTGTGTTAATAATTTTTGACTCTCCCATTACAATAACTTCTGGCTTGAGGTAATCCATAACAAAATCAGTAGTTTGACCGTAAAAATTCTTGATAACCCTAGTATGCGATTGAGTTAACATAGTCGGCACAACATCCCATTTGGCAGAAAATTCGAACAACATAAAAACATCTTCTTTTTCAGGGATACCTCTGTGCCTATCCGTTCCATCAATAGTAGAGTACTCGTATTCTAATGGATTCTCTTTTATTTGAAAATTAGTAAATGCCAATGTATTATCGAAATCTAACTTTGCTGCAAAATTCGGGTCCATTGGGTCCCCATCGTACATGTGGTCAGCAATATCTGTTTTGTGCGCCGCTAACGCTATATCAAAGCTATCGGTTCCAGAACACATGGTAAATAAAAAACCACCTGCGAAAATGTAGTTTTTTATGGTTTGAGCAACTGCTAATTTCATTTGAGATACTTTTTGGAAACCCAGTCTGCGAGCACTTGCCTCCATATCTGCCACTTGTTGTCTGTACCATGGCGCATTTCTATACGCAGCATAAAATTTACCATATTGTCCCGTAAAATCTTCGTGGTGTAAATGTAGCCAATCGAACTCCGCTAAACCACCAGCCAAAACCAAGCTATCATACACCTCTGTGTAAGGGATTTCCGCATACTCCATCACTAGTGTTACTGCGTCATCCCAAGGCTGTAAACCTGGCGGAGTATAAACTGCAATTTTTGGAGCTACTTCCAACTGTACAATTTCAGTATTCGACTCCGGGGAAGATATTTCTCGTTTTATTGCATTCACTTGTCCGTCAGCCAACACCTCGTAACTAACCCCTCTAATTATTAATTCGTCTTCTATTGCTGCGAGATGAGGAGTCAAAAAAGAACCACCACGATAATTCAACAACCATTCAATCGTTACATCATTTTCAAGAATAAAGTAAGCAATACCATACGCTTTTAAATGATTCGATTGAGTTTTATCCATTGGGATAAGAATGCTAGAAGCAATAAGGCTTGAACTAAAAAAACAAATCAAGAAAAAAATGCTAAATAATCTAATCATATCTTAATAACGTAAATTTCATTAAAAAGGTGTATCATCGACCGATGAAGAATTAAAATTGAAATCATCATCTTCCATTTCATCCATTTTACTACTTTTTGTAATCACGTTGGTTTGTTCAAATGAGTCATTCGGCTGCATATTTGTGGAGGCAAAATCATCTCCTTCTTCATCCATAAATGAATTGACATTTTCAAAGCGTGCATATTTCCCAACAAATCTCAAACGAACAGAATCAGTTGCACCATTTCTATGTTTTGCAATGATAATATCTCCCATTCCTTGAGTAGGTCCTTTATCATCTTCCTGCAAACCGTAATATTCCGCTCGATAAATAAATGAAACAATATCCGCATCTTGCTCAATAGCTCCTGATTCACGTAAATCTGACAACACGGGACGCTTATCGCCACCACGTTGTTCTACTGATCTACTCAACTGAGATAAAGCAATCACTGGAACGTTTAACTCCTTTGCAATTTCTTTAATTGAACGAGAAATTTGAGAAATTTCTTGCTCTCTATTTCCCCCACCTCCTTTTCCAGTGCCAGCAGTCATAAGTTGTAAATAGTCAATTATAACAACCTGAATATCGTGCTTTTGCTTCATTCTTCGGCATTTTGCACGTAATTCAAATATAGATATACCAGGCGTGTCATCAATAAAGATTGGGGCTTTTGACAATTTTCGAATACGTGAATGTATTTGATGAAATTCGTGATCTGCTAAATCTCCTTTACGCAATTTCTCGGCATCAATTCTAGCTTCTGAAGAAATCAAACGTTTTACTAACTGCACACTAGACATCTCTAAAGAAAAAATTGCAACCCCCATGTTATAATCTACAGCTGTATTTCTTGCCATAGATAATACAAAAGCGGTTTTTCCCATCGCTGGCCTCGCTGCAATCACTATCATATCCGATTTCTGCCAACCAGAAGTCAACCTATCTAAATCTCTAAAACCAGTTGGAATTCCAGAAATACCATCAGAATTTTTTCTTGCCTTTTCTATTTCTTGTATTGCTTCGGTCATGGCACTGTTCATCGTGTCATAACTTTTTTTCATGTTATTTTGAGCAATATTAAATAGCTTCTCTTCCGCTTTTGAAAGAACACCAAAAACATCTTTTGTTTCGTCAAATGCTTCTTTCAAAATTTCATTACTCATTTGAATGATTTCACGTTGAATAAATTTTTCAATTATTATCCTACTGTGATATTCTATATGCGCCGCAGAAGCGACCTTGTTTGTTAATGTAGATAAATAATAAACCCCACCTGCAATTTCTAAATCACCATTTTTACGTAATTGTTCTGTTACAGTAAGAAGGTCAATTGGTTGAGATGTTCTGAACAAATCATGAATAGCTGTAAAAATAGATCGGTGTTTTGGGTCATAAAATGCCTCTGGAGTTCGAAGAATATCAATAGCGTCATTAACAGCTGAATTATCCAGCATCATTGCCCCCAGTACAGCCTCCTCTAGGTCTAATGCTTGTGGCGGAACCCTACCAATATCCAATTGTGGAGTTCTAACTCGCGGCGTTCGACTAACCGATGAAGCTAAATTTGTTTCTTCTTTATCCATAGATACAAATATACTTTATTTGAATTTGACCATCATAGTATTCAAAAAAGTATCTTTCAATTGTTGAAAAGTTTTATGCAATTTTATGACAGGTAGAAAATATCAAAAACTTTACCAGAAATTCAACAAAAAGGTTCTACTTTCATTTTAATGGAAAAAATTATTTTAGTTTGACGGTAAGATGTTAAGATTCTAAGACAGTAAGATGTCTCACAGTCTTATAGCGAGACGGGTCTTACAGTCGTACAAAAATCAACATAGAAATATCTATCCATTAAATTCGTGGTAGTACCAACAAAAAAAGGGCTACATTTTATTGTAGCCCCTAGTTATATATAGAATTTCAATCAGTCAAATACTAAAATCTCCAGCCAATTCTCAATGCTGCATGAGTCCCTAGATATGCTTCAGAGCCTCTAAGTACTGTCTGATTGTTAACTAATGAACCGCCAGGTGTTACAACAGTCGTTGTTACTTCAGTATCGTTAAAGCTCACACTGTTATAACCTATTCCAAGTTCTAAGCCTATAAAAATATTTTCAACAGCATAAAACTCCATTCCTAGACCACCGGAAAAACCAAAACGAGAAAAACCAGCAGTGATTTCTCCTGTTAGATTTTCAACGTACTCATTTCCATTTGTTTGATCCCAAGTTTCAGTTAAACTACCTCCACCTAAATTAAGACCTAAATAACCATAAGGAGAGAATTTTTTTGTACCCAAGAAATGATATTCACCGCCAACTTGAACATTCCAGCTCATACGGCTAATTTCTTGAACTCCTTCTTCTCCCGAACCGTCTGGCTCCTCACTAAAACGATTCTTTTCGTTCATTGGAGTACCTAGACCGTCGCCCAGCCCAAATTGCAGCCTAGCAGCGATATTGTCCTGAACAAAATATCGAAAACGAAGCGTTGGCTCCTGCCAATTTAGACCGTCTTCACCATTGAAAAACAAAACCTCCATTGAAAATGGATTTTCTTCATTTGACGGTTTTTCCACCTCAGCATATGTCTGAGAAAAACCAAAAGTTGACGCTGTAAGCATCAAACCAGCAACAATAAACTTTTTCATAGTTATTAATTTTAATGTTTGAACTAATGTAGATACAAAAATTGAATTTTGCAAGAATCATCTCCTAGCAAATTTTCAAAAACACAGATTTAGATTGTAAATCCCTTTATATCTGTTGTATATACTGTTATTTCTTTTCGTTTTTTTTTATTAGCCCTCTTCTGTTAAAATAATTATTAAAACATCTGAGATTTACAAAATAAGATTCATTGAAATAAAAAAAGGGGATGCACATCTGCATCCCCTTATTAAAATTGTTTAAAATCTTTTAAAGACTGTTCACATGCATCATCAGGCCACTTTTCAAGTTTGCTGCTTTCTTGTGGTGAATAACATTGGTTTTCGCCAACTTATCTAGCATAGAAGCAACTTTAGGAAACATTGCTTCTGCTTCCTTTTTGTCTTTAGTAGCACGTAAATCACGAATTGCATTTCGCGTTGTTTTGTGCTGATATTTGTTTCGAAGTCTTTTAGCCTCGTTTGATCTTATTCTTTTTAATGCTGACTTATGATTCGCCATTTTAACTATATATTAATTCATTTATAACGTAGCCCATAGGAGAATCGAACTCCTGTTTCCAGGATGAAAACCTGGCGTCCTAACCACTAGACGAATGGGCCAAAAACTATTTGAGTATAACTCAAAAAGGTTGTAGCCCATAGGAGAATCGAACTCCTGTTTCCAGGATGAAAACCTGGCGTCCTAACCACTAGACGAATGGGCCAAATAATAATTTCAAAAATCGGAGTGCAAATATAATGAGTATTTTTATTGCGGCAAATTTTTTTATCAAAAAAAATCAATAATTCTTCTAAACTAATTTTTCTGAGTCAGCATTAAACCTGAATCCCAATCGCTTAGCTGTTTTTAATTGCAATGAAGAACTATATGCTTGCATCTGCTGTACGCTAACTGTGCTTATCATTTCGGCTGGAGGGGTTAACAAATCAAATTCAGCAGCGTGACAAATAGCTGAATCTATAACCTCATCCATTACCTGCTCTGTGAACTCAGCATTTATAAAGTCTCTATACCTAAAACCTAACTCACCTTTCCCTTCGATAAAAAAATGATTTTCTTTATTGATATAAATTCGACCTAACAAATAACCACTATCATTAAGTCTTCCTTGCAGAAAAGAATCGGATAAGAAATTATAGATATGTATAACTCCACAATAAGCTAAGTCCCTGTCTTTCTCAACATAAGATGTTTTCCAAATACTATGTTCAGGAGGAAAACAAAAAACATTGGTATGCATATTAAAAATCAGTAAATCACTACCAACAAAAGCATGAGATTCAAAATCTCCTTTTTCATCGTACTTCAAACGTACTCTGTCCGATTTCGATTGACTTAAAAAGTCAGTGATTTTTTTCTCCAACCTCTCTTTAAAAAGAGAGAATGACTTTTTAGACACTTCGAATACGTCCTGTTTAAGTAGTGACCTTTGAGTCAAATACTCTAATACTGTTTCATTTTTCAGATCTCTCTTTCTCATACTTGTACTTTACTTTTAATAGGATCAAATATAGTTTTAATAAGCTTTTGCAAATAAAACCCTGCGAGTTGATGGCTTTCCAGTATAAACACAAACACCTTCTTCTCGTTCTGAGTCTAATGGAATACATCGAATAGTCGCCTTGGTTAATTCTTTTATTTTATCCTCTGTCTCTATTGTCCCATCCCAATGCGCTGAAACAAAACCACCTTTATTATCCAAAACATCTTTAAACTCCTCAAAACTTGAAACCTCTGTAACCATTTCATCCCTAAAAGCTTTTGCTTTATTAAATAGGTTGTCTTGAATTTCATGAAGCAACGATTCAATATGCGCTAAAAGTGATTCCCACTCAACGGTTTCCTTTGTTTTTTCATCTCTTCTAGCAACTTCTGCAACATTATTTTCTAAATCACGTTTTCCAATTGCAATACGGACTGGCACACCTTTAGCTTCGTATTCAGCAAATTTCCATCCTGGACGCTTATTATCATCATCGTCATACTTAACTGAAATTCCCTTCTTTCTCAATTCAGCCATCAAAGGAATTACCTTCTCCGTAATCATTGCAAGCTGCTCATCACCTTTATAAATTGGAACAATAACTACTTGAATAGGCGCTAATTTTGGAGGAAGCACCAACCCTTCATCATCTGAATGCGTCATTATTAAAGCCCCCATCAATCGAGTGGAAACACCCCAAGATGTAGCCCATACGTGAGAAAGCTTTCCTTCTTTATCCGAAAACTTAACATCAAATGCTTTTGCAAAATTTTGACCAAGGAAATGCGAGGTTCCAGCCTGCAAAGCCTTACCGTCCTGCATCATAGCTTCTATACAATATGTCTCTTCTGCTCCAGCGAAACGTTCTGACTCTGATTTAACCCCTTTTACAACAGGCATAGCCATAAAATTCTCTGCAAAATCAGCATAAACATGAAGCATTTGCTCAGCCTCTTCTATGGCTTCCTGCTTTGTTGCATGAGCGGTATGTCCTTCCTGCCATAAAAATTCAGCTGTTCTTAAAAACAGCCTTGTTCTCATTTCCCATCGAACAACATTAGCCCACTGATTAATCAATATAGGCAAATCGCGGTAAGATTGAATCCAATTTTTGTACGAGTTCCAAATTATCGTTTCAGAAGTTGGTCGAACTATCAACTCTTCTTCCAGCTTAGCCTCTGGGTCAACTACAACATCTCCATTCTCATCGTTTTTTAGACGATAATGAGTTACCACTGCACACTCTTTTGCGAAACCTTCAACGTGTTTTGCTTCTTTACTCAAATAAGATTTCGGAATAAATAATGGGAAATAAGCGTTTGAATGACCAGTTTCTTTGAACTTTAAATCCAAAACATCTTTCATTTTTTCCCAAATAGCATAACCATATGGCTTTATAACCATACATCCACGAACATCTGAATGTTCAGCTAATTCCGCTCTCCCAACTAACTCATTGTACCACTTGGAATAATCCTCTGTTCTTGAGGTGAATTTGTTTCCCATAACGTCTTTTTTTGGTATGATTTTTGAGGTTAACACCTTAATTAATCGTTTGCAAATATAATGTATTAGAACGCCAAAAACATAAAAATACTTAAATGTTGTGGCGCATAAAAATCTAAATGAAAAGTTATTTGTAAATTTATAAGGAAATCTTTAATACCAAGACATATGATAACATTAGCAAAGATAGTTGGAGGAATAGCATTGATAGCAACAATAAGTTCATGCGGCACTTACGGTATCATTGCTGAAAATGATGTTTATGTTCAGTCGCCTGCTAGAATAAATTTAGCAGATGACCCAAATGACATGACTTCATTTAATGCTTTTCAAGCAGGACAAGAAGGAAGATTTAGAACGAATTATCCACAAAGAAGAACTAACACCATGGTTGGAGTCGGCTTTGGTTCGCCAATGTTTTGGGGAAATCCTTATGGCGGAATGCATGGATGGGGACATCACGGTTGGGGAATGAACAGCTGGGGTCACCCACATGGCGGAATGTACGGATGGGGGCATGGATGGAACTCTGGCTGGGGAATGCACGGTTGGGGACATCCAGGATGGGGACACGGATGGAACTCTGGCTGGGGAATGCACGGTTGGGGTAACCCATATGGTGGAATGCATGGCTGGGGTCATCACGGCTGGGGTCATGGCTGGAATTCTGGGGGAATGAACGGCTGGGGGAATCCTTACGGCGGAATGTACGGTTGGGGGCACCCTCACGGCGGAGTGCATGGATGGGGACAACCAGGTTGGGGCAATTCTATTGGCTCGGGCAGCAGTGGTTCAAACTCTCAAAATGTGTTTAGAGGACCAAGAAATGCTATAAGTGCTGGTTCTGGAAGAAGTAGTAGTTATCCGACCACTTTGAATAGTATATCTTCTGGAAATTTAGGTTCAGTAAACAGAAGTTCTTTCGCAGAATCAAATAATAACCAAACGACTGCGATGCAAAGACAATCAGCTGTTGCTAACACAAGAGAAATTCGTTCCGGCGAATTTGCAAGACCAAGCGATTTGAGACAACAGACTAGAAATGTAAATACAGCTGCCATTAATCAAAATAGAAGCAGCGGTTTACAATCTACCAATGCTAGGGTTAATGCACCTAGTAGAAGTCAAATGGCTCAAAATACTACAAATCGTACAAACTTCCACCCTAGCCCAAGTGCTGTTTCAAGAGGAAGTGTGACGAATAATCAAATTCGAAACTCTGCTGGATTTACATCATCACCAGCAACGCGGAGTACATCCGTTAATTCTCCTCAGAGCAGACCGCAAATGGGAACAACAAATTCTCGCCAAAATTCTCGAATGAGTTCTCCAAACACGAGAACAACTTCTCCAAACATGAGACAAAATAGTAGGTTTAGTTCACCTTCTGCTCGCCCTCAACAAACACCTTCAAGGGGATTCAGTTCTAGTCCTTCTAGAGGCGGAAGTAGTTCTAGCGGGTTTTCAAGAGGAGGTAGTTCTGGGAGTTTCTCAGGTGGAACTAGAGGAGGTTCATCTGGCGGAAGTAGAGGTGGAACTTCAGGTGGAAGAAGGTAATTTTATTATTATTGCAGCTTACAGATAGTAAAGTATGAAAAAAATCATTTCGACGTACTGCATGATCATAATGAGTAGCATTATTATTCAGGCACAAAATGAAGTAGATGTTCTTAGATTTTCAGACACTGATATTTTTGGTTCAGCTCGCTTTGAATCCATGGCAGGGTCTTTCGGAGCACTTGGAGCTGACTTTAGCTCAATTCAGGTAAATCCGGCTGGATTAGCAAGGTTTTCAAGAAGCGATTTTACCGTTAGCTTGAATAATTCCTGGAGCAATATCACTGGTGTTTACAACGAAACAGAAGCGTTTGAAACTTTCAGAAGCAGCAAACTTGGAAATATTGGAATGATAATTACCCGTGACATTAGCAATGAAAATAACGGTTGGCTTTTTAGGCAGTTTTACTTTGGTTACACTAGAATTAAAAATTTTGATGCCAATTACAGATATGAAGGTCAAAACTTTAACTCATTATTAGATGTTTTTGCAAATGATGGTTTTGGTATTCCAATGGATAACGACCAAATTTTCTTTGACCGTCCCTTCTCCACTGGATTGGGTTTAGATGTAAATGCAATCAGTTACGACCCACAAACAGTAAGCTATTTTCCCAACCTTACAAGTGGAGATATGTACCACGAACGCATTATTCAAACAAGAGGAGGGATTGGTGATTTTCACTTTGGGTGGAGTCAAAACTTCATGAACCAATTATACGTAGGCGCAAGTGGTGCGGCTAGAAGAGTAAAATACACAGAAAACATTACACATAACGAAGTACTTCTTGAGCCAGATCCATCCATCACAAGCCTACAATCATTTGATTATTTTTATGATCAAGAATCTGCTGGTTGGGGATTCCACTTAAAACTAGGTGTACTGTATCTTCCAAAAGAAGAACTGCGATTTGGTTTGGCAGTTGAAACAGCGAATCAAATTACGATTACCGAAGATTATTCAGCTAATATGATTGCTTATCATGATTACGGCACTGTTCCTGTACCTGAACAATTTATTCCTTTTGGTGAATACAAGTATCGCGTTCGAACCCCAGGTAAAATCAGAGGTTCTTTAGCCTACATTTTCGATATGAAAGGAGCGCTAAATATAGATATTGAATATGTCAACTTTGGAAGAGGAAGGCTTTCATCTGATCCATCTGGCGAATTTGGATTTTACAGTTTTCAAGTTGAAAATCAAGAGGTCGCTAACCAATATCGAGCAGTTCTTAACACTAGAATTGGCGCTGAGCTTATGGTTGCACAAGATATATTTTTACGCGCTGGATACGCATTAATTCCTCAAGCATTTAGAAAAGACGTTGTTACCGAAAGAATCCCAAGGCAAACTCTAGCGACTGGAATTGGTTATAATGGTAAGAAAATTAATTTGGACTTAAGTTACAGGGCCTTAAATATTCCAAGTGAGTATTATGCTTTCGACCCTTCGCAAGCTCAAAATCGTACTTCGTTTAGTAATTGGATGCAAACCGTTGTAGTTACCTTCTCAACAAGATTCTAAACACATTTCTTGTTTTGACTTCTCGGTCAAATAAATGGTTATTTTCGTTCCTGATTCTTCTGAACGAGTTTATCGAATGTTGTTTTTTTGATTTTAGATTCTACCCAAGAAAAAACATCTACGTATTCTAATATTACGGTTTCTTGGTGGTTTTCAAATAACTGTTCCATTTCCTGATAAAGTCGCTCGAAAAGCACTTTATGCTCATCCGTTGCATTAGTACGAATGATTTTCCGAATGTATTTGATTAAAATAGTTTCTATATTATAATCTCTTTTGGTCTTTCGAATAAATCGGTTTATTGATATAATCTCATACTCCAATAAATCTGTATTGTTCAGTTCAAAATGAATCAATAAGTTAAGAATTCTTGCAAAGTTGTAAATATCCTGACGAACATGTTGCTCAAAGTTATTTAAGAGTTCATTTAAAAAAAAGAGTGCTTTTTTAAATTCTCCATTACCAAAATGAGCATAAGAAGTATTAAATAAAAGTTGAAGTTGATGGTCTTTACTAAACTTTTCCTCAAAAGGTTTGAGTAAATTTTCTTCTTTTTCCAAAAAAAGAATCGCTGATTCAAAATCACCTTGACGATTGAAAATAATTAATTGTTCATTTACACAAACACTGCGAATTTTTAAAGCTAAATCTATCGACTTAAAACCTTTTGTTTGGAATAATCCTCTTATTTCATCTAGTCTCTTTTGTGCAGTAGCAAAGTCTCCTGCATCAAGATTACAGCGCATCAAATGAAAAAGCGTTTCTATATATTGTTTTCCAAGGTCTAGCTTAAGCTTTTCATTATTATCAAGTATTTCCTTCGTTTTTGAAAAAAATAAATTGCTGGCTAAATAGTCTCTATTCGTAGCTGCGCAAAGCCCTTTAATATAATAGCAAATAGATGCTGCGCGTTTCGACAGAGCTGTATTTTTACCTCTTATTAATGGATGATTGGCTATTTCATTAACCAAAGCTCTCTCTTCCTCGTTTTTTGTAAATCCTCCTGAACGAAAAAGCGCATTAATTTTAGAGAAAAGAATCTGATACTCAGCTAAATTTCTAAGCTTCGATATGACTTCTGCCTCTTCTTCAATTACTTTTTTTAGTATATCATCAAAATTTGTTGTCTTATAGGATTCTTCCAGTAAACGTTTCTCCCAAGAAATTAATTCAAATTGATAATAAAATTTTTCATAATCTTGCGCAATGCGTTTTGCTCGTTTTATAAACTTTGAGCACTCTTGATATAATGCCTTATTATATAAAACTTCTACATTTTTTATTTCTTCTTTAAGTTGAGTTGAAACAGTTTGATCTGAATAATATGACCTTAAACTTTTTAATATCAATTTATACAAATGATTCTTTTCTGAAGGTAGATGCTTGACAAATGTTTCATCTTTAAAATGATGTTTTAACTGTTCTTCATCATAAGATCCGAGCTTTTCTATGAAATCAAATATTTTAAGGTAATTCTTTTCACCAGACTGTATAGCAGAATTCAATTTAAAGAATCGCTTTTCAGACTTTGACATTGACTTAATAAGTGCAAAGAGTTCAGTACTTGGTTTCATATAAAACAACTATATCAAAGCAAAACTAATAATATTGAGGTTTTAACCAAACAAAATACCATTAATTCGTTGGTTCAAGAATTTTCTAACGCTATAATGACTTATCTGGACTTGTCACTTTGTAACTTTAAAACAATCGCCGTAGTAGAAAAGCCTTCTTCTAAAGGAATAGTTACAACTTCGCCCCCGTTTTGCCTAACCTCTTTACTACCTACAATATAGCCAGAGGAGTTTACATTCTCTTCACTAGCGACATAATCCCCTCCTTTTACAAGTACATCCGGCCGAATTGCTTCTAACAGATTAAGAGGTGTGTCTTGGTCAAAAATAATCACATAATCCACGAACCCTAATGATGCGAGCACCAAAGCCCTTGATTCTTCCTTATTTATTGGGCGTTCTTCACCTTTCCCTAATCTCCTAACACTAGCGTCTGAATTTAACCCAACCACCAATGAATCTCCGTAATCTGCTGCTTTAGCCAAGTAGGTAACGTGACCTTGATGAAGAATGTCAAAACAACCATTTGTGAATACAATCTTTTTCTGATTGGTTTTAAGTCCTTTTGAAAGTTCAATCGCTTTTTCTAAAGAAACAATTTTATTCAATATTTTTTTCCAATGCTCCATTGCTCTTTTCTTTTTCAAAATTTCTAGGTAGAAGAATAAAGGAAATAAATCCCAAAATTATCATTCCAATAGTCTGTGTTGACCAAATAATCATTCCAAGTGCCTTTCCAATGCCCGTAGCCATTTCTTGAGACTCCATTTGATCGCCAATATAAAATGCAACAACCAACCCCACAAGATAAGGATAAGCCCCTATTCCACCATTAGTAAACATCACCCCAAATGTACCAGCTATAAACCCAATCAAAATACCACCAAATGAAAATGTTTTGGTTGCGTCAAATGCATAAAAACAAATACCAAAATAGAGAATGTAAAGAAACCAAATTAATAATGTAAAAAAGATAAATCCGAAAGGGTCTTTTGTTTTAAATATGGAAAAAACACCTGACATAATTTCCCGAATAAAAATGTTAATCTTGGTTCTAAATTTTTTAACCTTAAAGTATGAAACGAGGAAAATAAAAAAACCAAAACCTATCAAAAGTAAAATCCAAAATAACCAGTTTATCCCTCCACTATTGCCATCTTCTTGAGGCCTAATTAAGTCTCTAATGCTCAAGATATCTTCAAAATTTAACGAAAACGCTAGTAAAAGAATCAATCCAAGCATAACTAGGTCAAAAACTCTTTCGCCGATTATTGTACCAAAACTCTTTGAGAAAGGTATTTTGTCCGTTCTATATAATAGTGCTGCTCGTGTTGCTTCTCCTGCTCTTGGGATGGCTAGATTTATCAAATAACCAACCATCAAAGCGTGGTACCGATGCCAGAAAGAAGGTCGTAAACCAAGTGGTTCTAGTAAATACTTCCATCTGTAAGCTCTTGCCAAATGAGAAAACCAACCCAAAATCAATGAAAGACTAATCCAAAAATAATTCGCCTCTCGAATTCCTCTAAAAAACACCTCTTTCGTTGGCTCATCCATTGCAGTATAAAAATGCCATAATAGATAAAACCCTAATGCAAGAGGAATAAGGAACTTTAAAACTGTAGTTATTTGCTTCATTAGAGTTTAATGTATTGAATACAAAACTAAGGAAATTATTCAACGCACATTTTCAATGATGAAATGAATTGTATTTCTCGTCTTCTCAAAATTTCTTATAACCTTATTGTATGTGATATTACGGGCATCAATTCTATGAAAACTATCATCCCCCAACAACCTTTTTAACTGTGAGCCAAATTATTTTCAAATCATTCCTAATAGTGGGTTTTGAAATGTATTTTTGATTCAATTCTAACTTTGCAGGCATTATTTCTTCTATATATGTTTTTTTAGGGTTTTCGCTTTCACCTAATAAACGATTTTCGTCAAAGTATTCTAACGACGCATAATCCGTAATTCCCGGTTTTACAGCTAGTACTTTTCGCTGATTTTCTGTATATAAATTCGTATATTCCTTTACCTCTGGTCTTGGGCCAACAACACTCATGTCTCCAAGCAAAACATTTATGAACTGAGGAAACTCATCTATTTTATATTTTCTCAAAAAATAACCAATAGTTGTTATTCTCGGGTCTTTCATACCAATGGTCAGCTTACCAGTTTTGTCTGCATTTGTTCGCATTGTTCTAAACTTAAACAACTTAAACAATTTCCCTTCTTTTCCTACTCGTACTTGCCTGTAAAAAACCCCTCCTCTACTCGTTGAAAGAATAAGCAGCGATATTACAACTCCAAATGGAAGAAAAATAATTAGAACTACCAGAGAAAAGAGAATATCAAACAGACGTTTTATCATTGTTAAATCATATTTATAGATTCAATACCGTTTCTACCGATTCTATCACAGCATTTATAACTGAATTTACTTGGTCGTCCGTTAAATCAAAATAAACAGGTAATGATATTTCATTCGAATAAAGTGAAACTGAATTAGGAAAGTCGCTAATAGCAAATCCTCTTTTTTTGTAAGCTGTAAGTAAAGGTAAAGGCTGAAAATGAACATTTACACTAACATCTTTGTCTGAAATCAATTGAATAATAGCGTCCCTTTGTTGCTCAGAACAATTATTAATTCTCAATTGAAATAAGTGATAAGAGGATTCTTTTTTCTCATTCTTAAACATAGGAAGCCAAGCCCAACTCTTAGATTCAAAAGTGCTTTGATACGAATGAAATATAGCCTTTCGTCTTTCTAAATTTTCTTCATATCGCTGTAATTCTATCAATCCAATAGCTGCTTGAACATCGGTCATATTGCATTTAAAGCCTGGCTCTTCAACATCGTATTTCCAAGCTCCCTTCTGTGTTTTCGCAAGCGCATCCTTCGACTGACCATGTAGTGTTTTTATGCAAAATTCTTTGTAAATCAAATCGTGGTCAAAATCATCAGGAAGATTAAAACAAATAGCTCCACCTTCCGCAGTGGTTAGGTTTTTAACCGCATGAAATGAAAAAACCGTAACATCAGCAATTGAACCAACTCGTAAGTTTTTATAACTTGCACCTAAAGAATGTGCTGCATCTGCAAGAATAAGAATTCTTCCTAATTTTTCTTGATTTTCATTTGATGGTCGAAACAAATGTTTTTTAGCTTCAACAATTTTATACAATTCATCATAGTCACAAGGCCAACCGCCTATATCTACGGGAATAATAGCTTTCGTTTTTTCTGTAATTGCCGCTTCAACAGCCTTTATGTTTAAATTAAAATCGTCAGAGTTACAATCTACCATTATCAACTTTGCCCCTGAATGCAAGACGACATTTCCTGAGGCGCAATAAGTGTAAGCAGGTAATATAACCTCATCGCCAGCACCAATACCCCACCAATGAAGAAAAACTTGCATTCCCATAGTCCAAGAATTAACACATACAGTTGATTTATTACCGCAATACCGTGTTAAATCTTTTTCAAATTGTTTGGTTCTTGGGCCAGTTGTAATCCAACCACTTTTTAAAACGGCAGTTACTTCTTCTATTATTTTATCGTCTATCCTTGGCGGAGAAAATGGTATCATGTTCTAAATGTTTGCACAAAGATAATGGTATATTTATACCTTACGTTTTCATTATCTAATGGATAAGCAGAAAATTTTATAAAAATAAATCTGATTTCAAACTTAACTCTAAGGTAGAATTATCCGAAATCAGATTTAACAATACTATTGCTTTATTATCCTAATCGTTTCTGAGTGACCTTCCCAATTCGAGCGACAAACATAAATTCCTTTAGGTTGCCTAGACAAATCCACTTCAAAAAGCGTACTTTTTGGGTTCAAAACTTCTACCAACTGACCGTAAATATTGTAAATATAAAACGATTGAACTGGTTCACTTGACTCAATTACGAATTTAGAATTTGTTGGGTTTGGATAAGCCTTAAACACATCAACTTTATTAATTTTGGTTGTGCTTAAAAGTTTTTCGCCTTCGATTGCAATATTATTAAAGTGCGCTCTTAATCCATCATCAGAAAACATGTTTTCTCCGTCAAATCTTAATCTAATTTGAAATTCTTCATTATCATTTGCTTCTTCTACCTCTGAAAAATCGCATGAAATTAATGCATAACTAGAACCGATTAAAAAAGTAGATTGTTCGAGTTCGCTAGTGGACCAACTAGAGCCATTCCAATAATCTATCAACAAAGACTGAGCAGCTCCATCTGATTCAATAGCTAATGTTAGTTCAATATTACGATATCCAGTAGTTGGAAACTCTAGTACCATTACGTTTTCCAAATTATCATTTCGAAACGGTTGTCTAATTTGTATTCCGCGCATTTCACTGCCATCATAAGGCAATTGATTATTTGCAACAGGACGATAATTGATTGGCGTAGGCGCATTTCTTCTTTCCATAGAAGCTTTTCTCCAGTTTACGTGGCTTTCGTTAAATGGATAACCGTCCAAACATGAGCTGTAAGTTATTGCCGCCTCAAGATTATTGACTGCATAGGTTGCATCAAGTCTCTCTAAAGGAGTATTGTTCGGTATCTCACCATCCAATAACCAAAAATAAATTAATTCTTTATCATAAACTATCGGGTCAAAATTTGCTTTTACTTCCATATTTCCATTTGGTGTAAAAGTTATGGTAGCGTCTGTACTAGAAACATCACCCGACCAATGCGAAAAAGTATAACCAGGATTAGCTTTTGCAGTAGCTGTTATTGGAATACCTTCAAAATATTTCCCTACCCAAGGAAATGGACTTTCAGGAATACCAGGAATACTAGAATCTAAATTAATAGTGTTCCATTTTATCTCTCCTGCTTCATTATCCGAAATTTCAACAGTTATATCCACAATAGCTTCAATTCCAAAAAACTCAGCTAACTCCTCTCTGACCTGATTTGGTCTAGCATCTGCAAACCCTAATAGATTTTGTTTATCCGAATTAGTGTAAAAATCACTTCTCGGGGAGCGATGTAAATCATCTGCTATATAAGGTTCTACTTCTTCAAAGGTTCGATTAACAAGCTGAACTACTCTATGACTAGCCATAGTAGAATTTAGCATATCAGCAAATCGCGTGAGAAAATTATTCTTGTAGCCATCGTTGGCTATTAGGTTTCCATGAATAGACTCATTGGATGATGAACTAGTATTTGCCATATACTCAACCCAATTGGTATTAGTTTTGAGTGAAGCTTCAAAATCCTGAGTGCTCACTCTCCACCTACCATCACCATAACCGTCGTTTACAGGAGTACGGGCTTTCCAGAAATAACGTTCATAACTATCGTCTGCTGAATAAATTTGAAGTACCATGTGATCAATAAAAGATGTCATGTCTAATCGCTTTTCAACAGAATCGAAATGAGCTTGGTCCACCATGTCATTGTCTCTTATGTAATTTCTTAAACTACTATAATCTGAGTTATCTGCGCTAGTTCCACTATTGGTTGCACAATTGCTCCCTTTGCAGTCTATTTGAGCAAAGTTATTACGATCTATACCAAAATTAAGTTCATAATGATGAACATCCATTCTATCGCGTATCGAAGTTAACCCCCAATATTCTCCGTTTATAAAATGAATTGCAGGTCTAATCCTCGAAACACCATTATATACTTCTGGCAATAATCTGTTCATTACAACATCATATGCAATTGATCCACCAGAACCGTCACCTCTTAGTAGCATACGATTATATCTGTCAGAATTTTGATTTGGCGCATCAAAAATAGGTTGTTCAAATGGATTATATACAAATATATTTTGTCCATACATACCTCTTGCATATAGTCTCAAATTTTTCAACACTCTATTTCTAGAGTTATTTCCATGTATTCTCCAACCCGCTCCAGTACTTAAAATTTTATCAAAATTAATAGGTTCAAATATTTCTACATGACAAGGGTACTCCCACTCTGCTCCTCTTCTCCAATAATTATTCCAATTTGAACGCCAATATTGATTATTATTAGGGGAGTTTGCTCTCCAAGTATCAAAATCAATTCCTGCCGTATAAACACCATTTTCATAATCAAACATATAATTCTCTTGTGTTTGTATAGAAATGACTGGTAAATCATAAGGATTTCCAAGTGGCCAAACAAAATAATTTCGCGCTACAACCTGAGACGGAAACCCATTCACGTAAGCTCTTGCTTTGATTATATTAAGTTTTCGAACTGGATTTTCTGGAATGTGTTGAATATGCTGTCGAGTGTTCTTATGAGTAAACTTATCTTGAAATCCAGAAGGGTCCTGCATGAAAAACGAACCGTCGTATTGTTTAGAAATAAACGAATCAATCAATGCTGGAAAAGGCTCTGCATTCGTTTGAATTGGGTATTCATTTTTATATTCATATACCGTTCCTTCTAAATTTTCAATATCAGGTTCTGAACCATCAGTGGTATAAATAATTATTGCATCGGGATTACTATGAGAAATAGTTAGTTCAAATGGAGTATTAAAATAACCTGATTCATGAGAAAATGTAGGCGGAGCAATTAGCTCTTCAATACCTACTCCTGTATTAGGTTCACCGGGTGTTGGCTCTAAAAAAAACAACCAATCTCCTGTACCATCTGGCTGCCGACCTATAGAAACGTCACTTACTAATTCTACACTTGGGGCATTACTAATCAATTCTCCATCAAAACGTGTTAAGATTATTGGTTCACCACTCGAACTAATACTGTAATTTGTATGTAAAGGTTGACCAATTGTTATTCTATTTTTACCAGACGCCCAAACGATTAGAAACTGGTTAGGTTGTAAAATAACACTTGGCAAAGTCCACTTGAATGGTTGGTCTTCATTATCCGACAAACCGAACCCTCCCAAATTAACTGGAGAAGTGCCATAATTGTACAGTTCTATCCAGTCAGGGTAATCACCATCTTCATCCGCAATAGTCGTAGCATTTGATGCCACCACTTCATTAATTGCAACAGTTTGTTGAAAAGAAACTTTTGGTAACATAATAAGTAATACACCAAAAATTAAGTAGTTTAAGTATAAACGAGGTATCATAATGAAATTTAATTTCTTCAAAGAAAGTAAACCCATTAACAATTGCGTTTATCTATTTGACAAGTGAGTAGGTTAACTTAATATTACGCATTTATTAACTATATATTAAACCTATTAACATAAACCGAAAATAGTTAACATTAAACTTAAAAAGCAAAGCTTTTAAAAAAAGGGCTTAAAAAAACTTAAAATAACATTAATATTAGTCAAAAATGACTATCTAATCAATGTCACATGACCAGTTTTAACTTGTCGCTTGTCAAAATCTTTCGAACCAAAGGTTATCTTCCAGATATAAG
The DNA here is from genome assembly GCA_007117355.1 of Lishizhenia sp. Lineage (GTDB taxonomy): Bacteria > Bacteroidota > Bacteroidia > Flavobacteriales_D > Crocinitomicaceae > CSBr16-161. Next base: position 1,933 of record SKGS01000238.1, on the reverse strand, counting down.
TACCGTCAGGAACAATTTTTCCACCATAAGTTCCGTCCCAACCTACGCTTGCGTCAAAAGATTCAAACATCACTTCTCCCCAACGATTAAAAATTAGTAATTGGTAATCCATAGGGTCAAATCCAGAAGTGAAAACTGGTTGAAAAACTTCATTAAACAAATCATTGTCTGGCGTGAAAGCATTTGGCACATACAAAACAACTTCTTCAATAACTCTAATCAATCGTGTAAAAACATTCTCACATCCTTCTTCTGAAACTGCTGTTAAATTAACAACATAAGAGCCAGACTCTGGTGGGTATTGATGAACAGGGTTTGTTGTAGAAACTTCAGGGCTACCGTCACCAAAATCCCAAATAAATTCTGATGCTCCTGTACTATTATTATTGAAATTTGCTTGATTAAAAATATTAGTTATCTCTTCTGGGCTCACGTCAAAATCCGCAACAGGGTTAGCGTAAACACAAATCACCTGCTCGGCTGTTGCTACACTTTCACAACCTGATGAAGAAACAGTGGTAAGCGTTACATCATAGCAGCCTGGCGTATTGAACAAAAATGTAGTCTCGCATCCTGTAACTTGTCCACCATTACTGAAAGTCCATGTACAAGTAGAATTGGCGTCTGCCATTATATTATTGAGCTCAACTTCCAATGGCTGACAACCTTGAAAGTTCCTACCAAATATCACGCTATTAGCCCCTGAACCTAAAGTCACCGTAACTTGATCCGTTCCCACACACCCTTGAGCAGTTGTTCCTGTAACAGTATAAGTAGATGAACCAGATGGAGTAAACGGAATGCCATTTTGAATCCCCCCAGTCCATGAGTACGTTGCAGCTCCTGAACCTGATAAAGTAACTTGATCCCCTTCACATGCGTTCACATCAGTTCCCGCAGAAACTGTTGGATTAGGATGGACAGTTACAACAACCTCATCAACCACAGGACAACCTTCTGAATTTACACCTGAAGCTGTGTATGTATTCGTTCCAACTGGAGGAGAAAAAGCAACACCAGATTGAATATTTGGAGACCAAGAATAAGAAGCTAAATCAGTTTGAACTTGCAGAACTACTGTTTCACCCTGACATACTTCAACATCTGGTCCTGCATCAATAAATCCTCCAGAAGACAAATCCAAGTTGAAAATATTTTGCGCCTCACATTCAGTTGCATTTACAAAAGTTGCAGTAACAGGACAGTTCTGTCCGTTTCCTGGGACATTTGAAAAAGAAAAATTGTATGAGCTACTAAAAGGAGCATCGAAAACAACTTGTTCCCCAAAACAATTTTCAATAACCAGTTGCCCATCACTCGGCATATTATTTAAATTGGCTGTTCCTTCCACTTCAAATATTAGACCTGGATTAGAATCGCAAGAAACTATCTCGGCATTAATATTAACTTGACAAGTTATACATTCAATAGTATTAACTACTACAGTATAATTGTTCTGACCAACTATAGGACAGGCATCATCTTGAATCAAAAATGTAATATTATTAGATTGTTCAATATTACCTGCTTCAAAACAAACCGTAGATGTGATTGGGTTAGTTCCTACACTCGTCAATGTGCCATTTGGAAATCCACTATTCAAATTGGAAGTTACTGTAAGTTCATCATCTGGGTCATCATCAGTAAACGTAACATCGAAGCAGACTTCTTCACCAAAACATACATTAATTTCATTAGGTGAGACTTGTTCAATATTACCTGTCGGGTTTTCTATTCCAGTCACATCTCCTCCAGGAGCATCGTTCTGACAAACAATAGCAGTAACTTGAAAATCAAAATTAGTAGAACTAATGACGTTACCATCATCATCAAATTCTTCAATTAGTACAACTACTATAAAGTTTCCTTGCTGACCTACATTCATCTCAACCGTTCCATTGCTTGGGTCTAATGTTATTCCAGGAATAGGTTG
>SKGS01000199.1 GCA_007117355.1 Lishizhenia sp. | reverse complement strand
GGTGGTTGTCCTTCCGGTGGAGTGGTAATTGTGATTGGCTATGTTTCTGGAAAGCAATGTATCGTAGTAGCAAATGACGCAACGGTTAAGGCTGGCGCATGGTTTCCCATAACCGGAAAGAAAAACCTCCGTGCACAAGAAATTGCAATGGAGAACAATTTGCCGATAATTTACCTTGTCGATTCAGCAGGTGTTTTCTTGCCAATGCAAGATGAGATTTTTCCGGATAAAGAACATTTTGGCCGAATATTTAGAAATAATGCCATTATGAGCTCTAGAGGTATTCCACAAATAGCAGCGGTAATGGGAAGTTGTGTTGCAGGCGGTGCTTATTTGCCAATTATGTCCGATGAAAGCTTAATTGTAAATAAAACAGGAACAATCTTTTTGGCAGGTTCTTATTTAGTGAAAGCTGCAATCGGTGAGTCTATCGACAATGAAACACTCGGAGGTGCTACTACACATACTGAAATTTCTGGAGTTTGTGACTACAAATCTGAAAACGATGAAGAGTGTTTAGCTACGATTCGAGAATTAATGGATAAAATTGGTGCTCCAAAAAACGCAGGATTCGATAAGAAAGAAGCTGTAGCTCCGAAAAAAGACCCAAAAGAAATGTATGGTATTCTTCCAAAGGATAGAGCAAAACCATATAATGTAAAAGACATCATCAAGTGCTTAGTGGATGATTCAAAATTCACAGAATACAAAGGCGATTACGGAAAAACTATAGTTACGGCGTATGCACGAATTAATGGCTGGAGTGTTGGTATTGTCGCAAATCAGAGGTCTATATCGAAAACTGCTAAAGGCGAAATGCAATTTGGGGGTGTAATCTATTCCGATTCCGCTGATAAAGCTGCTCGGTTTATCATGAACTGTAATCAGAAAAATATTCCTTTGGTGTTTATTCAAGATGTTTCTGGATTTATGGTCGGTTCCAAAAGTGAACATGGAGGAATCATAAAAGACGGGGCAAAAATGGTAAATGCAATGGCTAACTCTGTTGTTCCTAAATTCACAGTTGTTGTCGGAAATTCCTATGGCGCTGGAAATTATGCTATGTGCGGAAAAGCATACGACCCACGATTAATTGTTGCGTGGCCAACTGCCGAATTAGCAGTAATGAGTGGTGCTTCTGCTGCAAAAACATTGTTGCAAATTGAAGTTGCCTCACTAAAATCAAAAGGAGAAGAAATAACTCCTGAACGTGAAAAAGAACTTTACGACAAAATTAAGAATAGATACGACGAACAAATAAGTCCTTATTATGCTGCTTCTCGCATTTGGGTGGATGCCATAATTGACCCAGTCGATACTCGAAAAGTTATTAGTATGGGAATTGAAATGGCAAATAATAAGCCTGCGGAACGTCCTTACAATGTTGGCGTTATTCAAACGTGATGCTTCTTAATTGGGAGTTTAAATCTTTTGACGAACTCACCACCTCGAAGCTTTATGCTATCTTGGCGCTGCGTTGTGAGGTGTTTGTTGTGGAACAAAATTGTCCTTACCAAGATTTAGATGGTAAAGACAGTGATTGTTTTCACCTCATCTGTAATAATGAACATAAAGAAACATTGGCGACCATGCGTATTCTCCCGCCTGGTCTCTCCTACCCTGAATTGGCTTTTGGAAGGATAGTTTTACACCCCAAAATAAGAGGTAAAGGAATCGGTGACGAACTTATGCGTCGAGCTTTAACGTTTTCATCAAAAACTTTTGGAGAAATTGACATTAAACTTTCTGCACAAATTGCTATCAAAGAACTGTACGAACGTCATGGATTTGTTTCCACCGGAAAAGAATATTTAGAAGATGGCATTCCACATGTCGAAATGCTAAGAAAAGCTGATTTAAACTAAACCATATTTCTACTCACTTATTAAATAATTGTTACCGCTGGAAACTTTTTTAAACTTTTTCGTTTCCATTGTGTTTAAAGCTGTAATTTTGCACGCGCAATGTCAGAAAAAGAATTAGAAATATTAGATAAATCAGCGAAAGTATTCCTCAGATACGGCGTAAAGGCGGTAACGATGGATGACCTTGCTAGAGAATTAAGCATCTCTAAAAAAACAATTTATAAATATTTTGAAGATAAAAAAGCGCTAGTCCGGGCTGTTGTTCGACGAAAAATTGACAATGATATTTTATTGAGTTCCGAAACCCTGGATAAATCAGAAAATGCTATTGATGAACTGATCCAAATTTCCAAATCCATACAAGAACAATTTGGGTCACTTCATACCTCTGTTTTCTTCGACCTGAAAAAGTATCATAAAGACGCTTGGGATATCATGGAAAATCACAAAAAAGATTTTGTAAAGGGTCAAATTACGCAAAACATTGAAAGAGGAATAAAAGAAGGGATTTACAGAGAAAACATTGATGCCCAAATAATTGCGATGGTTTACATCACAACTTTTGATTCGGTTTTTGATGAAATTAACAATACTAATCCGGACAAATCTGTAAGTGAAGTTTTTATTGAAATAATTCGCTTTTTAATCAGAGGATTAGCAAACGATAAAGGAATTAATTATTTAAAACAACGTATTAATTTAGAAACTAAAATTTAAACCAAATGGATATTAATCATCGTTGGATTTGGCTGTTTTTCATTTGCATAAATACTGTTTTTGCACAAGAATTCTCCTTGTTTGAAGCACAATCCTATGCACTGGAAAACGTAGAAAAAATAAAACGCGCAGAACTTGATTTTGAAGATGCTAAACAAAAGGTAATTGAAACAAGAGCAATCGGTTTACCACAGGTAAATACTGACTTTAATTTTCAAAATTTCTTGTCAATACCAGTGCAGGCAGTCGATGGTGTATTTATTGGTGAACCTCCCGGAACATTGGTTACTTTTCGCGCAGGAACAGATTACGTGGCAAGTGCGGGGGTAACAGTAAACCAGTTGTTATTTGATGGTTCGTACATTGTAGGACTACAAGTATCACGTTTTTACAAGAAATTTGTTGAAGATAACATTGCCAAAAGTCAACAAGAAGTTTTATTTGATGTAACGCAAGCCTACGAATTAGCACTTGTGAGTAAAGAAAATAAATTGTTTCTGGATTCATTGGTAGAAAGCACAGAATCACTTCTGACAAAGCAGCAAAGTCTTTTTGAATTAGGTTTGATTGCTCAAGAAGATGTGGATCAGATAGAATACGCTTTAGTTCAAGCGAAAACCAATTTAAACGCTGCTAATTACGCAACAGAAAATGCGATTGCTTTTCTAAAAATGGC
>SKGS01000221.1 GCA_007117355.1 Lishizhenia sp. | reverse complement strand
TTAACATTATTTATAGTTATCGGAATATTAGTCCCTGGTATTCTCGCCATATTATAATTGGTATAATTTCCTCCATTTGGATTAGGGCCTGTTACATAAAACCCAAAACCATCGTTGAATTCAGTTCCAACATAATCGGGGTACTCTTCTGAGCCAAATACAAATGCTATACTTAAGAATTCACAAGTCGGAACAATTGTGAAAGTTAATTCACATGCATCAAAAGAATTCCCTCCTAGAAGCGGATGACCGGGTCCATTATTATTAGTACTAGCAAGGTTACTAGCTGGTCCTGGAATAGAACTTACTTGACCTGTTGTAAGAACAATTCCTTCAGGGATTTGAAGGTTTCCTGTACCCCCAGTAAAAGTTCCCGCTGCATTTGTAGGACAGTTCATGGTTACATTAGAAATTGTAACGCCATCTCCAACAATTGCATTAACTAAGTCATTTCCATTGTTACTAGCGTTAACAACGAGTTGGGCATATGAGATTTGTGTAGTAAAAATTAGTAATAATATGATTAATAACTTCATAGTAGTATTGTGTTCTTTAATTCAATCTAAATTTCAAGTAACTAAATAAAGATACCGAATAATAGACTATAAAGTTAAATAAATTGTCGTGTAAATAACTTAAATTATGTTAGAAAAGTGTGTATTCTGTTTGAATGGAGATTGTCTTCTTGTACGAAGAAGACTTTTTCTAAATATTTGACAGTCGGAAATAAGACAATTGAAATTAAAATATTTTAAGTCAAAAATGACTCAAGTTTAGCTAACCATCATCAATCCATCAACATTGACTGTATCGTAAGTGACGTTTTGCAAAGTATTTTCAGAGTCTTCGCAATAGGGCTTAACGACTTTTATATAGTTTTCAGAAAAACCATGCATAAAACCATCATGATTTTCACTTTCCCACAAGACTAGCCCCGATTTTCCTATTTGACTTTCGTAGAAAGCTCTTTTCTTTTTATCAGATAGTATGTGAAGCATTTTACTTCGGTCTTTACGGACATTCATAGGAACAGAATTAGGCATTTTTTTTGCAGTGGTGTTTGCTCTTTCTGAATAGGTGAAAACGTGCAAATAAGAAATGTCTAGGTCTCTTAGGAAAGTGTAAGTTTTCATGAATTCTTCATCCGTTTCTCCCGGAAAACCAACAATAACATCTACACCTATGCACGTGTTTGGGTTGATGGATTTAATTTTTGCTATGCGATTTTGGTAAAGCTCAGAGTCGTATTTTCTGCGCATTGCTTTTAGCATATTGTCGCTGCCTGATTGAAGAGGTATATGAAAATGTGGTACAAATTTTTTGGATTCGTTTAAGCAAAATGAAATAATATCATCATCCAATAAATTAGGTTCAATACTTGATATTCTGTAACGGTCAATTCCTTCGATTTTATCTAATTCTTTGATTAACTGAAAGAAGTTTTCTTCTCCTCCTTGTCCAAAATCACCAATATTTACACCAGTAATAACGATTTCTTTAATTGCTGTATCTGCGATTTTTTTTGCTTCGTTAACTGTTTCTTTTATGGATGCATTTCTACTTTTTCCTCTAGCCAAAGGAATAGTACAAAAAGAACAAAAGTAATCGCACCCATCTTGAATTTTTAGAAATGATCGAGTTCTGTCTCCAATAGAAAAAGAAGGGATAAAATCGGTGACAGTTTTAATATTTTCGTTAGAAACAATTACATCCTCTGCTTCATGATTTTTTTCTAAATTTTCAATAATATTGAACTTCTCATTTGCGCCAAGGACAAGGTTTACACCATTCATTTGACTTATTTCTGTTGGCTTCAATTGAGCATAACAACCAATAATAATAACGTAGGAATCAGGATTGCTTTTTTTAGCACGCTTTACTAGTTGTTTACATTTTTTATCTGCATTTTCCGTAACAGAACAAGTGTTAATAACAACAACGTCTGCTAGTTCTTCAAAAGCTACTTTTTCGTATCCTGCATTTTCAAAATCTCGAGCAATAGTACTCGTTTCTGAAAAATTCAGTTTACATCCAAGTGTATAAAATGAAACGCGTTTAAATTGATTCATGTTTCCAAAATGCTTAGAAATGCAAAATTAATAAAGTAGCTCACTTGTTTAGTAAACTGATTTCTTCAAATGTTTAAATATTGGATTTTAACTTCCAGCCCAAAGCATTATACAGCCAAACCTTGAAACGATATAACGATAAATACATCGCAGGAACAATAACCAAAGTTAAAAACGTTGCGAACGTTAATCCATAAATAATCGTCCAAGCCATAGGAGAGAAGAACATGTTGTTATCTCCACCGAAGAATATATTTGCATCGTATTTGGTTATTAATCCTACGAAGTCAATATTTAAACCAATAGCAAGAGGCATCAAGCCTAGCACTGTTGTAATTGCCGTTAAGAGTACGGGGCGAAGTCGAGTTTCTCCTCCTTTGATGGTTGCAGCAACAACATCTTCATCTGGAAGTAGTTCGTCCTCAGAAAGACCAAGCTCATCTCGTTTTTCTTTTCGAATGAGGTTGGTATAGTCAATAAGGACTATGGCGTTGTTTACTACTACTCCTGCAAGTGATATAATACCTATCATTGTCATTATAATTACGAAAGTTTGACCGCTGAGAACCAATCCTAAAAACACACCAATAAAGGAAAGAATTACAGCAAACAAAATTATGGCAGGAGTAGAGTAGGAGTTAAACTGTGTAACAATGATTAATAAAATCAAAAACACCGCAATTAAGAGTGCACTACTTAAAAACTCCATTTCAGTTGCCTGCTCTTCTTGTTGACCAGTAAACTTGTACGATACACCATCGGTAAGTAATTCTCTGTCTTCGTAATCTAACATTCGTTCTTTTAGCTCTGCAACTACTTCATTTGCATTATAACCTTCAGAAACATCAGAGCTTATTACAACCATAGCCGTTTGGTTTTTTCTGTCCACACCAGTATAAGAGATGTTTTCTTGAGGTGCTTTTACTACACTTCGAATCGGAATGCTCAGTAATTGACCTGTGTTATTTCTGAACATTAACTTTTGGTCTAACAAGGCATTTAAATCGTTTCTATCTTGGTTTTGAAAACGGATTACAATATCGTAATTTTCCTCGTTGAGCGTATATGTTCCAACATCTTGCCCTAAAAGAGCTGTTCTAATGGCCATACCTACTTGACTTGTAGAAGCATTGAGTCTTCGAACTTGTTCTCTATCTACTTCAATTGGTATTTCAGGACGTGTTGCTTCAACATTTAA
>SKGS01000145.1 GCA_007117355.1 Lishizhenia sp. | reverse complement strand
GTTATCAAAAGCGGTGCTTTTTCTTGCCATTATTAGCGAATTTCAGTTCACTCCATCTTCAAAAAAATATAAAGGCGCATCCCTTAACCAAATTACTTTTTTGATAGGATTTAACATTCTTTCTACTACTATTATCCAATGTTAAATTTTCTTAGGAAAATGCTTCATGAAAAAAAACTGTAGTTTCATGTAATAAATTGATGGTTTCGTGAAAATTCAAAAAAAGTTTCTTTTGATTGACATATCTTTGAACCATTCATAGTTAGATAAGAAAGAAAATTATAATACCCCACTTAAATCAGGTTATTATAAGTTTTAAACCACTTCGGAAACGGAGTGGTTTTTTTGTGTTCAAATTTTAGTTGCGCAAATGGAAATACTTCCCCTGCTTGACGGAAAATCTCGGATTTTTGGACAGTTTTGCAACTTAGAACGGTAACCTAGATAAATAATACAAACTAAAAAAGGCGGATTTGAATTAACAAACCCACCCTTTTGACTATTGTGTATATTGCATTCTTTAAGTGAACTCAATAGAATTCTATCATCTAAAAGATTTACAACAACTAATTTGCTTTGCTTCGTTCTTGAGCAAGTTTTACTGCTTGACGAACATTCACAACTCCACCGGTTGCTGAAAGAATACCAAACTTCACTAATTCTTCAGTTCCTGGTTTAGTTTGATCTGTTTCAGAAAAATCCGTAACAGAGTCTAAGATTATTTGACGAATTTCAGCCATTGTAAACTCAGGGAAGTATCCTTTTAATATTGCAGCAACACCAGAAACCATTGGTGCAGCCATAGAAGTTCCTTGTTGTTTTTCGTATTTATTTCCTGGAACAGTGCTATATATCTCAAAACCTGGAGCAAAAACATCTACTTTCGTTTGACCATAATTAGAGAAAGAAGCAGGCAGTTCTTCTTCATGAACTCTTGTAGATGCACCGATTGATAAATAATTAGTAAATGGTTTATCTTGGAACGAGAACATGTTTACCGGATAATTAGGGTTTTCGTGCAAATCTAACGCAGAGTTTCCAGCTGCATGAACAAATAACACGTCATTCTCCTCTGCATATCTCAATGCATCATATAATTCTTGAGGCAATTGCGAATATGCTTTACCAAATGAAGCATTGATGATTTTCGCGCCATTATCTACTGCATAACGAATTGCTAATGCAATATCTTTATCAAATTCATCTCCATCTGGCACTGCACGAAGTGACATTAATAAAACATTATCAGCAACACCGTCTCCACCTAATTTGTTACCACGGATTGCTCCAATAATTCCTCCAACATGTGTTCCATGCATCGCATCAGGTCCTGTCACATCGTTGTTACCATAATTAACTTGAGTCATATCTAGGTAGTCGTCACCGATAAGACTTCTATCATCGTAATCAGGATTGTAATGATGGTCTATCATAGACTGAATTTGATCTATTTGTCTATCAATAGCCTCTTCTGTTAATTCACCAGATAATAAAGCTTTAGCAATTTGCTTCATTTGCTTTCCTTGTGCATCTTCTGGTTTCCATTTACGAAGGTCTTTTTCTGTAAAATCTTCTTTTCCGATAATATTACCAATCATTTTAGGTAACATTGGTAACATTTGCGTTTTGAACTGCTTAGTTTGCTCAATAATTTGTTCGTATTGCTTTCTGTTACTCTCGACTTCTTCTTTAACTTCTAAATAAAGTTCAAAATCTTTTCTATCAGCATCTGCAACATCTTCTTCAGCAACATCTGCAAATTTTGTTCTCAGATTAGCATAAATTCGAGTTACCTCTAAACGCGCTGGACCTTGGTTTTCTCCGTTTGAATTTCCGAGGAAGTTCCATCCGTGAATATCATCAACATATCCATTTCCGTCATCATCAATTCCGTTGCCAGGAATTTCTTTAGTATTTACCCAGATTTTCCCTTGTAAATCTTCGTGTTCAACATCTATTCCTGAATCAATAACCGCAACGATTACCGTTTCTGGATTTTTCTTTTTCAAAGACTTTAATGCCTTATCTGTTCCCATTCCTTGTTTATGGTTATTATACCAATTCAGAATGTTTTTATCTACCTGAGCGGTTGCACCACTGAAATAACCCCCGATAAGGGCTGGTAGAATTAATTTTAAAATAAATTTTCTCATAATTTTTAAGTAAATGTCTTTTTACAAACCACAAAAGTTGGTTAATTTGACAAATTAAACTAATTTTAGTACATGTTTTACGTAAATATGTTTTTTATAGGTTAATTGTAATTACAAATGGCATACCAAAAATTTCTTACACTATTCCTTTTATGTTTCTTATTTAGTGAAATTAGTATTTCGCAGGTAGAAAAATTTGGTTTTCAAAAAGTGCTTGAAAATCCAGAACACACTACTATTCCAATGGCAGTACCTAATACTGAACAGCACCGAGAGACATTAAAAAGCCAAGGAATTAAAATAAAATATTCTTCAGATGAATGGATTTTCTTTCAAGCTCATCCAAACTGGATGATGGAGTCTGTTAGAGGTGGTCAAATAGATGATTTTTATTTCGAATACGCTCCTCCACATTTATTAGACGATTCTTCTAGAGCCTTACATTTCGTTGATGCTGTTCACCAAGGACAACAACCTCTCCCCGATAGCTATACTGGAAGAAATATTTTAGTTGGTATAGTAGATACGGGTATTGATCACGATCATCCGGACTTTATTTCACCAAGTGGCAGCAAACGATTGTTGACTTATTGGGATCACTCTATCGGTAATCCAACGAATTCGCCCTCGCCTTATAATTATGGACAACTTTGGACAAGGCAAGACATAATTGATGGAACAATAACAAGCAACGAAGGTAGTCCGGGTCACGGCTCAACTGTTTCTGGTATTGCTGTTGGTAATGGGTTGGCAAACGGACAAAACAAAGGTTTTGCTCCCGAAGCGAGTATTGTTGCAGTCAAAACTAATTTTAGTCTTCCCAATTGGACGTTAACCATTGCAGATGCTTGTGATTTTATTTTCAGAATCGCTGACAGTCTTAACATGCCAGCGGTAGTCAATCTGAGTTTAGGAGCATATCTAGGTAGTCACGATGCTAAAGACCCTGCGGGTGTGTACATTGACCAACTTTTATCTGAAAAAAATGGAAGAATTGTAGTTTGTGCCGCTGGAAACTCTGGAACTGCGGATAAATACCACGTGCATAATCAAGTATCTCCTGTGGACACTTCATTTGTTTGGCTTCGAAACAATCCGAATAGTAATTTAGGGGCAAACACTGTTTTTTTTGATTTATGGACTGATACATCTGAAGCAAAATTTGAATATTCCATTGGCGCAAACCTACCTGATGGTTCTTATGCTGATAGAGGAAGTACCATTTTCAGAAAGCCTTTACAAAATATGGGAGGCGTGCTTAGAGATACACTTTATGGACATTCTGGAAATCAACTAGCCACAATTGAAATATACAGAAATATAGTTGGACCAAATTTTCAACTTCAACTTTATCTGAGTAAAGTTGATTCAACTGAATATTTATATCGTTTTTCCACTTTTGGACAAGGAAGTTATGACTTTTGGAGCGGCATGTTTTTAAACTACAACGAAATAGTAGATGATATTCCAACTCCTGAAGAGTTCCCACCTATTGTAAATTATGCTCGCCCCGATTCGTTGCAAAGTATTGTTTCTTCTTGGAATTGTTCTGAGAAAGTGGTTTCTGTTGGAAATGTTCGAAATAGACTTTCTTATACAAATATGAACGGAGACGAAGTAGTTGGTAATCCTGCAATAGCGAGAGGTCAAATCAACCCTGGTTCGAGTCGCGGACCAACAAGAAGGGGTGTTGTAAAACCTGACGTTACTGCAACAGGTGAACTTTCCCTTGCAGCTGGACCACTTGCAATGATTAATAATTCTGCAAGCAACAATAATACGGAAATTGGTGGTTTTCATATTCGAAACGGAGGAACTTCAATGGCTTCCCCTGTCGTTGCTGGATCTGCGGCTCTTTATCTTGAAAAATGTCGTAATAGCAACTGGGAAGATTTTAAAACGAGTTTAAAAGAAACATCGGTAGTTGATGATTTAACTGGAAATGTTCCAAACTTCACTTACGGATTTGGAAGGTTGAATTCATTTGATTTATTGGCTCATACAAATAAACACCCTGATATTTTAGGCAATCCATATATATGTCAAGGTGTTACGACTTTATGGCCTTCTTTAACACTAACATCACATCAATGGTCAAACGATGCAACCACACCGACCATTACTATTGCAGATACAGGGGCGTATTTCGTTCTGGGAATTGATGAACAGGGCTGTCGTGTTTTCTCTGATACATTATTAGTTATTGAAGGAGAATCGCCTCCAAAACCAGTTGTTACACGTGTAAATAATAGTTTGGTAACAACAGCAGGACCTTCAATACAATGGTATAGAAACGACGTGCTTATTCCAGGGGCAACGGAACAAGTATATTATCCTACAATGTCAGGTTTTTACAGTGTTTCATTTACAGGTGAAAATGGTTGCTCTAACTTTTCAAATGCGATTGGTTTCCCTTTAAATACAGCGGAAAACGAAGCGAACAGTATTTCCTTGTTTCCTAATCCTGTAGATGATCAACTTTATGTAACAACTGAAAATTTACAGTTAGAGGAAATTGCAATTTACAGTGCTGAGGGAAAACTTGTTCATCAAAATCGTATTTTCTCTAATCAATTTGTTGTTTCTGTAAGGGATTTTGCGCCTGGTATGTATTATGTGCGCTTCAAGAAAACAGACGGTATTATAACTAAGCATTTTATCAAGCAGCAATAACCCTAGTATTTCGGTTCGGTGAATTATAAATCAGAACTGAACCAAAAACCGAAGGAAGCAAATAAGTCAGAATGTCAGTTTTGCCAAAGTAAAGTTTATAATAAGAATAAAGGCTTATTTGACAGTAGCATGATATTTGTCCCAAATGACCAACAATTTTTCTCGATTAATCGGTTTCGATTCAAAGTGAAAAACATGGTCAAAACTAAAGGCCTTATTCACGTCTTCTTGGTCTATAGACGAAGAAAACATGACAATGGATAAATTGGAGAATTTTGGTTTATTCTTAATGCTTTCCAGAAATTCCCACCCAGTCATAACAGGCATATTGATATCTAAAAAGATGAGGTAACGGACATCGGATTCTGCCTTGTCTTCCAAATAATCTAAAAGCTCTTTTCCGTCATTGAATACAGAAAGAGGACTGTAAAAGGAAATGGTGCTAGTCATTTTTTTGAATAAAAAATGAATCAACTTATCATCGTCTGCGAGTAGAACTTTTGTATTTTCCATCTTAATTATCTTCTTTTTTATTTTGTGTTATGGCGCTCATTTCATGTACGATTTGATCAAGCTCTTTTGCTGAATTTTCGATTTCACGAAATGCCATATCTGACTCATCTTTGTTTAGTCCGTTTTCTTTTAATAACATAATGAGCCCCAAAATTCGTGCAATAGGTGCCCTTAAAACATGTGATTGCATCCAAGCAATTTCTCTAAAACGCTTATTTTGACTTTCGATTGTTTGAAAATATTTATTTCTTCGTGAAATATCAAAAATGATTTCATGTACAACAGCTCCATAATTATAATTGATAGAAGTTGAAAACACTTCAACATCAATAATTTGGTTATCCAACGTTTTGTGCTTAGTTTCAATTTTTGAGTGTTCAAATTCTTTAAGCTGAATTACTTTCTTGGTCAAATCGTCCTGATTACAGGTCAATGAAGAAACACGGAGATTTCCAAGGTTACTCTTTTGAACTCCATAAAATTCCAACGCAGCTTTATTCATATCAAGAATTTCTAAGCTATCTAGCCTATAAAGTAGCATTGGAGTGGCATTGTCTTCAAATATTTTTCTAAACCTTTTCTCACTATCCTCTAGTGCTTTGTTTGCAAAAAATTCGTTGGTGATATCCTCTATGATGGCCACAAACATGAATTTGTTGCCAATTTCAAGTTTTCGCAGCGAAATTTTCACAGGATACTTGGATCCGTCTTTTCGTTTATGATAGGTTACAAAATTTAGTGACTGAACCTCGTTGTTTTTTAATGGTTGAATAAATAGCTCAAATTGTTGTTGTGAAAACTCTGGTTTAATGTCCCAAGGAGTGAATTCTATAAGTTCAGAAAAGGAATAGCCAATATTTGATAATGCAGCATTATTTGCATTGATAAATTTATAGTTGTGATAGTCAAAAATATAAATTTCATTTTTACTATTTTCTACTATTTTACTGTAACGTTCTACTTTTGTTAGATTATCTAATTGAATAAATACGTTCGAAATTAGTTTGGCAAATATATCCAGTAATACATTCTCATTTGTGCCCGGAATATGGTAGTCAGTTACGAAGTCCAAGCCAATAAATCCTAGACAATTATTATGATGCAGAATGGGTAATGTAATAATGCTTTTGATTCCTTGTGGATTCAGTAGCTGAAATGTATTACTTGACTCAGGTAAGGATTGCACATTTTGAACTTCATATTTCTCACCTTTTTCATGTTTTTCGAGCCATTCGGGGAACAACTCAAAAGGTACATTTTGTAAGTTATCCATTTCAGGATGAACACCTTCAGCGCACCATTCATAAGTGTTGTTGCACACTTTATTGGTGTAGTCATATTCAAAAATATAGAATCGATCGGCTTTTATAAATGCACCTAATTCTGCGAGGGAATTGTTGATTTTTCGTTCAAAATCGTTCGAGTCAAAAAGTATGTAATTGGAAGATATAGAAAGAAGTAAATTTTGTAAATTCTTTTGTGTCTCTAGTTCCTTGATTTTTTGATCTAATTCAGATTGAGTTTGCTTTAAAGCTATTTGATTTTTTTTAAGTTCTGTAATGTCTGTAAATGAAGTAAAAACACGATAAGGGTCTTTCTCATCACCGAGGAATTCGGGTTGTGCACTAACCAATATCCATACATGCTCTTTTTTTAATGGATGATACACGCCCATCTCCACATTATAAATTGATTCACCCGTTTTTAAAGAAACCATAGCAGGATGTTCTTCACCTGGAAACGGACTGCCATCTGCTTTCATTGCATACCAGTCAGGGTCTATCGACTTTTTACCCTGTAATTGTTCAATACTTAAACCTAATAAATTTTCGGCAGCTTTATTTGCACGTATTATTTCACCAGCTTTGTTTTGATAAACAACGCCCTGATTCATATTATTAAACAAAAACTCAAACTCTGATTTCTCTTTAATAAGGGAAAGTTCCGTGTTTTTGTAGTGATCAATGTCCACTGTGATACCAAAGGAATTGATTGGTTTTCCTGTCTCATCAAACTTGGTCGTGCATCTACATCTAACCCATATAGGGTCTTTTCCTACAGGAATAATACGGTGTTCTAGATCAAAGGGAACCTTATTTATTAAATGATTTTTAAACTCATGTTCGAAAACAGCACGGTCATCAGGGTGAATAATTTTTAATAGATTTTCATAACTTGGTTCCGTGTCTAAATCGTAACCAAAGATTTCAAATACTTTACTAGACCAAAGTGCTTCACCTGTAGTAGGATAAAACTCCCAAAACCCAAAGGTCCATAGTTTAGAACTTTCTTCTATTGTTAATTCATAAGGACTTCTTTTTGGGGTGATAAAATTTTCGAGATTTCGAATGGTAATTTGTATTTGTTTTCGAGTTTCGAAATAAACATAAGCTAAAAAACGCTCGTTCTTCAGTTTTGACGAATGAAGTAGTAGCGTTTGTTCTAAAGGGTAAATTTGATTTTCTTTAATGAGATTAATGAGTTTCTCCCAATGAGAAGTTTTAAAATAAGAAGATAATGTTGTTAAAGAGTCTATTTTACCTTCAAAGGCTTCTATTTTAAGCGACTCAAAATTTTCAGCAACGCAAAGGCGCACCCAAATCTTGTTTGGAAAATTCTCCAAATCATTGGTAGGTATAATCATTTTTTTTGTTTAGTTAATACAAAATTAATATTTTAATTAGAAATTGAGTACTAATCAACTAAAAAGGTCGCCTCAAGACGACCTTTATATGAAATTAATTATTCAGCGATTAAAGTCCTAAAAGCACCTCATAAGGGTCTTTACCACCGAAAATCATTCTTTCTGGATTCTCTAGCATTTCTTTAACTTTAACTAAGAAGCTAACAGATTCTTTTCCATCGATAATACGATGGTCGTAAGAAAGTGCTAAATACATCATTGGACGAATTTCTACTTTTCCATCAATTGCTACTGGACGTTCCACGATATTGTGCATTCCTAAAATTGCAGATTGAGGAGGATTGATTATTGGCGTTGACATCATAGAACCAAACACTCCACCGTTTGTAATTGTGAAAGTTCCACCAGTCATTTCATCGGGTGTAATTTTACCATCTCGCGCTCTTATCGCTAATCTTTTTACCTCTCTTTCAATTTCAGCAAGGGTCATTTGTTCCGCATTTCGAATAACAGGAACCATTAATCCTTTTGGCGAAGAAACTGCAATTGCAACATCTGCGTAATCATGAAAAATCATATCTTTTCCATCAATTTGTGCATTTACAGCAGGGAATAAATTAAGTGCCTCAGTACATGCCTTTGTAAAGAAAGACATAAAACCTAAGTTGATTTCATGATGCTCGGCAAACATTTTTTTGTACTTCGCACGCAAGTCCATAATTGGCTTCATATCCACTTCGTTAAAAGTGGTCAACATTGCCATATCATTTTTAACAGAAACCAATCGCTCAGCAACTTTACGTCTTAACATAGACATTTTCTCAGCGCGCTTCTCTCTCGTTCCACCCCAACCAGAAACAGTATTAGTGTCGAAACCAGCAGCCATTGCCTCTAGTACATCTTGTTTTGTTATTCTACCATCTTTACCAGTTCCTTTAACTTGATTCGACTGAATATTATTTTCAGCCATGACTTTTTTAGCAGCAGGGGAAGCAGTACCAGTGGCATAACTCTCACTTTTTGCTGGAGAAGAGGTTTTCTCAACAGATTTTTCAGTTTCTGATTTTTCCTCTTTTACTTCTTTAGGCGCTTCTGTTTTAGCCTCAGGCTTTGGCTCAGTACTTCCTGCTGGTCTTTCAGCAGATGTGTCAATCAAACACACCACTTGACCAACAGCAACCGTATCACCTTCTTCCGCTTTTAAGGTAATAATCCCAGCTGCTTCCGCTGGTAATTCTAATGTTGCCTTATCGGAGTCAACCTCAGCTATTGTTTGATCTTTTTCTACGTAATCTCCATCTGATACCATCCATTGTGCAATCTCCACTTCGGAAATTGATTCTCCTGGGCTTGGTACCTTCATTTCTAAAACTGACATGATGTTGTATTATATTAAAAGTTTTTATTTCTATTCATTACACTTGTACAGCTGAGAATTCAAACAAGCTATCGTACAATTTCTTTAATCTTCTCAAATGAATCTCTTTAGCTCCAGCGGCAGGCGACGCTGATGCAGCTCGAGCAACCACCTTCAAGTCGATATGGCGTAAATTCATTGCCATATAAGTCCAAGCCCCCATGTTTTGCGGCTCTTCTTGTCCCCAAACAAAATTTTCAGCATTGGTATATTTTGCTAGAACTTCATCAATTTGTTTTTGCGGTAGAGGATAAAGTTGTTCAACCCTCACAAATGCGATGTCATTAACACCTCGTTGTTCAGCCTCTTCAATAAAGTCATAATACACTTTACCTGAACAAAGAACAACCGTCTTGGCTGTTTTATGCTTATTGCTTGGGTCGTCTATAACTTCTTGAAAACCTTCTGAAGCCAAGTCATTTACGCTAGATACCGCTTTAGGGTAACGCAACAACAATTTTGGAGAGAAAACAACCATTGGTTTTCTGAAATTTCTCGCTAACTGACGACGTAAAGCGTGAAAATGATTTGCTGGTGTTGTGGAATTTACAACTTGAATATTCAAATCACCACAAGACTGTAAAAAACGTTCTAACCTAGCAGAAGAATGTTCAGCTCCTTGTCCTTCATATCCATGAGGAAGTAGCATTACAAGACCAGATTGTACGTTCCATTTATCTTCGGCAGCCGTAATAAATTGGTCTATCATGATTTGCGCTCCATTCATAAAGTCACCAAACTGTGCTTCCCAAATAGTCAATCCGTTTGGTGTAGCAAGCGAGTAACCATAATCAAATCCTAGAACACCATATTCAGATAATAAAGAATTGTAAATTGTCATTTTTGCTTGTCCATCTTCTAGATGATTTAGCGTAATGATTTCTTCTTCATCATCCTCGGTTTTAACTACAGCATGTCTGTGAGAAAATGTTCCTCTTTCAACATCTTGACCTGAAATTCTTACAGGATGACCTTCTACTAAAAGCGAAGCATAAGCCATCATTTCAGCCATTCCCCAATCTAGTTGGTCTTTTTCAAGCATTGTTAGACGATCTTTGAAAAGCTTCTGGACTTTTCTAAAAATCTTTTTACCCTCTGGTAAAGTAGCTAGTTTTGTTCCTAATTCCACGAGCTTCTCTTTCGAAACGGCAGTTTTTGGAGAACTCTCGAAATCTGCCTGTTTCGCATATCCTATTCCTTCCCAAGCATCACCTAGGAAGTTTGTAACGTTAACTTTTTCTTTCTTTTTAGAAGCGTCAAAACGAGTATCCAACTGATTAGTAAGTTCATCATTAAGTTGCTTTATTTCATCATCTGTAATAACACCTTGATAAACTAATTCCTTGGTGTAAATTTCCAATGGTGTTGGATGCTTTGCAAGTGCTTTGTATAATTTAGGCTGAGTGAATTTCGGTTCATCCCCTTCATTATGTCCATATTTTCTATAACAAAGTATATCAATGAAAATATCTCTGTGGAATTTTTGTCTATACTCTAAAGCAATTAAAAATGTTTGTGCAACCGCCTCGATGTCATCTCCA
The DNA here is from genome assembly GCA_007117355.1 of Lishizhenia sp. Classification (GTDB taxonomy): domain Bacteria; phylum Bacteroidota; class Bacteroidia; order Flavobacteriales_D; family Crocinitomicaceae; genus CSBr16-161. The sequence continues at coordinate 23,536 of SKGS01000145.1, read as the reverse complement.
TTCACGTGGAAAACAGGACTTAATGTTGTTTTACCAACATCGGTACAATAAGTACTTGAGCGGGCATCGAGGTAGTTTGTGGTAAATCCAACCTGATTATTTACCACAATATGAATAGTTCCACCTGTTCTGTAACCGTCAAGGCTTTCCATTTGTACCACTTCATAAACTACTCCTTGTCCTGCAATTGCAGCATCACCATGTACAAGTATAGGTACTATTTTATCCTCAGAGTGAAGGTAATTATCAATTTTCGCGCGGACAATTCCTTCAACGACAGGATCAACAGCTTCTAAATGCGAAGGGTTTGGTGCTAAGGTAAGATTTACTTTTTTATCACCAACCTCAACTGTTCTTGTTTGTCCTAAATGGTATTTAACATCACCATCGAAAGAGTCGTCATCATAATAACTTTTCCCTTCAAACTCTCCAAAGAGTTCTTCAATATCCTTTTTAAAGATGTTCACAAGTGTGTTCAAACGACCTCTATGCGCCATTCCCATTACAAACTCCTCTACTCCAAGGTCTGCCCCTTTTTTAACAAGTCTATCGAGACCAGTTATGAGCGACTCTCCACCTTCAACGGAAAAGCGTTTTTGCCCAACATATTTACGCTGAAGAAACTGCTCAAAAAGAGTAGCTTCACTTAGTTTCTTGTGAATAATCTTTTTTTCTGCTTTGTCAAATTTTGGACGGTTGTTCAATTCGAGTTTATCCATGAACCATTTTTTACGTTCAGGATCACGGATATAATGAAACTCTAAACCAATACTTTGACAGTAAGCTTCTTGTAAATGGTTTATAATATCTTTTAACTTCGCTTTACCAATTCCAATTTCACTTCCTGCTTGAAATTCAATTTCAAGGTCAGCTTCTGATAAACCAAAATTTTCAATATCTAAAGTTGGAGAATACTTTCTTCGCTCTCGAACTGGGTTCGTCTTAGTAAACAAGTGACCTCTTGATCTATAACCATCTATGAGGTTTAATACTTTAAATTCTTTTTGAAAATTTTCAGGAACTCCTTCTCCCTCGTTATAGTTTGTCTGCGCAAATTCAAAACCTTCGAAGAATTTTTGCCAACCTATATCTACGCTATCAGGGTCTTTTCTGTAAGACTGGTAGAGGTGTTCAATTGCATTAACGTCTGCGTTGCCGATGTATGATATTTTGTCCATATTTTTAATTACACTAATGGAGAAACAAAGCTACAATTTTTAATTACTTGGCATGTGGGAAAAGTGTAATAAATTTATGTTTTATTAATTTTTAAGATGTTTATTGCAATTAACCCAAATTAAAACCAATTTATTTCCCCCTAAATGAACAATTCTAAACAAGATCTCCTTGCCATTCTAAAATTCCTCCAACAAGATTAAAAGTGTTTTTAAAGCCTTTTTGCTCCATTATTTGGCATGCCTGACCACTTCTATTACCACTGCGACAATAAATGTAATAGCTTTTAGATTTATCCATATGATCTATAGCATTTATGAACTTTTCAGCATCAAAGAAATCATGAATTTTTGCTCCTTCAATTATTCCTTGTGCGCACTCGTTAGGGGTTCGCACATCTAAAATCACAGCATTTGGGTCATTTTTTGATTTTTCCACCCAAGTTGTTTGGTCTAAGTTTTCCATTTTATTTTTTTCACAAAAATAAGATGAATTTCTATATCTCATTTCAATTCGATTTAGTTTTAGGTTCTAGCAACAGAAAAATTCACAACAAAGGAATCACGCAACTGTATTACCTGTAAATAAATTTTCTTCTTTTTGCACTTGTAATTTTGATTCGTATTTTTACGGCTTAATTTATTTTCTCATCTCAAGCTTATACAAAATGCAAAACCAATTCAAATTTATAATACTTATAATAATAGTAGCGTTTAATGGGCTTAGTCAAAATATCGATTTTGAAAAAGACAGTATCATGATGCGTAAAATGTATGATATTGCTCTTTCAAAAGGCAAAGCATATGAAGACTTAAGAAGTTTATGTAAAGATGTCGGTTCAAGACTTTCAGGTTCCGCTCAAGCTGAAATGGCAGTAGTTTGGGGCAAAGAAAAATTAGAAAGTTACAATTTCGATACCGTTTACTTGCAAGATATTATGGTTCCCCACTGGGAAAGAGGTTCTCAAGAAACAGGTTGGTTTAGAGTAGGAGATGAAAAAATTCAAAAAGTAAATTTAATAGCTCTTGGTGGTTCTATTGCCACTAATGGCCTCTTGCATGGAGAACTAATCATGTTTGAAACTAGGGATGATCTACTTAAAGCAAGTCGTGAAGAGGTCGAAGGAAAAATAGTTTTTATAAGTCAACCGATGGATGAAAAAATGATTTCTACATTCAATGCTTATGGAGGGTGCTACCCTATTCGTGGTCTCGGAGCGGTTGACGCTGCAAAGTTAGGAGCTAAAGCACTTGTTATTCGATCACTGAGTTTAGCAGAGCATGACCATCCGCATACTGGTTCATTACGTTACGAAGAAGGTGTAAATAAAATTCCAGCAGCAGCATTATCCACCAATGATGCAACATTACTTTATAACAAGATTAAAAATTCGGATGAGAAAGTTACTTTTTCTCTTGAATTAAACTGTAAAACTCATCCTGACAAACCATCTCATAATGTTGTAGCTGAATTAAGAGGAACTAAATATCCTAATAAAGTAATCACAATAGGAGGACATTTGGATTCATGGGATTTAGGTGAAGGAGCTCACGATGACGGAGCTGGAATCGTTCATACTATGGAAGCGCTGCGCATATTAAAGGAATTAAACTACCGTCCTAATTACACATTGCGAGTGGTGTTTTTTATGAATGAAGAAAATGGAAATATGGGTGGAAAGACCTATGCACAACTCGTGCATGAAAAAGGAGAAGAACACGTTGCTGCAATAGAAAGTGATAGAGGAGGTTTTACTCCAAGAGGTTTTTCACTAGATGGGATGGATGAACAACTCGTTTTACTAGAATCTTTTTCCCGTTTATTTGAGCCTTATGAGGTACATAAGTTTGTTAAAGGATATGGCGGGGTCGATATTGGACCTTTGAAAGAATTTTACCCTTCAGCTGCTTTAATCGGTTTTGTGCCAGACAGCCAACGTTACTTCGACTTTCATCATAACGCTAATGATGTGTTCGAAAACGTAAATAAACGTGAGCTTGAACTAGGTGCGGCAACAATTTCCGCTTTATTGTATTTATTGGATAAGTATCTTTATTTAATCTAGTAGTAACTAATAAACATTCTATCTTATTGGTTTCTCAAGAAAGTTTATCCTCCAACAAATAATTCCATGGCTTAAGATGCGGATAATGACTAATTACTACTTTAGTTACCGCAAGCAAAGGAACTGTTAGTATCATTCCTATAACTCCTGTCAGTGCGCCGAATAAAATCAAACTCAAAACGATAATTAAAGGGTTGACATTAACACTTTTCCCCATTATTCGTGGGATTAGCACATAATTTTCATTGAACTGCACTATTGCAAAAACTAAAAGAACTCCTCCCACATACCAAAAGCTATCTTTTGTAAACAAGGCTAACAATATTGGTATTAATGCACTAATTGTAACACCAATATATGGAATAGGTGTGAGAATAGCTGTCAAAACACCTAAAAATAGCGCAAATTCTATCCCGACAAAATACAATCCTAAAAAAGTGCAAGTTCCCGAAATAGTCATTATGATAAAAAGTCCTTTCAAGTAATGAAAGATACTAGATTTAACTTCAAAAATTAATTTTTTAGCATTTTGCTCATCCTCCTCTTGTTGAACATGAAAACCCATTATAAAGCGAAAAATATGTTCACGGCATAATAGCATAAAGAAGACATAAATTGGACAAAGAATAAGGAATAAAAAAGCATCTTTAATCCCAATTAACCATGTCCTAACTAATTTCACTCCAATTGATTTGGCTCTTTCTATACTCTCTTCAATTGTGGTCACATGTTCATTAATATAAGTAAGGATAGGCTCAGATTTTACTTGAATTTCTTGAACATCTATTTTCGAGAGTCTATCTTCGATTAATCTTGGAACTTCTTTGACGATTTCCTGACTTTGAACCGAGATTATAAGCACTAACCCAAAAAGTAAGGTGGTTGCAGTTCCGACAGTGAGCACAGCTGCAAATCCACGAGGAAGTTTTTTGCTTTCTAAAAAATCTGCAAACGGAACCAGAATAATGGAGATTAGTCCAGAAAACAAAATAGGCATAATCAAGTTTCCAGCAAAATGGATTGCTAAGATTACTATAACAATAATCATCAAACTTTTGTATGCCCTATCGAGTTTCTCGCTTCTCATATTATTTATTTGGCTGTTTCTATAAGTAAATCTAAGATAGAAATTGCAGCTTTGGAAATTTTTGTCCCCGGTCCGAAAACACCAAATACTCCAGCTTCGTACAAAAATTCATAATCTTGTTGTGGAATCACACCACCTGCAACAACCATAATATCTCCCCTTCCTAATTCTTCTAATTCAGCAATAACTTGTGGAACGAGTGTTTTGTGTCCCGCTGCCAAAGAAGATACACCAAGAACGTGAACATCGTTTTCTACCGCTTGCTTGGCTGCTTCTTTTGGGGTTTGAAACAAGGGACCGATATCCACATCAAAACCAATATCTGCGAAAGAAGTTGCGATTACTTTCGCTCCTCTATCGTGACCGTCTTGCCCCATTTTAGCGACCATAATTCTAGGTCTTCTTCCTTCCAATTCAGCAAACTCATCTGCTTTAGCCTTTGCTTGCCCAAAATCTTTATCTTCCATTGCTTCAGCTGAATATACACCACTAATTGAACGAATAGTAGCTTGGTACCTTCCATAAACTTTTTCTAAAGCTAAGGAAATTTCTCCTAAACTAGCCCTTTCTCTAGCACATTCAACAGCGGCCTCTAACAAGTTGCCTTTTCCAGAACGTGCAACCTCTTCTAATTTGGCTAAAACTGCTTGACACTTCTCCTCATTTCTTTCCGCTCTAAGTTTATTCAAGCGTTCAATTTGTGCAGCTCGAACTTTGGTATTGTCAACTTCCAGAATGTCTATCACCTCTTCTTTTTCAAGCTGATAACGATTAACACCAACTAAAATATCTTTTTGAGCGTCTAATCTTGCTTGTTTGCGAGCAGCAGCCTCTTCAATTCGCATTTTAGGAACGCCTGTCTCTATTGCTTTTGCCATTCCTCCAAGTTCTTCTACCTCTTGGATTAGTTTCCACGCTTCCTCCACTAAAGAATTGGTAAGACTTTCTACATAGTAACTTCCACCCCAAGGATCAATAAAGGAGGTGATTTTCGTTTCCTCTTGCAAATAAATCTGAGTATTACGCGCAATTCTTGCTGAAAAATCAGTTGGAAGTGCAATCGCTTCATCCAACGCATTTGTGTGCAATGATTGTGTTCCTCCGAGGGCTGCGGCAAGAGCCTCAATACATGTTCGTGCCACATTATTAAACGGGTCTTGCTCTGTAAGACTCCATCCCGATGTTTGACAATGCGTTCGCAAGGCCATAGATTTTGGATTCGTAGGATTAAATTGCTTTACTAATTTCGACCATAACAATCTTCCTGCTCGCATTTTAGCAATTTCCATAAAATGATTCATGCCAATTGCCCAAAAGAAACTAAGTCTTGGAGCAAATTCATCTACTTTTAAACCCGCATTAATTCCAGCTCGCAAATACTCCAAACCATCAGCCAAAGTGTAAGCCAATTCAATTGCAGCCGTTGCTCCAGCCTCTTGCATGTGGTAACCAGAAATGGAAATAGAATTGAATTTCGGCATGTACTTTGAAGTATATTCAAAAATATCCGAAATTATCTTCATAGATGGAGTTGGTGGATAAATATAAGTGTTTCGCACCATGAATTCCTTTAGAATATCGTTTTGAATGGTACCAGCTAATAGACTTTTATCCACTCCTTGTTCCTCTGCTGCGACAATGTAAAAGGCCATAATTGGAATTACAGCACCATTCATGGTCATCGAAACCGACATTTTATCTAAAGGGATTCCATCGAACAACAGTTTCATGTCCAAAATAGAATCAATAGCAACCCCTGCTTTCCCTACGTCACCTACAACTCTTTCGTGGTCAGAATCATACCCCCTGTGTGTAGCCAAATCGAATGCAACGGACAATCCTTTTTGTCCTGCCGCTAAGTTTCTTTTATAAAAAGCATTGGATTCTTCTGCGGTAGAAAAACCAGCATACTGGCGAATAGTCCAAGGTCGAACGGTGTACATGGTACTGTAAGGCCCTCGCAGATAAGGTGCTATCCCCGACACAAAGTTTCCAAAAGGAAGTTCATTTATGTCTTCGAAAGTGTAAAATGATTTTAAAGGAATTTTTTCTGCTGTTTCAATCGTAGCTTGGGCTTCGCTTGTTTTTTCAGTTTGTAAATTCCATTTATGTAGAGAAAAATCTATTTTTTTCATTGTTTCTTGTATTCTAAATTTCTGCACTTTTCAGTTGTACATCTCGCTCCAAAATTAATTCAGCACCTAGCTCATTTTCGATTCTTTCACCCCAATTAATCGCTACTTTTTCTGGATTAAAATATTTATTGATTCCAATTAGTGTGAGTTCATTATTTTGAAATTTTTGAATGCGTAATTTTGATGTCTTGGCAATTACTTTTTTCAAATAACTCAAACCTTCTTTTTCAAGCGATAAAAATAGTGCCCAACTTTTATCCACTAGTCGATTGGTAAGTTTTTCAAGATTATAAGCACCTCCTGTTGCATCCACCACATGACTTAGAAATGCTTCTTCTTTTAAAATGAGCGAAATATTCGTTGCCAAACGCTGCGCTTTTTTATCATCACTTCCTTGCGATCGAAAAGAATAAGGTAGAATTGTTAATTCGTCTATTCCACCGATTACCGCTGACATCGCCTCTGTCGTTTGTCTCAATAAGTTGGTGTAAGGGTCTTGAAGCGATTTATTAATATTTCCCGTTCTTGCCTCAACGAAAACAGGCGAAATAGCAGTTTTGTCTGATGCATACCCAAAAACAATTTGCGACCATAACGAGCGAAAAACACGAAATTTGCATATTTCTAAAAAATAGTTTGAACCAATACCAAAACGAAATTTGAATTGCGATAAAGCATTTTTTAAATCAGTTCCATTTTTTAAAATATTAAACAAGACTTCATGACCTTTGTGTAATGCATATGCAATTTCTTGTGTCGCATTCCCACCTGCTTCATGCACTTTATAAGCATTTATTAAAACATTTCGATGTGCAACTGAACGTTTTAAGTTTTCATTTGACGGAATTAAGGATATATTTTCAGCTGGAACATCTTCTAGTAATTCCAACAAGAATGAAAGTTGTTGGTCATTATGGTAAGTAATAGAGGAGCGAATATATTGAAATTCGATTCCATTTAACGCTGTCTTTATTTCTTCATTTGACAAACCTACTAAATCAATATCCACATTATCTGAGCCATTCATTAGTGCTTTCAAGGCGTTCTTTTTCATTGTTTTAGCGTCTGACTGTTGAATCACACTAACAGTATCCCAATGATTATTTTTAGCACTTCCACCGCGTTCAAAAGGGAAGTTACCAGGATGAGATTGATCTCCTTTGTAATCCGAAGAATATTGAAAAGCAGACCATTCAATATCTTCAATTTCATCCTTAATGTGAAGGGCTTCTTCTATGGACTTTCCTTTAAGATCTTTGGTTAATTGTGCTATCCAATCTTCCTTAAAAGACTCCGAGAAATCACTAAATAAATTATGCATCAATTTCATTTTTTACAAGAAACAAAGCTACACAATTTTTCTGTTTTTACAATGTGAAATAATTCATGAAGCATTCTGAAGTGAGTTCAAAAAATGAGTTTTAGAAAGTATTTTTTGAAAGTTAAAAACTAAAAGATAGAATTGTAAGAAGATTTTATAATTAAACCCGCATTTTTTACCAATCTGATAACTTCTATAAGGTAACATATTAATTTAAATAATTATATTAGTGGGCAATGTAATTCTAATGTAAAATGTCCTCGTGTTACTTCGGTTGGTTCCTCCCTCCTGCTCCCTCCAAAGGGAGAGACGCTACTAACTCAATTTTCTCCAACAATTAAAATACAAGCGACCAAAGTCAATCGGTAGAACTCCCCCTTTGGAGGGAAGAGAAAGCATTGCTTTCGATAACCAAACGTTAGTGCAGGACGGGGAGGAACCTACCTGAGCATCGCGAAGGAAAAAAACTTTTAATAATTCCTATTTCATCTATTACGAAATGCCCTCGTGGTACTTCGGTGGTTTCCTCCCTCCTGCTCCATCCAAAGGGAGAGATGGTACATATTCGATTTTTGTGAACAACTTAAAATTTTAGATTAACCCTCATTAAATTAACAAAAGAACCCAACAATTTAATATTACATTTTTGAAGCGTTCAAACCGTTTTTTTATCAAAAAACAGAACTAGATTTTCTTTGCTTCCATCAAATTGGATAACTTTGCATAAAAGATTTTCATTATGTCTGTTCACAACAATGTAAAAAGAGTGACAACTCACACGCTTCAAGAAATGAAGAACAATGGAGAAAAAATTTCCATGTTAACAGGTTACGATTTCTCTATGGCTCGAATAATTGACACCGCTGGTATGGATGTTATTCTTGTTGGTGATTCCGCTTCTAATGTAATGGCTGGTCATGAAACCACACTTCCAATAACACTTGACCAGATGATTTATCATGCGTCATCAGTGGTTAGAGCAGTTCAAAGAGCGCTTGTTGTAGTGGACATGCCGTTTGGTTCTTACCAAGGAAATTCCAAAGAAGCTTTATCCAACGCCATTCGCATAATGAAAGAGTCAGGAGGTCATGCGGTAAAAATGGAAGGAGGAAAGGAAATCCTTGAGTCTATTTCGAGAATATTAACTGCAGGAATCCCCGTTATGGGGCATTTAGGTTTAACACCTCAATCGATTTATAAATTTGGAACATACGTCGTTAGAGCAAAAGAAAAAGACGAAGCCGCTCGACTAATTGAGGATGCAAAAGCATTGGAAGAAGCTGGTTGTTTTGCTATAGTTTTAGAAAAAATCCCAGCCGATTTAGCAACGAGAGTTGCTCAAGAAGTTTCTATTCCTATTATTGGAATTGGAGCAGGAAATGGCGTTGATGGTCAGGTTCTTGTTGTTCACGATATGTTAGGAATAAACAATGAGTTCAATCCGCGTTTTTTGAGGAAATATCATAATTTATTTGAAGAAATGCTTGGAGCTTTTCAGCGCTACATTGAAGACGTTAAAAGCAATGATTTTCCAAATAAAGACGAACAATACTAAGTTTCCTTTTCATGGAGATATCCATAATTTATGAAGACAATCACCTGATTGCAGTAAATAAAAAATCAGGCGATATTACGCAAGGTGATAAAACAGGAGATATTCCTCTTCCCGATAAGGTTAAAGCATGGATTAAGGAAAAATATAACAAACCGGGTAATGTATTTTGCGGTGTAATACATCGTTTAGATCGACCAACTTCAGGACTAGTTTTATTTGCAAAAACAAGTAAGGCACTTGCGCGAATGAATAAAAAATTTTCTACCCGTGAGGTTCAAAAAACATATTGGGCAATTGTGGAATCATCACCTGCTGAGAAACAAGGTACATTGAAGAATTTTCTACAAAAAAATGACAAACAAAATAAAAGCTATGTCGTTCATGAAAATGCTAAAAATGCCAAGTCGGCAGAATTAACCTACAAGGTCATTGCTAAAAGTGAAAGATACACATTAATCGAAGTCCTGCCCAAAACAGGCCGTCACCATCAAATTCGAGTTCAATTGGCTGCAATAGGATGCATAATTAAAGGTGATTTAAAATACGGTGCAAAAAGATCCAATGAAGATGGAAGTATTTGTTTACATGCCAGAAAATTATCTTTTGAACATCCAGTAAGTAAAGAAAACATTAGCATCACGGCCAAAGTGCCTGAAGAAAAACTTTGGCAGTACTTTGAATCAAAAGTGGAGCACTAGGTGGTATTTATACAATACATGATTTGTTGCTATTTTGTGTTTTGCTCCAACATTTTATTTTGATTAGTTGGACTTTTTGAACTGATTAAACAATATTTTTAAAAATCATTCGTTTACATAAGAAATCGACCGCTTATAAGGTGTGTGATAATTTTCGGCACGTTATTGGTAGTAGATTAATAACAAAACAAACCCTTTCTGGAAACAGAAAACCAAAAACAAAGTAGTATGAATCGAATAAACCCAATTTATCATCATTCTACGTCCAAACTGCTAACTGAATTAGATTGGATAAATGCAGCAAAGGAGGATATTAACAAATTTCATCCTCTTTATGAGAAGTATTATGCCCAGATATTCAACTATATTCGTCAGCGCATGGATGACAATGAGCTAGCTTTTGATATAACATCACAAGTATTTTTAAAAGCAATGAAAAACTTAAACCGATTCGAGTATCGCGGTGTACCCTTTGGATCGTGGCTTTACAGAATTGCGAAAAGTGAACTAAATCAAGCCTTTCGAGATAGAACCTCGAAGCGAACAGCCCCTTTAGAAGAAAATACCGTTGGTGTTTTTATGGAAGTTTTTCAGGAAGAAGAAAATCAATTGAATAAAAAGCGGCTTCACAATGCACTAGCTAAACTCAAAGAAAAAGATTTAGCTTATATCAAATATCGTTTTTTTCAAGATTTGAGTTATCGGGAAATCGGTGAATTGACTGGTGTAACAGAAAACAATGCTAAGGTTAGAACGTTTCGAGCGCTTGAAAAATTGAAAAATATCTTTTCTTCAACAAGTTGGCATAAAAAGTGATTTTTTTGATTTAAAAACAGTTTCAATTATATGACTTATAATTAGATTAGTTTAACCCAAAGAATTTTTTAATATTATATTAAATGGAGGGGTCTGAATGGACCGCTCTTTTTGTTTTTGATAAAATGATTACAATTGTTTCAAAAATTCATTTCGACTAAAAGAATGCCGAACTAAAAAGGGCTGCCTAATTAAAGACAACCCCGTTTAATTTTACTAACCTGTAGAAGTTAATAATTGATCCGTTGACCATATAACGTTAATACATCGAAAAGGTTTCAATTAAAGTTTAATTCTTTTCATCCCAATAGTGAAGCCTAAGAATTACGGCCTCCGTTTTCAATCTTCTTTTCAACCAATTTTCTAACTTCTTTTCGAGTTCTTTGCTTTCCATTTTTTTGTTTAAAGAAAAATAAATTACCGAAGCGGGAACTGGTTCTCCTATGGTATCATTATGAACGAATGTTTCGGCATAAATACATTCTCTGACAGAAGGAAATAATGGTTGAAGCTCAGCTAATAATACTTCCCCAAACTTACCTATATTTTTAATCGAGTCAATAGCCTTGTCTCGATATTTAACTTTTTGTTGAAGTCTCTCCAGTTCATTTCTTAACTTGAGTATTTCAACATATTTATCATCCGCATCATTTTCGAAAGAAAGTCCTTGACTAATTTCTATTGATGTTTCTTTAAGTCCAAAATCATAAATTTTGCTCTTAATTCTTTTCTTTTGCAAAGAGTCTAAGTTCATTCCTCCATAAATAAGATGAATATGCTTTTCGCTTGTATTAATTTCGCTGTTTAACAAATAATTTCCTTCAAAAATGCTAACATTAGAAATGAACTTTTTAGCATTTTCTGTAAACTTTTCTTCCTGCACTAATTGATAACCAAAGTAGATACTAGGTAAAAATACTATCAAAATAACTGTCCATATCCAACGATTCACCTTAACGCGTTGAGCTGGTTCAACAATTGTTCGAATAGGAAATTTTAATACTTGCGAAACAATTAATGATGCTAAAGCAATAAAGACTGTGTTGATGGTAAATAAGTAAAAGGCACCAAAGAAAAAATCAAGTTTACCTGTCGCCAAACCATAACCAGCGGTACATAATGGAGGCATTAAAGCTGTGGCAATAGCAACCCCTGGAATTACATTTCCTTTTTGCTTACTCGTTATGGCTACAATCCCTGCCGCACCACCAAATAAAGCAATCAATACATCATAAATTGTTGGACTTGTCCTTGCTAATAACTCAGAATATGCTGTTGAAATTGGGCTTAATGCAAAATAAGTTGTTGATGCAACAATACTAGCTAAAACGGCAAACGAAAAGTTTTTGATGGACTTTCTGAACAAATCAAAATTGTAGGTCGCAATACTGTAACCCATACCATTGATTGGTCCCATTAGAGGTGAGATAAGCATGGCACCAATAATTACAGCTGTGGAGTTCATGTTTAATCCTACAGATGCAACGATAATAGCAAAGATTAAAATCCAGAGATTCGTACCTTTAAAAACTATATCTTTTGAAATAGACTCATGAATTTTATCAAAATCATCTAAGTCTCTTTCTAAGTCAAAATACTCCTGAATAAAATGAACTGCCTTAACAGTGCGTTCCTTTAATTTGATTTTTGTAGGCATTAATAATCCGTTTAGACAAAATTAGTGAATTGGCAGCACTTTCCAATCATTAGTTTTTGCTTTTCCTGAATCGTCAAATAAAAAATCCACTCTACCCAATCTTAGTCCGCCCCACCCTACTTGATTTATTAGGACTTTTTGACCTAAAGCATTTTCATGTATTTCAGGTTTATCCATAAACGTATGCGTATGTCCTCCAATGATTAAATCAATATCAGATGAAGATTTCGCCAATACAGGGTCTGTGATAGTTGTTGTTCTACTAAAATGACCTAAATGACTCAAACAAATTACCAAATCACACTTTTCATCATAACGTAAGCGAGGAGCTATTTCATTTGCAATTGCAATAGGGTCGTTATAAATGGTATCTCCATAATAACTCTTTGAAACAAGTCCTTCCAATTGAATACCAAGCCCAAACACCCCTACCCTACGATTTCCTTTTTGGAAAATATGAAAAGGCTTAGTTTTGTCTTTCAGTATCGTATCCTTAAAATCGTAGTTCGCACAAAGAAAAGGAAAATTTGCAAAAGCTAAAGCGTTGTGAAAACCTTCCAGGCCAGCATCAAAATCATGATTTCCCATTGTTGCGGCATCGTATTTCAATTGACTCATTAACTTCATTTCCAATGTGCCATTAAATTTATTGAAGTAAGGTGTTCCTTGGAAAATATCCCCCGCATCTAAAAGTAATACATTTTCTTCTTGCGCTCGAATGTCATTCACTAGGGTCATTCTTCTTGCTACTCCGCCTTGATTCGGAAACTTAGGATGATTTAATGGAAAACTATCAATATTAGAGTGGGTGTCATTGGTATGCAATATGGTTATTTTTTCTAGGTCTTGTGGTCGTTTTGGATGTGCCAATATGGATGGTGATATTGCCAATCCTGCCGATACAACAAGTGAATGTTGAACAAATTTTCGTCGAGCGCTAGAAAAATCTTTTTGCATAGTTCAAAATTAAGAAAATAAATAATCAAAATAATAGTTCTGTCGTTGTACGACGTACAAAATTCTATACACTACTATTTAACAACAGTTTAGGAAATTATTTGTAATCAAAAATTAATTAAAACTTAAACTAGCACAGTTCGTTTTAAAAACTTAACTATTTCTTTTTGTAAATTTTCTTGCCTTTACGATATCAAAACTCTATTTTTGAGCGACATTTTAAAAAAGCATTTTAATAGCAATAAATTTCGCAAAAATGAGCGTATTAGTAAATAAAGATTCAAAAGTAATCGTACAAGGTTTTACAGGAAGTGAAGGTACATTTCACGCTGGACAGATGATTGAATATGGAACCAATGTGGTTGGAGGTGTTACTCCAGGTAAAGGTGGTCAAACACATTTAGACCGTCCAGTATTTAATACCGTAAAGGAAGCTGTTGACAAAGCAGGAGCTAACGTTTCTATCATTTTCGTACCACCAGCATTTGCCGCTGACGCAATTATGGAAGCAGCTAATGCAGGAATCAAAGTAATTGTTTGTATCACAGAAGGTATCCCTGTTAACGATATGACAGTTGTTAAGAAATATTTAGCAGATAAGGATTGTACTTTGATTGGTCCAAACTGTCCAGGTGTTATCACAGCAGGAGAAGCAAAAGTTGGAATTATGCCTGGTTTTGTTTTCAAGAAAGGAAAAATAGGTATTGTTTCTAAATCAGGTACGTTAACATATGAAGCAGCTGACCAAGTAGCAAAAGCGGGTCTTGGTATTACTACTGCAATTGGTATCGGAGGAGACCCAATCATTGGTACAACTACCAAAGAAGCTGTTGAATTGCTAATGAACGACCCAGAAACAGAGGGAATCGTTATGATTGGAGAAATCGGTGGTAACTTAGAAGCAATAGCAGCTCGTTGGATCAAGGACAATTCAAAAAAGCCAGTTGTTGGGTTTATCGCTGGTGAAACAGCACCAAAAGGTAGAACAATGGGACATGCTGGAGCTATTGTTGGTGGAGCTGATGATACAGCAGAAGCTAAAAAACGAATCATGCGAGAATGTGGAATTCACGTGGTTGATTCTCCTGCACAAATTGGTGCAAAAATGGCTGAAGTACTAGGTGTAACAGCATAAGGTATTTTTATTGAATATATGAATGGGTTGCGTTTTGCAGCCCATTTTTGTTTGAACTAATCTTGAAATATACGATTACCATGAGTTTCTACAAAATTCTGTAATTCACCATTTTTAAAATGACTATATTTGCACTATGAATAAATTAATGACAAAAATAGTCCTAGTAGCTTCGCTAATCGGAATCAGCCTAACAACAAATAACCAATTAATTGCGCAATCAGATAATTCGGATAAAACAATTGCACAACATAGACTAACGTCTAGCTACAATGTTGCTATTTTCCCAAAGTCATACCCTGCAATACCAAGGTTTGAATCTTTTACTCCAACTTTAGACCAAGTAGATTTGGCAGAAAGAGCGCTGTCACGTGACTTGAGGTCTTTGAATAGAGAGTTAAGAAACCAAACTGATGATTATATCATTCACCAAAGGTTGGGAAGGTATAACCGTCAATATTTTGGATACATCAATAAAGCAGGTGAAAAAGTACTTTTAATTAAGGCTTTTTGGAGAATGGAAGACAGAAATTCCAACGAAAATAATTGGTTCAACGAAATGGTGAGACCAACTCAAACTGGTGGTCTTTCTTGGAGTATCGAATACAATTTAGATAGAAATATGCTTTACGATTTCTTTGTACCAAGCCCTCCAAAGGCAGAGGTTATTCAAGAGGAAGAGGTCCTTGACGAAAAAACGGACGCTTCCAATTAATAGGATAGTCAAAAATATAGAAGATTTACTTTTTTTAAGCTACTTCCACTAGCTGCATTTTTTTGGTGTAAAATAAATAGCCCTTCACTGGTGCTGTAAACATTTGTTCCATCACCTCAATGTATTGCTTAAGTTGGTCGGAATGCTTATTCCTTTCAACGCCTGTTTTATAATCTAGCACCACCCAAGAATTATCGTTTAGCTGAATGAGTTTATCGGGACGTTTAACGGTAAGTTCGTCAATTAATATCGCTTGTTCGTTAACAATTTGTTTTGCTCCTTGAACTAATTCTTGAAAGTCTTTTAAAGAGAAAATTTGGTATAACGAAGCTTTAATTGATTCCAAAAATTCTTGTTCTATTTGACCTGAGTTTAGTAAATTAGTTAATCCTTCATCTATTTCATTTTCGGAATTTATCTTTGACAAAGCAACATGGAGTTGGTTTCCAAAACGAATTTCAACGCTCAAATCTTCACTTTCTTTGATGTCTTCGTCCTGCAAGGAAATTTCAGGAAACCATAAATAATCCGAAATGTCTTTTGGATTAAACCGCTGTTCTTCCAATTTATCTTGCTGTAATTTATCGCTGTCTTTATCTTTTAACACTAAAGGTTCAGCTGTTCCGATAATGATTTCGTTTTCATTTTTTTGAAAAACATCTTTTATTTCTTCAGGGATATTCGCCTGACTAACAGCATTTAGCGTTTGCGTTATTAATTGGTTTATAGAAGCTAAAGTTGTTTCTTTTTTAGGTAGTTTGGAATTAACTAACAAATACATTCGATCAATTGGTCTAGTTAAAGAAACGTATAAAAGGTTTAATTCATCTAAAAACAACTGCTCGTATTCTGCCTGATACGAATCACTTACAAAATCAGGAACATTGTTTTTTGCCAGTCTAGTACGGATTAGTTCTCCATCATCTAGTTCAATGAATTGTTCATCTCGAACTTTGTTAAAGTCCCAGGTTAAACTAGGAATAATAACAACTTTGAATTCTAACCCTTTTGCTTTATGTGCTGTCATTATTTGAATTGCTTCGTCATTTTTTGGCATTTGCACTGTTTCCTTTGCGCCTTTCATAGCATAATATTCCAGAAAGCCACGAATATCTGGACCATATTGAACATCGTAATTTTGCAACATCTCCATTAAATGATGAAAATAAGGGTTCTTTAATTCGGAAAGCGTAAGTAATTGCGAGAACTTTTGTCCAAGGTCGTATAAGTTTTCAAACTCCATAAAGAAATTTGTCATATCCTGAAAATATGCACAAACGAAAGCTTTAAAATCTAGATTTCCAACTTTTTCATTAATCCAAAAACCTTGTAAAGCAATAATCGGTTCTTCATTTTTGAGACGCAAATAACTTACAGCAAATTGAATTTGAAGTGTTTTATTTCCTGAATTTTTGCGCAACTGCAAATAATTAATGCACAATTGAACGCTCTTATCCGTTGAGACGAGTAAACTGTCAGCACTGACAACTTTATATTTCTCTGGCGCATTCACCAATAACTTAGCCCATCTTGCACCTTCTTTTTTTCTTCGTGCTAGAATACAAATATCGCCACGTTTATATCCGTCTTGCTCGCATTTTCGTACCGTTTCCAAAATATATTCTTCTTGAAACTCGACCTCATCGTCCATTTCTTCCATTCGTATAGCGACCATACCGCCATCTTCATTTTTTGGCGATTGCTTTACATCGTGGTAATAACTCTTAAAAAACTCAGGTACTTGTGGGTGTTGGAGAAGCCAGTCAAAAAGGAAGTTGTTAAAATGAACTATATGATTTTTGGAACGCCAATTTTCAGCTAAACTAACTTTCTCGCCCATCGATTCAAAATAGTTAGAAATTCGTTCTATAGATTGCTCGTTTTCTGGGTTATAAATTCTCGGCAAGGCAACAAATTGCTCTACTAATCCATTTCGAAAACGGTAAATAGCTTGTTTTGGGTCACCAACAATTAAATTGGCTTTATTCTGACTTATAGAATCATGTAATAATGGTAATAAATTCAACCATTGTAGTCGGCTTGTATCTTGAAATTCATCTAATAAATAATGTTGATATCTGGTTCCCAATCTTTCATAAATGTAAGACGCGTTTTCATCTTGTAACAACTCGGAAATCATTCGGTTAAACTCAGAAATTCGGACAATATTATCTCGATTTTTAATCTCCTGAAGTGCTGTAGCGATGTACTTTAACAAAGCTAAATTATGGAAGTTTTTGCGCAATGATTCCAACACGTAATACCGTTCTTTTAAACTAGCTTCTTGTTTTAAAAAGGTAATCACTTTTAGAATTAATTCTTGGGGAACATTGTGTTTTTCTGTTACGTTTTCACCGCTCAAAGTTTTCTTTATCGTAGCTGTAATTTCGTAGGTATTTCCTAATTCTTGTTTTGGCAATCGTTCCTCTAAAAAGCCGTAAAGTCCTCTTTTACCTTGTGGGAAGTCTTTAGCGTTTAATCCGAGACTTTGAAAATAGTGTGATAGTTCATTTCGAATTTCCAAATAACTAGCCTTGAGAATGTTAATTTCTTTTGGAAGTATTTGATAATCTTCATTATGGAAATTCTTTTCGATGATTTTTTGAATGATTACATGGTCTTTTTCATTTTTTAATAATCCTGCAAATTGAATTAATTTGTCTCTAAAGTCCCATTTATCACCTTCTTCCAAATTGGATTTTGCAAAATCGATGGCTAAAGCGGTTATTTCTTCATGCCCTTCGTTTCCAAGTTTTGATAAAAGTTCATCAATAACATTTTCGATGAGTTCTTGCTCATCCAACACTACTTCAAAATCTTGATTAATATCGAGGTCTCGTGCAAAAGTTCGAATCAAACGAAGGCTAAATTTATCAATGGTAAGAACGGTAAAATCTTCGTAATTGTGTAAGATTAATGAAAGTGCTTTTTTTGCTTTTTGTTCTAATTCAAAAGGGTCGTAAATCTCGAGATTCTTTTGGGTTTGCTCGAAAAAACCTTTTCGCTTGTTTTGTTCCTCGATGGAATAAGAAGAATAAAATGCCAAATCATCTAATGCACGGACGATTCTTTCCTTCATTTCCCAAGCGGCTTTATTGGTGAAGGTCATGGCGATAATTTTACTAAAATTCACTACAGTCGCCCCCTCCCCTAAAATTAGTTTCAAATAGGTTTGTACTAATTGAAAGGTTTTACCACTTCCTGCCGATGCACTGTATATTGATAAAGGTTTTACTTCTTCCATGTGGTTAAGATAGAAATTATTTTGTTTGGTGAGACAAGGAGGAGGAAAGTTTTTTTGGTTTGGTGATGAGGAGAGTTAGCCCGCTTTATTCATCAATCTGACATCTTTAATAAAATAAGACATTGATATAAAACACTTTAATTGTAAATATGGTATTTTATAACGTCTTCATTTTTGGGAACACTTCTTTTTGTCAGATTTTGATTTAATTTTGACCTATTTGTCGTTACAACCCCCGTGAAATATGCTTATATTCCTATGGGGCTAGTGCCTAAAATAGCTTCAAAATTAAATTCATGAATAAACCGGGTTAGGAAATTTGATGTAGTCGCACCTAAATTTTCAATTCACTTTTGCTACAATTTTAAAGGTTAATAAATAAGATTGAATCTATCGTTTGAGGATGAAACTTTGATACTGTTGTAAATTATTGATGCTATTAGTTAAATGTCAATAGATAATTTTAAATTCCCACCTAATCCTTCTTTAATTATTCTCATTAAAGTTGAAAGTCGAATATCACTTGCGTTATTCTCGATTCGAGATATATAATTTTTGGTAGTTCCAACCTTTTGAGCAAGCTGTTCTTGAGTCAGTTTTTGTTTTTTTCGCGCCTCTTGAATGAGCACTCCAATTTTAAAAGTTTCAAATTCTTCTTCAAACTTTTCACGGGATTCTGTTCCTTTTTCTCCATATTTTTGATTAATATGGTCTTTCCAACTTTTTACACTATTACTTGTTTTCATAATATCTTTTTTTGAGCTTTTCAGCTTTCTTTATTTCTTTTTTTGGTGTCTTTTGCGTTTTTTTCTGAAAGCCACATAGTAAAATTATCAAGTTCCCTTTATCAAAAAAGCTAAACACTCTATAAATGTCACTCCCTACTTTTACACGAATTTCCCATAATCCGTTAGTTCCTGTCATGTAATCAAAGTATTGCTTCGGAACAATTCTATTTCTTTCAATTAGGGAAATCGTCCAATCAAATTTTTTCTGGACTTTAGGATTTAATTTTTCGTAGAAATCCCAAAAATGATTTTCAAACGGAATTATTTCTCTTTCAAATTCGTCCAAATACTTCAATTTTCATGACACAACACAAAGTTACCTAAAAAGGTAACATTTCCAAAATTAATTAGTTTTTTTTGAAGACAAAACATCGGAATTAATGTGGAAGAAGCGCTCTATCAGATGGTTTTGGCGATTTCTCACTGAACTACTCTCCAAGCGAAACACTTCCAAATTTACACAAAAATTTCAATTCGGAGACGTATCATTCGCTAGAGTTCGAAGGCTTACATTACTAGTTACTTATTTTTAAATCATCTTTCATTGGTTTTAATCTTGCTAAACCACTTCTTGATGAATTTAATTTTTTCTCAACTACTCTCAACAGAGCTTTTTCTTTGTGATATTCTCTAAATTTATTAATCAGATTTAGGTCCTTAAACTCGGTCAATTTTTTCGGTTGTGAATTATATTCGATTCTTTCAACATCAATATTATGTAATTCTATAAATCTATCAATAATTACGGATAAAGTATTTGGTTGTCTATGGTCAACTACTAAGTCTTCATACTTCAAATACTTTTTTGACTCTTGACACGGCGCCATTGAGTCTTTTGCTTTATCTTTAAAATAAGCTTGTTTAACCGAAACCAAATCTGCTTGAATTGTATTTCTACAAACTTTAGAAAAAACTGCTTTATTATTTACTTTTGGCTTGTCAATAAATACTCTGTATGAAATTATTATGGGCTCACCGATTGATGGAACAAGTTCGAAACAACGAGTATTGAATTCATACCTTGCAACTCTAATATCTTTTATAAAAATCGCTTCTTGATTTTGATTTTTATCATTTTCTGTCAATTGTTTTACTTTGTGCTCATTGGTATCTTTATTTCCACTCCTATAATACTCTACTAAATCCAATAAATCGTAATAATGTTCTTCACTAAGAGATTGTCCGAAATTATATGAGTTTAATATTGTCGAATAAAATTCTTTGGCCGCCTTTTTAGTACCAAAATTCTTATTTCCAATTATGATAGGTCTTCTTTTCACATTATCTAATTACAGTAAGTAACAGCTTTTTGATTTCGTGCAACAGAAATTCCCTACTATTCTTCCTTAAAAGCAAATCACTTCAAATCTACGCATAATTTTCGAATCTAAATGAACAATTCACTGAAGTCAAAAGACCTTTTATGCGCTGAACAGTATTGTCGTCTTCATATTTTTCAAATATCCATTCTTCCTCAAATCATCGAATCTGCTTTTCCGGCCTTGAATTTCCTGTTAATCAATTGAGTAAATTTCTGTAAATTCTCTTCTCTTTTTTCTATTTGACCATTCGCCTTCTAATAAACTAAATAAACGGGAAGAATTCGATAGCTTTTTTCAAAGTACTTGGAGTTTTGGTAAATAAAACGGAGTTGTTCGATAGCACTCTCATTAAATTCTTTGTCCTCCAATTTTTTTTGTTCGAAATTCTTTTTTAGTTCGCTGTCCGAGGTTAATAATTGTTCTGCTGTTTCCTCGAATAAATAAGGAGAAAAATACTCCTTTTGATTCAGGTAGCTGTCCATAAAATTCCAATTAAAATAACTATCGGTCATTTCTGCAAATAATACGTTATGTAAAAAGTTAGCAGCTCTTTGGTTGGCAGAAATAAGCCAATCTCCTTTTCTAAACACAACTTGCTTTGGTTGTAGTTGTACTTTTGTATCGTAATGCAAATAATGTCCCTCAAATGGAAGTTTTATAGTGGAGAAATCTTCTACAAATTGTGCTTTTACAAAAATGGTTGTATCTCGCTGTAATTGTTTCATTTCAACCCTATTTACTTTCAGACGTTTTAAAATCTCCTTCTCTGAATTTTTAACAATATAATAGCTAGGAACTTCCAAAGAGTCCTTAGCAGTGAATTCATTATAAAATGGAATATGTTCATTCCACGGTTTATCAGAATGATACTTTAGTCGTTCTTTTCCTGTGATTTTACTCGGCTGAAAATTCCATTCAAAGCCTTTGAAAAAAATAGAATCCGCATTTTCTGTCCTTTGAAAATTATACTTCCATTTACCTTTATTTACTTGATATTCGAACGCTCCTTTTCGTGCTGTTTTAATTGTCGAATTATGTTCTTGCATCCACTCTACTACTTCAACCAAAAATGCATACGTACTTTTTACCCGCTCCTCAAATGGTTTTAACATGTGTGACTCTGTTATCAAGGAAATGGTGTTAAATAACTGCGTGTAGCCGATTGAATAACGTGGTGATGAGTCAAACGATACGATTCCTTTATCTAAGGTACGGTCTTTTAAAACGACGTATGGAAATAAATCGTATTGCCAATTGGTTTTTAATTTATCGGTTAAATGAAGTATTAATTCGTTTACAGTCAATGACTTTAAAGATGGCGGCAGCACTTCTTTTATTGGATGAATATATGTTAACACGTAGCTGTAATCTGCTCCATTAGTAGTGTGTGTATCAACAAAAATATCGGGGTCAAGTGCATGAAACAAGCGTGTAAATGCCCAAGCGTTCTCGGTATCCATTTTTATAAAATCTCGATTCAAGTCATAGTTTCGTGCGTTTCCTCGAAAACCATATTCCTCTGGCCCAACTTGATTCACCCTACTCGTCGAAGAGCGATTGAACGTTCCGCCAACATTATGACTTAATACTATGGCTATAATTGGAAACGCTTTTTTTTGTTGTTCGTTTAGCTTCGTAAAATCCTTTGCTAACTTCATACTTGCATTAATTCCGCAAGGCTCGCCAGGATGAATACCATTATTTACTAATAATGAAAGTCCATTGCGAGCAGTTTCAAACGTAGCAGTAGAATCTTGAACGGCATTTAAAACACAAACATACAGCGGTTCTCCATAATCTGAATTACCAAAATTAAAAAGGCTAATATCATCGTTTTTAACACTCAAATTCTTGAAAAAACTCACCAGTTGGTTGTAAGTCGGTGTTTCGTTGCTTCCGATTATTTTCTCTTCTGGAAATTCCACTTGTGAAAACCCTGAAAGCAGAAAACTAATAGAAAGGATACTTGTAAAATATTTGAGGATGTGATTCATGTTTTTATTTGAATTATAGGAAGAATATGGTTCATCCTTTTTAGTAACTCTTCAATTTTGCATCTATTTTTAAGTAATTTTTATACCAAAAGTAATAACCAAAGAACAAATTCAGGCACTTGTAATCTGATGCCAAGCTAATTCGATTAAAAGAACAAATTCCTAAAAAATCAATTCGCTTTCTTCACAAACTCAGACTTGAGTGCCATTGCGCCAAAGCCGGGGATTTTGCAATCAATGTTATGATCTCCGTCCGTAAGGCGAATGTTTTTGACTTTGGTTCCAGCTTTTATAGGTTTTGGAGCGCCTTTAACAGGTAAGTCTTTTGCAATAACTACATCGTCACCGTTTTCTAATTTATTTCCGTTAGCGTCTTTTATTAATAAAGTATCTTCATCTGACTCTGAATTTTCATTAATTGACCATTCATGACCACATTCTGGACAACAGATTAAAGCTCCCATTTCATATCCATAGGGAGAATTACAAGCTGGACAAGTATATTGTTTTTCCATGTGGTAAAGTTAGAGTAAAATCTTGGAAATCCATTTATGGAATCGAATTTCCATATTTTCTCGTTCTGGAGGAATATACTATGAAAAGCATTAATGTATATTCATAATTTTCGAGAATTAACTATTAGTTTCATAACTAAATTCTGTGTTTTTTGTGCTCCTTGGGGAAAGGTTCTTTTATCTTTATGTTTTTTTATTATCACTTGTTGCTATATCCATTTCGGTGGCAGCATTGTGAATTACGAGTTTACCCTGACCGTAGTGGAGGGGTTCTTTTATCTTTATGAATTATTCTAATTATTTGTTTCTATATCCATTTCGGTGGCAGCACTGTGAATTGCGTGTTTACCCTGACC
>SKGS01000020.1 GCA_007117355.1 Lishizhenia sp. | reverse complement strand
TGTGGCTTGATTTTTTTGTAAATCAACTGCGACGTCCTGCACACCTTCTAGGTTTTTTAGGTGTTTGTCCACGTTTGCAACGCAGTGGTTGCACGTCATTCCTTCAATGTGGAAGGTTTGTTTGTCATTTGTATTTTCCATGATTTTTGATTTTTTGGGTATATAACGTAAAATTTCTGCTTGAATTAATAAATAAACGAGAACAACGCCAGAGGCAATCATCATCCAATGCGGTAAAATATGATGCTCATGTGCATGATGATGCATTTCGCCTGAACTCAATGTGAAATAAGAAACAATGTTTTGTGGCAATGCATAATCTATCATTATTCCGAAAAATAACGCTCCCAAAATGATGGAAACAAGGTAGATGACGGTTGTTCTTTTTCCTAAGGTTTGCCATAACACTGTGAATGTAGCAATGTTGGTGGCTGGTCCCGCCATTAAAAATACTAGCGCTGCACCTGGAGAAATGCCTTTCATCAATAAGGCTGCTGCAATTGGAACGCTTCCCGTCGCACAAACATACATTGGGATGCTTGCAACCAAAATGAGCAACATGTTTACAATTGGCGAATTTAAGTGTTGGGCAAAGAAATCATCCGGAACGGCTACCGTAATAATTGCAGCAAGCACCAAGCCTATAATGAGCCATCTGCCAATATCTTGCATAAAGGTGACAAATGCATACACAAAAATGCGTTGAAACCAATGTTCTTTTTCTTCACTGGGATTTGTTTCACAATTGATTCCGGTAGATTGTTCTATCGCAACGTTGTTTGATGTTGCGCGATCGGTCCAAATTCCGCCTAAAATTCCTGTGATGAAAGCAATTATTGGACGAGCAATGGCATACGCCCAGCCCATCATTGAATAAGTGACTAAAATGCTATCTACACCCGTTTGTGGTGTGGAGATCAAAAAGGAATTAGTGGCTCCTTTGCTTGCTCCTTGTTTGTGAAATGAAACTCCTGTCGGAATTACCCCACATGAGCATAACGGAAGTGGAACACCTAAAATAGATGCTTTCATAGCACTCCACCAGCCCGGTTTTCCCAATCTGCGTTGCATCCACTCTTTTGAAAAAACACCGTTCAATAATCCAGCGATAAGAAACCCCAATAATATGTATGGCGCCATATCGACTGTCAGACTCCACAATGCTTGAAAAAATTGTTTAATCCAGTCCATCTTACTTTCCTTCTTTTTTCATTCCACCTGGTTGGCAACAAGCTGGTAATTCTGTCTGCGCTTTAGGGTCTGCTTTTAAACCATCTGCATCGTAACCTATTTCTGTCACTTTCTTTCGAATTTCATCTAAAGAAATTTGTTCTGAATTATACTTTAAGGTTAATTCTTTCGAAGCAACATCCAACTCGGCGAACCGAATTCCTTTTACGTAATTCAACTCTCCTTCGATACGGTCTTTGCACATACCACATTCTGCATTCGTTTGAATGATTACTGTTTCTGTTTTACTGTTTTTCACCATTCCACATCCAATCATGACTGTGGAAATTAATAGTACTATTATTATTTTCATTTCTTCAAGTTTAAAGTAATAAATAAAAAGTGATAAATGACGCAAATAGCTTTAATTTCTCTCTTTTCATTTATTCTATTTTTTGTTTTATTGGATGAATGTGATTTGAATATACACAAATTATTCACCGTTACGTTTTACATTAATTATGAACGAATAAATATTCGCCATTGTTTATTGTTTCTTTTGTCTATTGTCGGGCGAATGTTATTCGAATTATCCGTTCGGGGCGAATGCTATTCGTGTTTTCCGTTCGGGGCGAATGCTATTCGCCCCTACGGAAATTTCACCCGAATACCTAAATATACATTAATTCCGACAATTGGTGCCCAAACACGTGTGGCGTCAAATGATGGTCCAAACGGATTATCTGGTGCAACCAATGCATCTTCTAAACGAAAATCAAAAATATTTTCGCCTCCTAAATACATTTCAAATTTCTTGAAAATATGCGTGATTTGTCCATTTACCATTGGGACAACTCCTCCTGTATTGTTTTCTGTGATTATGCCATCTGGCAAACGCACAGGAGCTAATCGATTTGGACTAAACACAGATGCAGTTACATCGTATTCCCATCGTTTATTGCGCGTTGTATAAGCTGCGTTTATAAATCCTCTGTGTCGTGAAACCATCATTCGCTCCATCAATTCACCGCCCATTGTTGCGCGTACATCTAAAAACTTATACGCCATTTTTAATTCTAACCGATCCATGGGTTCAAATTTAAAATCCACTTGCACCACATTGGAAAACGACTCTCCATCTAAATTTTTAAAAATCACCAAGTCTGGATTCTCGTCTCGGTCGGCAATGAGTTGATTGGTAAACAAAGTATGATAATAATCCACATTAAAAGACGCTTTTCGGTTGAATAACTTGAATTGGTAATACATACTTCCTCCAAAGTTCCAGCTCACCTCTGGCTGCAACTCTTCCACTATCCAAGGCAGGTTATTAGCCATCAACGGTAAATTATCAATGGCATAGTTAGGAACTCTAAATCCTCGACCAGCAGTTGCACGCAAATCAATATTTTCGGTCAATTTATACTTGTAATTTGCCCGTGGCGTAAATTGCCATCCATACATGTTGTGATAATCCTGACGGAGACCACCTACAAAAGTTGTTCGCAATCCAGTGTAGGTATATTCCCCATACACACCTGGCACAATTTCAGTCCGAATTAAATCACGTTCGAAATATCCAGCGGGAAGATCTTCCGTCATTTCTTGGTGCAAGTCGTCATAAATAAAACTAGCTCCAGTTTTGATAACGTGCATTGTAGAACCAAGAATATCCTCATACATAAGGTTAATATATCCTTTTTGTTCTTGCGCTGTCAAGTTTCGTCTTCCATATTGCGCCATTAAATCGTGGTGCTTTGCGTAATACAACATACCAATTGAACGAAAAGGGGCATCTTCAAAAGTCCAACCTGTTTTTCCAAATGCTTCTACATGTTGATTTTGAAAACCTACGCCATACAATGGATTACTCGAAAGTTCATCTCCATGTCGGTAACCGAGTTGTCCCCCACGTTTGTCAGAAATATCTCCTTTTACACCAAATTGTGCAATAAAATCATCTCCTTGGTACTTCCAGCGATTTAGAAAAACGAAATTTTCACCCAATGGAATATCTCTAAATCCATCGTTGTTTCTGTCCAATTCTAAAAACGCACCTGCACCATGCAGAAAATAGGCTGTACTCCATTTATCATTGAGTTTTGCACCACCTTGTACATTGAGCTCTGCTCTTCCTTGACTGCTCGTGTAGGCGTTGATATAAAGTTTGTCAATTTCATCAGGTTGAAGGTATTCCAAGTTAATCAATCCGGCCATGGAGTTGTATCCATTCACCACAGTTCCCGTTCCTTTGGTTATCTGAATAGAATTAATCCAAGTGCCCGGAATACCGGTAAGTCCTGTGGC
This sequence comes from Lishizhenia sp., assembly GCA_007117355.1. Taxonomy (GTDB): domain Bacteria; phylum Bacteroidota; class Bacteroidia; order Flavobacteriales_D; family Crocinitomicaceae; genus CSBr16-161. The sequence goes on along the minus strand of SKGS01000020.1, from coordinate 8,630 downwards.
TAAGTCCAAGTTTTGTAAAATGGGAATGTTCTCAAATTGCACCTGTGTGTAAGCGCCATCAAGTCCCATCATAGCAATTCGTTTTGCTCCGGAAACGCCATCTGGAATATTCACGTCCACTGTGGCATTTGTCTCAAAGGATTCCGACAAGTTACAACAAGCGGCTTTTCTGAGCTCACCGCTGTTTAATACTTCCGTATTTCTAGGGTCAAGTCGCAATACACTAGAATTTTCACGCTTCTGTACAATCATCACTTCCTCCAAAACAGATTCAGGATAAAGCTGAATTTCCAAGTATAACTTAGTATCATTTTTCCCTATGGAAATTGTGTCTGGGTAATACCCGTTTGCCCGAACAATAAGCGTATCCGGAAGTCTTGGCAAACGTTCGAATAAAAACATGCCTTCAGAACAGGTTGTTTTTCCATTTTTTCCATTTTTGAAGAATACATCTGCCGCAAAAATGGGTTTTTTCTCGCCCTCTATTTTTTCATATACCTCACCTTCTATTTGAGAAAAAAGCACATGGGATAGAAAAAGAGAAATAAATATGAGTTGAATTTTCATTTTTTCTTATTTGATTAAACATCATTCACAGGTGATTGGGTCACTTTTGTGAAGGGATAATCATATCAAATAAGACTGCAATTCGGCTAGTTTTTGTAAGGTGGTTGGCGCTGGCGGGCCCCGATAATGAATGTTTTGTGTTTCCTGTTGGAAAATAATTTTATTCGTGTAATCCGTAAAATTAAAAGCATAAGAATAAGACTCTAACTCATCGATTTCATTAGAGGCTAAATCGGTATCTAACTGTAAGTGATACAGGTCAGTTGAGCAACATGCTGGCTCATCATATGTAAGCGAATTATGAATTGGCTTCGGTGCTGCACTGCAACAACTTTCCTTCACGGAACAAGAAGCATTTTCTACTATTGGTTCTACGGTAACAAAATGATTTCCACATACTTCTTCGTGTGAGAAAAATAAATGAAAAGAATCCCCATCTTTGGAGCACTGATGATGATCTACTACTATTCCAGCTGAGCTAACAAATAATTGTAGCATCAGAACAGCCGAAGTAAATATTAGTACTAAACTTTTCATTTCGAAGACCAAATTTAAAGATTTAATGAGTAGTTTCCAAAAAAAACACCAAAATCAAATTTTAAGTGTTGTATTTGTTACACAAGCTAACCCTTTATTGTTTAGTCAGTTTCGACTAGAAAACAAACTTTTTTTAGTCGGTTTGTAAAAATAATGTCTTTTAATGAGCTTAAAATCAAAAGTATAGTTATTTTTGCGCCAAACTAATAAAAACAAAATCATGTTAAGAAAATCGACCATTTCTATTTTAGCCGTTTTCGGCTTATTCTTTTTCGGAGGGCAATTGATGGCTCAAATTGCACCCATGGATTCTCCTTACAACTCTTTTGGACCATTTAGTGTATTAAGTGAAGCGCATACGGACAGTAATCCCGATGTTTATAGCTTTAGACCTGACGCTTCAGCTGGAGAAAAGTTTCCGGTTTTTATGTTTCAATTAGGAGCTAATGGAATTGGAAGTAACGCTATAGATCATACTAGTTATGATATTTTTATGGAGCATTTAGCGTCTTGGGGTTATATTGTTCTTGTAATAGATGATGCTTCAGCTGGACTTCCTAATGGCGCTTCATTTACAAGTGTTTATTCTTGGTATGAAGGGAAGTTAAACGACCAAAACCATTGGATGAATGAATTTGCTGACAATGATAAAGTTGTTGTAGGTGGTCATTCAAATGGAGGAGTAAATGCTACAGGATTTCTTCAGAACAATAAAGAAAGTATCGCAGGTGTTGTATTTTTTGCTTCCTATCCAAGTGAGGGAGTTTTTGGTATTGGAGCGCACAACATACAAGATTTCGGAGGGTATGTGCTTTCTATAGCAGGAGATGAAGATGGTCAAAGTACTCCAGCCGATTGTTTGAATGGATACAATTTATTTCAAGAAACAGAATGTAAGTACTATGTAAACATTGATGGTTTAGGACATGGTGGTTTTGGAGATTATGTAAATGCAAATCAGCCTGTTGGTTCAATTGGAAGAGACGATGCAACAGCTTCTATTCGTCATTACCTTGTGAGTTTTATGGAGTTTTCTATGAAAGAAATTGCTTCTGCAGAATCTCATCTAAAGCTTGAAGAATTCCAGCCTAGTTCAACTAAAGATTATGAATCAACATGTCCTTTTGTTGGTACTGATGAAGAGGAGGAAGAAGAGGAAGAAGAGGAAGATACAACGAGTACTTCTGAATTTGAAATTAAACATACGATTTATCCTAATCCGACAAGTGGTTTGTTAACGATAGAATCAGACCAATCTATTCAAACTATTGAGGTGGTAAATAGCTTAGGAAAAATAGTTTTCACTGCTAGTCAGACTAATCAAATTGATGTTTCTCATCTTGAAAGAGGGGTTTATATTCTAAAATTAAACAACCAATTCCAAAAGCGATTCATAAAGCAATAACAACAAATAAATCATAAACCCAAATGAGCAGTCAGAAATGGCTGCTTTTTTTTGGTCTCAAAATAGGTTAAACTGATACACTTACGAAAAATTGGATGCGCTTTGTTACAAATATTGTAAAAAATTGGATGCGCTTTGTTACAAAATTACTTAACGAAACCAATTCTTAAAATGCATAAACATTTGTTTTATAAGTTTTTAGTCTCTAAAAAAGTGGTTGTTAAACGGATTAACACATTCTCCCTACCTTTTCGAGTACGACCTTTGATGTCTTTGCTTATTTTTTGGCTTACGATGATTGGAAGAATTATTTTTGCTTGGGGCTGGCACATCTTCATTCATTAACGGATAAGGATGGTCGCTAACAACTTCTATAGATAAACCAATTAATTTTTCTATACTTTTCAAGTACGGTTTTTCCGAGGCGTCGCAAAAAGAAATAGCATTTCCTTCACCGCCAGCTCGCCCTGTCCTACCAATTCTGTGCACATACGATTCAGCGACGTTGGGCAATTCAAAGTTAAACATGTGAGTGAGTTCATCAATGTCAATTCCTCGCGCAGCAATATCGGTAGCAACAAGGATTCTCGTTTGATTGTTTTTAAAATTCTCCAATGCTTTTTGGCGTGCATTTTGCGATTTGTTTCCGTGAATCGCCTGTGCGGAAATATTGGCTTTTGTCAACGTTTTCGCTACTCTATCCGCACCATGTTTGGTTCTGGTAAATACAATGGCGCGGTCAATGGCTTCATTTTTTAAAAGGTGCGCTAACAATTTTCTTTTGTTTTCCTTGTCCACAAAGTAAACCTGCTGACTCACCGTTTCTGCTGTTGTTGAAGCGGGTGTAACCTCCACTTTAACTGGAGATATTAATATTTCATTGGAAAGTTTTATGATTTCCTTAGGCATGGTTGCGGAGAAAAACAAGGATTGTCGTTCTTTAGGCAAAACTTTAATTATGCGTTTTACGTCGTGAACAAACCCCATATCCAACATCCTGTCAGCTTCGTCTAAGACAAAAAATTGAAGCGCATTTAATTTGACATAATTTTGCTGCATTAAATCCAACAGCCTTCCGGGTGTAGCTACCAAAATATCTACTCCATTTTTTAAGGAATTAACTTGACTATGTTGTTTTACTCCGCCAAAAATTACCGTATGTCGGATGGAAGTATTTCTTCCATATACCGCAATACTTTGGCCAATTTGAATAGCTAATTCTCGGGTAGGTGTAAGAATTAACGCACTAATCTTTCGTTTACCTCCCGTGGTTTCTTGATTACTCAGTAATTGTAAAATTGGAATAGTAAATGCGGCTGTTTTTCCAGTACCCGTTTGAGCACAACCGAGCACATCTTTTCCTTCTAACGCATGAGGAATTGCTTGAGCCTGAATAGGTGTAGGCTCCGTGTATCCTTCTTGGTCTATAGCTGATTGAATGGTAGGTAGTAGGTTTAAATCTTTAAATGTCATAAAATAAAATTCGTTTATCCAATATAGCTGGATTTGCTGCAAAGGTACAATAAATACCAGTAAGCATAAAAAATATAAAATCGGTAATTTATAAACTCAAATTTATCTTTTCCATGAGATTCAACTTAACAGGTACTATTTCCATATTTCACTAATTTTCAAAATTAGTCAGTAAAAAAAATATGTAGTTTTGTGCAACTAAATGAAGAACATGGCACGCACAAGGGTAAAAGAACTATTAAATGACGCAGAAATAGGAAAATCTGTTGAAGTAAAAGGATGGGTTAGGGCTTTTAGAAGCAATCGATTTATTCAGTTAAATGATGGGTCTTGTTTGGCTTCTATTCAAGCAGTGTTAGAATTTGAAAATTATGAAGACGCTTTGTTGAAGCGTATTACTACTGGTGCTGCAATAAATGTTCAAGGAACGCTAGTCGCCTCACAAGGAAAAGGTCAGTCGGTTGAAATAGCAGTCTCTTCCATTGAGATAATCGGAGACGCCAATCCAGATGAGGTGCAAAAAACAGTGATGCAGCCGAAAAAACACAGTTTAGAGTTTTTGCGTGAGCAAGCCCATTTGCGTTTTCGCACCAATACGTTCGGAGCTGTTTTCAGAATTCGACATGGTGTTTCTTATGCTATTCACAAATTTTTTAATGACCGAGGTTTTTACAACTTGCATACGCCCATCATTACTGGTTCAGATGCCGAAGGAGCTGGTGAAATGTTTCATGTAACTAATTTTGATTTAGAAAATATTCCAAAAAATGAACATGGAGCGATAGATTTTAAAGAAGATTTTTTCGGAAAACAAGTGAACTTGACTGTTTCAGGTCAGTTAGAGGCAGAATTAGGTGCTTTGGCTTTGGGACAAGTTTATACATTTGGTCCAACATTTCGTGCTGAAAACTCAAATACCTCTAGACATCTTGCCGAATTTTGGATGGTAGAGCCGGAAGTTGCCTTTAATGACCTTGAAGACAACATGAATTTAACAGAAGATTTTCTGAAATACATTTGCTCGTACATTTTGGAAAACTACCGAGAAGATTTGACATTTTTGAACGATAGAGAAGCGCAAGAGCAAAAATCTAAACCTGAAAAGGATAGACAAACAATGACCTTAATGGAGCGGTTAGAGTTTGTTATTAACCATTCATTCGAGAGAATTACTTACACCAAAGCGATAGAAATACTAAAAAATTCTAAACCTTATAAAAAGAAAAAGTTCAAATATCCAGTTGAATGGGGAACGGACCTTCAATCAGAACATGAGCGTTATTTAGTTGAGCAAGAATTCAAAAAGCCTGTAATTATCACAGACTATCCTGCTGCATTTAAAGCGTTTTATATGCGTCAAAATGATGATGGAAAAACCGTTGCTGCCATGGATGTTTTATTTCCTGGCATCGGTGAAATAGTCGGTGGTTCACAGAGAGAAGAGCGTTTGGATGTTCTAAAGAAAAAATGCGCAGACTTTAACATTTCCGAGGAAGAAATTTGGTGGTACTTAGATACAAGAAGATTTGGAACGGTTCCTCATGCTGGCTTTGGTTTAGGGTTTGAACGAATGGTAATGTTTGTAACAGGAATGTCTAATATTCGAGATGTTATACCTTTTCCAAGAACACCACAAAATGCAGAATTTTAAGTTTTTCGATTAATAAAAGAAAAAATTACGTATCTTAAAACCAAAATTTAAATTATGGCATTAAAACAGGCACTTACTCAAAAGCTGGATCAACGTCTGTCACCGCAACAAATTCAACTCATGAAGTTGTTGCAAGTGCCTACTATTGAGTTAGAACAGCGAATAAAACAAGAGATAGAAGAAAATCCCGCACTAGAAGAAGGTAAAGATGAACTGGAGGAAATGGACTATTCTGATGAATACGATGACAGCGATGTTAATTCTGACGAACGTGATTTTGACATAAGTGATTACTTGAGTGATGACGATGAACCATCTTATAAAACGAGTGTAACAAACAGAGGGAAGGATGACGAAAATACTGCTATTCCGCTTTCTTCGGGAAGTTCATTCCAAGAACGATTGATGGAGCAAGTTCATTTACGCCAGTTATCTGATGAGGAAATAGTTATAGCTCAATTCTTAATAGGAAACCTTGATGATGCGGGTTATTTGGAACGTGATTTGGACGCCATTGTGGATGATTTAGCATTCTCGCAGAATATTCACACTTCTATTGAAGGTTTAGAAAAAGTACTTGCTGTAATTCAAGATTTGGAACCAGCGGGTATTGGCGCTAGAGACTTACAAGAGTGCTTAGTGCTTCAAATGAAGCGAAAGCAAGATGGAAATATTACAAGATTTACTGCATTGAGGATTCTTGAAAATCATTTTGAAGAGTTTACTAAAAAACACTATTCCAAGATAGTGAGTAAACTAGAAATAGACGAAGAAGATTTAAAACAAGCGATTGCAGAAATCATTCGGTTGAACCCTAAACCTGCAGGTTCAATGAAAGAAGCATCAAAGTCATTTCAGCAGATAGTTCCCGACTTTCAAATTTATGAAGTAGATAACGATTTAGAACTCACAATAAACGGCAGAAACGCACCTGATTTAAAAGTGAGTAAAGGGTATGAAAAAATGTTGCGTAGTTATGCTGAAGGAGCAAAGATGAATAGATCTGATAAAGAAGCGATGAACTTTGTAAAGCAAAAACTGGACTCGGCAAAGTGGTTTATTGATGCGTTAAAACAACGTCAAAATACGCTTTTCTCTACCATGTCTGCTATCATGAATTATCAGCGAGAATATTTTCTTTCAGGTGATGAAACGAAACTTAGACCGATGATTCTGAAAGATATAGCAGAGATAGTGAATTTGGATATTTCTACTATTTCAAGAGTGGCAAATTCGAAGTATGTTCAAACGCCTTATGGTACGTTCTCGTTGAAGTATTTTTTCTCCGAATCGCTTTCTACAGACTCAGGGGAAGAAGTTTCTACAAAAGAGGTAAAGCGAATTCTTAGTGATGCTATTGAAAATGAAGAAAAAAGAAAGCCGTTAACGGATGAAAAGCTTGCTGCCTTATTGCAATCTAAAGGGTACAATATCGCTCGTAGAACAATAGCCAAATACCGTGAGCAACTAAATATTCCTGTAGCACGTTTAAGAAAAGAACTTTAATGGGAAAGGAATTAGCAAAAATGGTTTCGTGGTTATTTTTACCATTATTTACACCAATTTATGCGTTGCTTTTGGTGTTTTACATTCCAAGTCAACCCAATACATTTCATTTGTTTGACAGTTTGTATCATTATCCAGAACCTTTAAAAATATTGATATTACTTTTGTTTGTAGTTTTTATAGTTTTGGCTCCTGGCTTGTCTTTGCTTGTTTTAAAGTGGAATGGTACGATTAGCTCTTTAGAATTAGACATAAAAGAAGAAAGAAATACGCCGATCTCAATCATGGTATTTTACAGTTTAGTGCTGTATTTATTTTTGATTGTTCAAGATGTGGATAATTATGTTCCTTACACCTTAAAAGGAATGGTTTTGGGTGGGGTAATAGCATCGGCAGCGGCTTATTTATTTAATAAAATTGATAAGTTATCGTTGCACGGAATAGGTGTTGGCTCATTATTTGGTTTTATCTACAGTTATTATTTGAACGCAGAAATTTTTCCAGTTTGGGTAATCGTTGTTGTTATTTTAGTTGGTTCGATAACCGTTATGGCTCGTTTATTTTTGCAAAAACATACCTTAAATCAATTATTTCATGGTTATTTAGTTGGGTTTTTGGCACAGTTTTTATGTATTTATTTTTATTCAGTTTATTAGATATGAGAAAGCGACTTTTAGTTTTTACAGGTTTACTACTAATGTTAAGTGCTTGTGGAAATAAACAAACAGGCGCAGGTTTTAATTTGTTCACGATTGAACAAGATAGACAATTGGGAGCACAAGTTGCTGCGGAGATAGAATCGAATCCGCAAGAGTACCCAATATTAGATAGCGCTTCAAACATTCAAGCTTATCGCTACATTTATGCGATGCGCGACAAATTGTTGAATAGTGGAAATGTTCGCTTAAAAGATGATTTTCAATGGAGAATAAGAATTATTAGAGATGATAATACTTTAAATGCATTTTGTACGCCAGGTGGTTATATTTATATCTATACAGGCCTAATCAAGTTTCTAGATGCCGAAGATCAATTAGCTGGTGTTTTAGCTCATGAAATTGCACACGCTGATTTCCGTCACTCAACACGACAAATGACTAGAATGTATGGTGTTCAAATGTTATTGAGTGTTTTAGCTGGAAACAGAGAAGCGTTAAAACAAGTTACAGGCGGTTTGATTGGGTTAAAATTCTCAAGAGGTCATGAAGAAGAAGCTGATTATGGATCTGTTTTGTATATGTGCCCAACAGACTATGACGCAGCAGGCGGTGCTACTTTCTTTGAGAAGTTGGAAGCTATGGGTGGAGCGCAGTCTCCTCAGTTTTTAAGTTCTCATCCAAGTCCTACAAATCGTATTGCTCATTTTCATGAAACGAAGCTAGAAAAAGGATGTAATGGTAATCAAACGTTTGCTTCAGAATATGCTCAATTTAAAGCAATCTTACCGTAAAATTTCTACATGAAGGTAAAAATCATTGAACATAACGCAAC
>SKGS01000217.1 GCA_007117355.1 Lishizhenia sp. | reverse complement strand
TTGCTAATATTTTAGTTCTTAGCAAAAATTGAGTTAGTAGCGTCTCTCCCTTTGGAGAGCCTGTCCCGACAGGAACTTGTCGGGAGAGCAGGAGGGAGGAGCCTACCGAAGTACCACGAGGACATTATAACAACTGTAAAAACCAAAATTTTTAATTTACAGCTGCTTTTTAAAAAACTAAACAGTAAGTTTGTAACAGCTTGAAACACTATTGACATTTTTTAATGAGCAAACATCACATTACTGCAACAGTACTTTTTTTTATTGCTGTTTTTTCTTTCGCCCAAGAACAGCTTGTCCCTTTGGGGAATTCATTTCGCGACGGCTACCTGTTGCAAGACAATGGAAATGGTCAAGTGTTTATGGGAGATGGTTTGTTTCCTGTAACAGAAGGTCAAACGGGTTATGTGTATCATCACGATACGTTAAATCGTTCAAGTAGAAAATGGTTTGGAAGAAAATTGCTTCGTGAACATTTTGTTGAAATTCGGGGAGAAGATTACTTTTTGAGTATAGACCCACTAATCAACTTGAACTATGGTCGAGAAGTGGGTATTGAAGAACGCACACTTTTTACGAATACGAGAGCATTTCAAGTTTCTGGCGAAGTGCTTGGAAAAGTATCCTTTTACACAGCATTTCACGAAAATCAAGCACGTTTTGCGAGTTTTCAATCTGCTTATTTTGATGAACGAGGAGAGAAAAGACTCAATGCACTTGGTGAGTATTACGATGAAAATGCAACCATTCCAGCAGGAGGAAGAACAAAGCCCTTTTTGGAGGACGCCTATGATTTTGCTGCTTCGTCTTCGCACATTCGGGCAAATTTACATCCTAAGTTCACAGTTCAATTTGGAAATACACCAAATTTCATAGGATGGGGCTATCGTTCGATGTTGTTATCGGATAATTCATTCTACGCAACAACCTTGCGTATGGAGTATCAAATTACAGAAAAATTGCGGTTTACACGAATGAATGCGAAACATTTGAACTTGTTTAGAAGGCAATTCACTAATAAAGTGGAAGCACCGTATGAAAAGAAAAATTATTCTGCCAATTATCTGACTTATTCCTTCAATGATAAATTGGTCTTGGGGCTTTTCGAATCGCAGGTTTATTTCCGTGAAGACTCTGTGCAATCGCAATGGATGCACCCGCTCTATTTTAATCCGATTCCGTTTTTAAATGCTGCCGTTTTTGGTTGGGAAAATAGCGACGCCAAAAGTTTAGTCGGAGCTAATATTGGATATCGCATTTTACCTAAAACGATGCTATATGGACAAGTTGTTTTTGATGAAGAACTTGGCTATCAAGTTGGGATTCGAGCGAATGATTTTATAAAAGTTCCTAAATTGTTTGCACAGTTGGAATGGAATCAAGCTTCTGGTCAATTATATGCCGCTCGGAATAGAAGAATGGCTTATACGCATTTTAATTTTCCGCTGGCTCATCCGCTCGGAAATGGCTTTTCGGAAATCATTGCACGATGGAGCTATCAATGGAAAGGTATTTATTTAGAATCTTCTTCTATGTTATACACAGCCAATCAATCCATTGAAAATAAAACGAATCTCTTTGGAAGTAAAAATGTGAGCTCAGAAATAGATGAACACACGGTTCTTTTTCAGCAAGTGGAATTGGGCTATGTTTTTAATCCTAGAACGAATTTGAGTGTTTTTGGCCAACTGACCTATCGAGCGAGTGACGGACAATCGACAGGAAATCGCAACACAGGCATTATCCAAGTAGGAATAAAAACGAGAATTAATAACCAATACTTTGATTTCTAATGAAAACAATTCAACATTTCTTGCTGGTATTGGTACTGATTTCAAGTTTTCAAATGAAGGCTCAAGTTGATGACAATCATTCTAATGCGACACAATCAAAACACAGTCTTATCGCTTTCGGAAATTACGACGCCTTTTTTGATACAACAGCTCCGCAACTAACTCATTCTGCTGTTAAGCCAAGCTACATGAATGAAATTCCTGTTCAAGGGATGTCTTTTTTTCAAAAACTTACCCGAACTTCTGAAACAGCTTCTAACCGAACAACACATGTTTTCCCAGTTGTAAATCAAATAGCGGCACATGGTTTTACGGAAGACGAATCGACTTCGTTTCGCTCTCATGTAGGAATTGGTGGAGTCCTATCTTGGGGAGAAAAATGGTCGCTTCGGGGCACGATTACCGGAGGGTATTACCAAAGAGATTCAGCGGTAAATCTTAGAAATGGCGTAATTCCAAACACCTATTTTTGGAACGGAACAGTAGATGAACGATTTGAAGTTGACCCGCGATTTCGATTAAGTTATTCGCCCAATAAATTTTTTAACCTTCAAGTGGGAATAGACCATAATTACATTGGTGACGGTGAACGCTCCATTTTACTCAGTGATTACAGCGCTTCTCATCCCTTTTTCAAGCTGCGTTCTTCCCTCTGGAAATTCGAGTTCGTGAATGTTTTTCAATTTTTTAGAGAAAATGTTAATGATGAATTTCTTCCAAAATATGGTTCAACGCATTATCTAAGCTATCAAGTCAACAAGCGATTTCAATTTGGTGTTTTTGAGTCGGTAACATTTCAACCAAGTGATACCATGTTGCTGCGTGGTTACGAATGGGAATACCTTAATCCGTTTCTGTTCTATCGTCCGACAGAATACAGCATTGGTTCACAAGACAGGTTGGTATTAGGCACGTATTTCAATTATCAGTTAGACAATTTGCTCATGTATGGTCAGTTTTTAATTGATGATTTCGTGTTGAATGAATTACTCGGAAGAACGCGTTGGTGGTCAAACAAATATGCTGGTCAGATTGGTTTTAAAGGGAAGCGCAAGGCACAAAATACGTATTGGAATTATTTTGCAGAGGTCAATTTTGCTCGCCCATTTACTTATACACATTTGGGACCAGAAACAAACTATGCGAATCAAGGAATTTCCTTGGCGCATCCTTTAGGAGCAAATTTCGCAGAGCTATATTCTGGCATTTCAGTGGCATTTAAAAACGATTTAAAACTAGCGTTCAATTATATGTTTGCGCAACAAGGTGGTTTTGCTGACGATGGTGAAAATTATGGAACAGATATTTACTTGTCGTATGCCAATCGTCCGTTTGAATACGGTTATTTCATCGGTGGTCACGGTCAATTAAATCGCTACCGATACAGCCTAAAAATAAGTTACCCCATCGTTAAGAAATATGCTATTGAAGCTTTTGTACAACCTATTTTCGAACAACAAAGAGGTGTCATCAATGCGAATCACATCATGTTATTCACAGGAATACGCACCAATTTGTGGAACGAACGTTCGATGAGTTTTTAGGTGT
>SKGS01000235.1 GCA_007117355.1 Lishizhenia sp. | reverse complement strand
TTTTTCGGCAAGCTTTCACCGCTAAAGTGGATTAGATAGCTCTCTAGAGAGTATTAAGAATAGATATATAGGTTAGGCTTTGAAAATATAGGCCTAACCTTTTTTTGGATAATTGAAAAGAATGTTATACGATTAATAATCAAAGATTATTAAGGTAAATATTTATGTAATTCGGTTTATAACTTGATGAACGTCTTTTTTTGCGTTAATGAATAAATCAATTTTTTGAGCTGTTGCTTCAGGAGAGTTAAGTGCGTTTTCTTCCTTTAACTTTACAAAGGTATTGTGACTAGAAAAATCATTCGGATTACTTTTTCTTATAGTATTTTGCATTTTAGTGTCGACCACTCCTGGTGCTAAACTGAAAACTTTAGTTGTTTGATTTTGTTCCAAAAGTTCTTCTTGCAATGTAAGAGAGAACATGTCAACTGCTGCTTTTGACGAGCAATATGCCGACCATGAGGCTATAGGCCTTCTTCCGGCTCCTGAGCTTATATTTACGATAGTTTTAACCTGGTTTTTATTACTAATATTAAGCACATGAGCAGTAATGTATTGTAACGCAACAATATTAACCATAGCTACTTCGTAAAAATGCTTTAAATCACATTTAGATGTTGGAATAATATCTCCAATGACCCCTGCATTATTAATTAAAATAATTTCTTCATTGGTTATGACGTTGCTTAAATCTAAAGCTTTAATACTGGAATAATCGGATAGGTCACATGTTATTGCTGAATAGTTTTTATGTTCAAGTGAATGTTTTCTAGATATACCAACAACAATCTCTCCTTTTTCTAAATAATATTTTGCAAGATATTTACCGATGCCTGATGAAGTTCCAGTGATAATAACCATTTTATATTTCGTTTAGGTCAATAAAACGTTGAACATGTTTTGCAGTACCAAAAATCACTAATGTATCACGTGGTTCAATTACGGTATCACTATTTGGCACACCGATAACATGTTGTTCTATGTGATATTGTCCTTTTTTCCGTATGTCGTATTCTCGTTTCATTGTAACAAGAGTTAATTGATATTTGTTTCGAAAATCAATATCTTCAATGGTTCTATTTATTGCACCTTTAGGAGGTTTTATTTCGGCGATTTCATAATCATCTGGTAATTGCAAAAAGGACAAAATACTTGGGTTAAGTAGTTTTTCTCTCACCACAAAGGCAACCTCATCCTCTGGTGTCAAGATTTCTTTAACCCCAATTTTTTCTAAAATTAATTTTTGGTGATTTCCACTAGCTCTAGCAATTACTCGTTTGACACCTAAATCTAATAAATGAACAGATGTTAAGACAGTAGCTTCAAAATTTTCACCAATTGCCACAACTGCGGCATCCATTTCAGTAATGTTTTGTGCTGAAAGCACTTTTGCGTCAGTTGAATCTAATGCAACGGCAAAAGCAACATCTTCTTTTACATTTTCGATACGTTCTTCAGAAATATCAAAGGCAAAAACTTGTGCTCCTTTTTCTGATAACCGTTTAGCTATAGTAGCGCCATACCTTCCAACACCAAAAACAGCGAACTTACTAAATCCCATAATTATTAATTTTTTTCATATTTATATACTAACCAAGTGCTTGTTCTAAGTCAAAAATTAAATCTTCTATATCTTCAATTCCTACACTTAATCGAATGAGCGAATCAATTATACCCGCTTCTTTTCTGTCTTTTTCAGGTAGGGCGGCATGAGTCATAGTTGAAGGGTGACAAACTAATGATTCTACACCGCCAAGTGATTCTGCAAGCGAAAAAACTTTAAACTTTGTCATTAAACTCAGTGCTTCATCTCGGTTTTCTCCTTTGAGTGAAAAAGAAATCATTCCTCCAAATCCGCTCATTTGCTTTTTTGCAATCAAATGATTTGGGTGTGATTTAAATCCTGGCCAAAATACGTTTTCTACCTTGGGGTGTTCGTTTAAATAACAGGCAACTTTTTCACCGTTTTCGCAATGTCTTTGCATTCTTACATGAAGTGTTTTTATTCCTCTAAGTACAAGAAAAGAATCCATTGGAGAGGTTATAGCACCAGAGCTGTTTTGTATGCGATACATTTCTTTCGCAATGATTTCATTTGAAGTCACCAACGCTCCCATCACAACATCAGAATGACCTCCTAAATATTTGGTGACAGAGTGCATAACAATATCAGCACCTAACTCTATCGGTTGTTGCAAGTAAGGTGTTGCGAAAGTATTATCAACTCCCAACCATGCATTAGCTTGTTTAGCAATTTTAGACATTAAAGCAATATCTATAATATTCATCATTGGATTGGTAGGTGTTTCAACCCAAATCAATCTTGTTTTATCATTGACATAATTCAGGACTTCTTCTTCATCATTCATGTCTATGAAATGAAATATTATGCCGTATTTAGCAAAAATATTTGTGAAAATTCTGTAAGTACCTCCGTATAAATCGTTAGAAGTTATTACCTCATCACCAGGATTCAACATCTTAATGACGCAATCTATCGCCGCAAGTCCACTTCCAAAGCATGCACCATATTTGGCACTTTCTAGCGCAGCAATACTTTTTTCAAGCGCATTTCTTGTAGGGTTTGACGTTCGAGAATATGCGTACCCTTTGTGATTTCCAACGCCTTCCTGCACATAGGTGCTTGTTTGAAATATTGGAGTCATTATCGCTCCTGTGGAGGGGTCTGGTTCAACACCTGCATGAATCGCTTTAGTTCCTATTCGAAAATATTTATAGTTCAATGTTTGAATTTTGTTAACGAATTTAGAGATTTCTTATTAATAGCTAGAGTTTTCTATTAAAAAATGGACTTCTTTTTCGCAAACTTCTTTTAATTATAATAAGTATGTTCGAGAATAAACCTATTATTTAATAGGAATGACTTTTGGAAAAAAGCAAATGAACTCTGCCCCGTTAGTATAATCTTCATTAAGTTTAATCGTTCCTCCCAACTTTTCAATCGTCTTTCTGACAGAATAAAGACCTATACCAGTTGACATCTCATTCTTGGTAGGGAAAGCACTTAATGTAGTAAATATTTCGAACATTTTAGTTTTATCTTTTTCCGAAAAACCAGGCCCTTCATCACGTACTTTTAAAACCCAGGCACTATGAGACATTTCTGCATGAATATATATTTGTGTTTTTTCTGGAGAAAACTTTATTGCGTTTGAAAGTAGGTTGCCAAATATGCTATAAAGACCATTCTTATTTGTTTTAGCTGTAAACTCTTCTAATTCTGCAGTAATCTTTATTGATTTTGTGCCTGCTTCAAACTCAAACCCTTTATACACCTGTTCTAAGAACGTTTTAATATTTATTTCTTGAAGATCTTTTTCGTTCAAGCTTTTCTCTTCCGAATAGGTTTGAAGCAAACTACTTATTAATACATCCAATTGATTAGATGCAGCATGCAACATGTCTAAGAATAGCTTTTTTTCTTCTTCAGAGTTCTCCTCCTCTAACAAGTGTGTAAAACCTTGAATAGTAGCAAGCGGATTTCTCAAGTCATGAATTATGGTTTTGACAAGCGCATCTCTTTCTTTAAATAACTCGTTTAATGAATCGTTTTTTGCATTAATCTCCTCCTTTTGGAGTTTCAGCAAATCATACATTTTAATCATTTTGTTTTTTGAACGATTCAAGAAAAACAGGAAAATCAATGTCATACATACAATAGAGCCAAGAGTAACGAGCAGTAAGTTTTTCTGTTCAGAAATATTTTGTTGTAACTGAATTTTCTTTGATAAAAAGTCATTTTCTGTATTGATCTTTTCAACTTTATGCTTGATGTTTAGCTCCTCTACATCTCTATTAAGTACCATCTCATGGTATAGTTTTTCAAGGTCTAAAAATTCCTTTTGATAGTAAAGGGCTTTCTTAAAATTGCTTCTTTGTTCATAAATCTGAGTTAGAATTTCATATGTGTTTGATAGTATCGCCTTATTGTCTAATTCTAACATTATGTCCTCTGCTTTATGTAGATAATACAAAGCCGAATCTGTTTTTTTATCTTTAAAATAAGAACTGCCAATTCCGAAATAATTGTATCCTAAACCAGGTAAGAATTGTTTTGATTTAGACATGTTTAAGCCTGTCCTGAAAACATCTAATGCTTCTGAATACTCCTCTTGGTCAATTAAATTTAAGCCTAAGTTGTAATAATTGGTAATCAAGTAATAAAAAGACCCTTCAGTGTTTTTATTTTTTTCTATTGCCTTTCTAAGGTATCGAGACGATTCTTCAAGTTGATCTAAATTTTGGTAAACTATGGAAATATTGTTATATGTTTTGGTAATGAAAAAGTTATCGAAATTAGAAGATGTTGTATCTATATATTGAAAATTGTCTTCTGCTTGTTTTAAGACTTTCATGGCCTCATTGTATTTTGCCAAATCTATAAGTAACAAGGAAACCTGATTTTGTAAGTCGATTAACTCTTTATAAAGTATTTTTTTTTCTTCTGAGCTTGATATGGCAATTAGTGATTCAAAATCATCAATTGCTTTATAACCGATATCCAATGAGTTTTGAACTTGTAAAACTTCAAAATATGCGTGGGAGATAGCTCCTTTAAATCTCAATCTTAAATATGGATTGTTTATCTCTACCGTGGAGGTGTCTAAGTTTTCTAAAATGCTTGCGACTCCTTCTTTGTCATCAGTTTTTACAAGCGTCGAAATTTTACTGATAATCCCATTCGTTTTATATTCTGTGTTTGATTTGACTTGTGGTAAACTTAAAAAATGTTCAATCTTGAGCAGGAAACCCTCGATGTTTTCAGACCTAATTTCCGATATAGCATTTTTGAAAATATATTCTGCATAATCTAAACTGGTGGAGTCGTTCTCGTTCAATACAGCTTTTAAAGAATCTAAATGTTCGGTTCTTTTATCATCATTTAATTTGTTAAACGAAGACAATTTGCCTGTAAATGAATTCAACCAGCTCTTTTCTGATGTATGTTCATAACCTTCAGTGTTTTTATCGCATGCTGATAGCATTACAAACGATGAGATTGTAACGAATAAGAACTTTATTGAAAGGCTGTTTTGCATTTTTTGTAGTTTCCTAATTCCAAATATAACTCAATTATTCATTGATTGTACGCATATATAAAAAAAGAGTTCGGTTATTTTCAAGATACTTTTAATACAATGAACGCTTAATTAAAATTACAGAGACGAAATTTCAATTATTTTTCTTATTATTGATAATCAAAAAATTAAAATATGCATAATGTTCTTGATTCTTGTTTAAAACAAATTTTTGCAGTATTGATTGTTTTTAATTGTTCAGTTGCGTTATCACAATCAATTGCTGAGGGCCTTCAAACTATAAATACTTCCTTTATATTTACATCCAATAATATTCCTTTGGATGTAAAACAACAGTGGATAGTGAAACGTCCTGTTGATAGTGAGAGTTCAAGAAATGATCAAGTCAGTGTTTTATCCGACTTATATTTTTTAGAAATAGAAATATGGTCTGAGTTAGAACCAATGGAAGAACCACGGCGTTTCTTTAGCCCATCTTATGTGTTGACATTTTACAATAAAAGAAATGAAGTTTTGGGTAAAGTGCCTCGTGGTTTTTCAAGAGTAGAGCGCACAACTATAGAACTAGACAGAAATTCAGAAGTACGTTACTATGCCATAGACCTCAGAGGGATTCCAATGCTTATGCTTAACGAAGCACACAGAATTGACTTTGTTCAATACTCGAGGTGACACCTTGCTTTGTAAAAACCATTATTTTTACACGATAATTAAGAATATTGTAAAGTTAACATGGAAAAAATATATAATTTCATTAATGGAGAGTTTTTGCCTGCAACATCAGGTTTGTTTTTTGATAATTTAGAACCTGCGACAGGAAAGACTTACTCTCTAATTCCCGATTCTGATAAAGAAGATGTTGAATTAGCAGTTCAAGCAGCAAAAAAAGCTTTCCCTGTTTGGTCAAATCTTAGCAACGATGAGCGAAGCAAATGGATGTTGAAAGTTGCAAACGGCATAGCCAAAAGAATGGAAGAGTTTGTTGCAGCAGAAAGCAAGGATAATGGCAAACCTTTAAAGCTTGCCGAACATGTGGATATTCCTCGTGCAATTTCTAATTTTGAGTTTTTTGCAACAGCAATTGTACACTATGCATCAGAATCTCATCACATGGTTGGAACAGGTGTAAATTACACACTTAGAAAACCAATTGGAGTTGTGGGCTGCATCTCTCCATGGAATTTACCACTTTACTTATTCACTTGGAAAATCGCTCCGGCACTAGCTGCGGGGAACTGCGTTGTAGCCAAGCCTTCTGAAGTCACTCCATACACAGCATATTTATTATGTAAGGTTTTGGATGAAGTTGGTTTTCCAAAAGGTGTTCTCAATATTGTACATGGCCTTGGACACAAAACAGGCGATGCAATTGTGCGACATGAGCTAACAAAAGCGATTTCATTTACAGGTGGAACATCAACAGGGAAGGCAATAGCATCTATTGCTGCTCCAATGTTTAAAAAGCTTTCTTTAGAGTTGGGAGGGAAAAACCCTAACATTATTTTTGATGATTGTGACTTTGAAGAAATGCTAGCAACTACTATTCGTTCGAGTTTTGCAAATCAAGGTCAGATTTGTCTGTGCGGTTCTCGAATTTTTGTTCAAAAAGGGATTTACGATAAATTTAAGAATGAATTTGTAGCGAAGATTATTAAGTCAAAAGTTTCCTATCCTGAAGATCCCAAAGCTCAACTTGGAGCAGTAGTTTCTAAAGGACACATGGAGAAAGTGTTGAGTTATATTGCCTTAGCAAGAGAGGAAGGAGGTAAGATACTAACAGGAGGGGAGCGAGTTAATCTTCCTGCTCCACATGATGAAGGTTTTTATATTGCCCCAACAATTATAGAAGGTCTTTCTTTTGACTGCAGAACTAATCAGGAAGAGATATTTGGACCTGTTGTTACTATTACGCCTTTTGAAACGGAAGAAGAGGTTCTGAGAATGGCGAATTCAACGGATTATGGACTGAGTGCAACAATTTGGACAAGCGATTTAAAAAGAGCACATCAAATGGCAGATCAAATTGAAGCCGGAATTGTATGGATTAATGCATGGCTAGTAAGAGATTTAAGAACACCTTTCGGTGGGGTTAAATCGTCTGGCGTTGGGAGAGAAGGAGGCTGGGAGGCACTTCGTTTCTTTACTGAACCTAAGAATGTGTTTGTGAAATATTGATTTAATGTTCAGCCATATCAAATCTGTTTTTGGTATCGTTAGACTTGCTTTTTCCTCTGCGGAACAATAGCTGTTTTGTGTTGTATTTATAATATAGTAAAATCTTTTTTAATATAAAAATCGTTTTGATATAATATTAATCGTATATTTGATTATTATTTAATCGAAAACTTAAAAAACACACAAATGAAACATTTAAAAATTGGAGATGCAGCACCTTCTTTTAGTGCTAAAGACCAAAACGGAAATTTGATTTCCTCAGAAGGTTTTAAAGGAAAGAAATTGGTGATATATTTCTATCCGAAAGACATGACACCAGGTTGTACAAATCAAGCTTGTAATTTACGAGATAATTATCAAGTATTACAAGATAAAGGAATCCAAATTCTTGGGGTAAGTGCAGATGACGAGAAAAGGCATCAGAAATTTATTGATAAGTATGATTTGCCATTTCCGTTGTTAGCGGATACGGACCATGAGGTCATTAAGGCTTTCGGTGTTTGGGGAGAGAAAAAGTTTATGGGCAAGGTGTATGATGGAATTCATCGAACAACATTTTTGATAAACGAAGATGGTAATATCCATAGTATAATTGAAAAACCTAAAGTTAAGGCGCACGCCGAAGAAATTCTAGAATTATTTTAATTTTTTAAGTACGTAAAAAGATTACGTTCTACTAACCTAATTTTGTAAAAAAAAACGATATGGCAGAGACGAAAAAAGTAAACGCAGACAAATTAAAAGCTCTTCAGCTTACGATGGACAAAATGGAGAAGACCTTTGGTAAAGGTGCCGTTATGAAACTTGGCGATGGAGCTATTGAAAACGTGGAAGTAATTCCATCAGGTTCATTAACACTCGATATAGCCTTGGGTGTTGGAGGATATCCTAAAGGAAGAATAATTGAAATTTATGGACCAGAGTCCTCCGGTAAAACAACTTTGGCAATTCATGCTATTGCAGAGGTGCAAAAACAAGGTGGTATAGCCGCAATTGTAGATGCAGAACATGCTTTTGATCAGTTCTATGCACAAAAGCTAGGAGTTGATGTAAGCGAGTTAATCATTTCACAACCGGATAATGGTGAACAAGCACTTGAAATTGCAGATAACTTAATCCGCTCAGGTGCGATTGACTTATTAATTGTGGATTCAGTTGCTGCTCTTACACCAAAGGCAGAAATTGAAGGGGAGATGGGCGATAGTCAAATGGGGCTTCAGGCTCGATTGATGTCAAAAGCACTTCGAAAACTAACTGGCTCAATTAATAAATCTGGCACGTGTTGCATTTTTATCAATCAGTTAAGAGATAAGATTGGTGTTATGTTTGGAAACCCTGAGACAACTACGGGGGGTAATGCATTGAAGTTTTATGCTTCCGTGCGTATTGACATTCGTAAGTCGTCACAAATAAAAGATGGCGACGAGGTTTCGGGCAACAGAACTAAAGTTAAAGTCGTAAAGAACAAAGTTGCTCCGCCATTTCGAAAAGCAGAATTTGACATCATGTATGGAGCAGGGATTTCTAAAGTTGGAGAAATTTTGGACTTGGGTGTTGAATTGAACATTATTTCTAAAAGTGGATCATGGTTCTCTTATGGAGAAACAAGACTTGGCCAAGGGCGCGATGCAGTTAAACAAATTATTGCAGATAATCCAGAATTGATGGATGAATTAGAATCAAAAATTAAAGAAGCTCTTGCTTCTGGTGAGAAGCAAGCGTAACTGCATATCGTTAGGTTGAAAAAGAGGGAAGGCAAGTCTTTCCCTCTTTTTTTCTTTTGTTGATAAAATTCAATGATTTTTCATATTTCTAGTTCTATAAATTAATTTTTCCGGGTTAAACTCTGTACTTTTGCGCCCTTACAAGTTTATGGTATGGGAAATAAAAAAATTCAAAGCGCATTAATTTCAGTATTTGACAAAACAGGTTTAGAGCCAATAGTAAGAGAGTTACACAAGCAAGGAGTAATAATCTACAGCACAGGGGGGACACAAAGTTTTATTGAATCACTAGATATTCCAGTTGAGAGAGTAGAAGATTTGACATCATACCCTTCTATTCTTGGAGGTCGAGTAAAAACACTTCATCCTAAGGTTTTTGGGGGGATTTTAAATAGACGAGATAACCCAAAAGATCAAGACGAAATTGAAAAGTATGCAATTCCTTCTATCGACTTGGTGATGGTAGATTTGTATCCATTTGAGGCTACCGTTGCATCAGGAGCTTCTCACGAAGAAATTATTGAAAAAATTGATATTGGTGGCATTGCTTTGATTAGAGCGACAGCTAAAAACTATAAAGATGCTGTAATCATTTCAACCACTAAACAGTACGAAGGTTTTTTATCAATCCTAAAAGACCAAGATTGTGCAACTTTGCTTGAACAGAGAAAAGCATACTCTAGAGACGCCTTCAATGTATCCTCTCATTACGATACGCAAATATTTAAGTATTTCAACGATGGTGAAAAAGACGTTTTTAAAGAAAGCATAGAAGAAGCTAAAGTTTTGCGATATGGCGAAAACCCACATCAAAAAGGTGTTTATTATGGTGATTTA
Organism: Lishizhenia sp.; assembly: GCA_007117355.1. Lineage (GTDB taxonomy): Bacteria > Bacteroidota > Bacteroidia > Flavobacteriales_D > Crocinitomicaceae > CSBr16-161. The sequence goes on along the minus strand of SKGS01000235.1, from coordinate 2,484 downwards.
GACGCTATGTTTGAAAAGTTAAATGGTAAAGAACTATCATATAACAATTTATTAGATATAGATGCTGCTGTGAATTTAATGCAAGAGTTTAAAAATGGTTTACCAACTTTTGCAATTTTGAAACACAATAATGCTTGTGGTGTGGCTACAAGAGGTTCTGTTAAAGAGGCATACGAAGCGGCGTTAGCTGGAGATCCAGTTTCTGCCTTTGGAGGTATTTTAATTTCTAATTCTGGAATTGATAAAGAAGCAGCTGAATTAATAAATACATTGTTTTGTGAAGTGTTAATTGCGCCAGCTTTTTCTGAAGAAGCACTAAACTTATTGGTGTCAAAGAAGAATAGAATTATTTTGGTTCAAAAGTCAGTTGTTTTACCAAAAAGACAATTCAGAACTATATTGAATGGGGTTCTAGAGCAAGAGAAAGATTTAATTACAGACCAAATAGAGAACTTTGAATTAGTGACTAATTCTTCTCCAACAGAAGAGGAGAAAAAGGATTTGTTCTTTGCAAATAAATTGGCAAAACACACAAAATCTAATACAATAGTTTTAGCTAAAAATGGCCAATTATTAGCAAGTGGAACAGGTCAGACATCAAGAGTAGATGCCTTAAATCAGGCCATTCATAAAGCAAAATCATTTGGTTTTGACTTGAATGGTGCAGTTATGGCTTCTGATGCTTTTTTTCCATTCCCTGATTGCGTTGAAATAGCTTCAAATGAAGGTATAAAAACGGTTATACAGCCAGGTGGATCTATAAAAGATCAATTGTCAATTGACTTTTGTAATGAACATGGAATGTCTATGGTATTCACAGGAAATAGACATTTTAAACATTAAAATTTAGTTCAAGAAATTATTTGTAATTTATTTTACAAATTTTCTTAATTTTATACACTTATTTTATACTTTATTGCGGAGGTTGCATTATGGGATTATTTAGTTTTTTAACGCAAGAGATTGCTATCGACTTAGGAACGGCTAACACGTTGATAATCATGAATGACAAAGTGGTTGTAGATGAGCCTTCAATTGTCGCTCGGGATATTAAGTCAGGAAAAATTGTTGCAATAGGTAAAAAAGCGCAACAAATGCATGGTAAAACTCACCGCTTAATAGAGACTGTCAGACCTCTTAAAGATGGAGTTATCGCTGATTTTCAGAGTGCGGAGCAGATGATTCGCGGGATGATTAAAATGATCAAAACCAGTAAGAACATTATTAATCCGAACTTGAGAATGGTTATTTGTATCCCAAGTGGTATTACTGAAGTAGAAAAGCGTGCTGTTCGAGATTCAGCGGAACATGCAGGAGCAAAAGAGGTGTATTTAATTCACGAACCTATGGCTGCTGCAATTGGAATTGGTATTGACGTGGAAGAACCTATGGGGAATATGATTATTGACATAGGTGGAGGCACATCGGAAATTGCTGTCATTGCTTTAGGTGGAATTGTCTGTGACAAGTCCATTAGAGTTGCCGGTGATGATTTCACAAACGATATTGAAGAATATATGCGCAGGCAGCATAACATTTTAGTTGGGGAAAGAACTGCCGAGCAAATCAAAATTGAAGTCGGGGCAGCGCTACCAGAATTGGATAATCCACCAGAAGATTTTGCGGTTAGAGGAAGAGATTTGATGACAGGTATTCCAAAAGAAATAATGGTTAGTTATTCTGAAATAGCTCATGCTTTAGATAATACCATTTCTAAGATTGAAGAAGCGATTTTGAGTGCATTAGAAATGACGCCACCAGAACTTTCTGCGGATATTTACAAAACGGGGATTTATTTAGCAGGTGGAGGTTCAATGTTGAGAGGTCTAGATAAACGTATTTCAAGAAAAACGAAACTTCCAGTTCATATTGCAGAAGATCCACTAAGAGCCGTTGCTAGAGGAACTAGTATTGCACTTAAAAACATAGAACGTTTCCAATTCTTGATTAGAGACTAAAAAAGGAGAAAATATCCATGCGCAACTTTATTGCTTTTTTTCAAAGATTCAGGATTTTTCTGCTTTTTTTGATTTTGCAAACAATTGCGTTGGGAATGTATTTTTCTTGGGTGAGTTATCCAAGAACTTCCTTTTTTAACACATCATCTTCTGCAATCGCTAGCCTTTTAGAATGGGAGCGCGGAATAACCAAGCACTTATTTTTAGATCAAGCCAATAGAGAATTACTTAAAGATTATAATCGGTTGTTGAATAAAGTCCCAACTTCTTACATCCCCATTGACACCAATGTAAGCCTAATAAAAGACACTCTCAGAAAGTTATCTTTTGAGCGTATTCCAGCTACTGTAATAAACTCTTCATTCTCAAATAAAAATAATTATTTCACCATTAACGCAGGTAGAATTAAAGGCGTTCAACCCAAAATGGGTGTTATTTCAACAAAAGGTGTAGTTGGTTTGGTTTATGATGTTTCAGATCACTATGCTGTTGTTAAATCTATCCTAACTGAAAATATCAATTTGAG
>SKGS01000076.1 GCA_007117355.1 Lishizhenia sp. | reverse complement strand
TCTTGCATGCTTACATTGCCCAAACCAATTTGGTAGTTTCCTGTTGCAGTAGCTCGGAAACCTAGTGGCACAAATCCTTTTTCTTCTGGATTATTCAAACCGTTCATAACAAGTCGCTTACCGCTCTCTAGCGAATAAAACTGACTTGGGTTGTTGAAGATTGACTTTTCAGTATCTCTGTCGTCTAAGTCATTGGAAGCTTCTTCGTTGACAAAAACGATTGTTTCATCAAACGCATTGCTTTCTTCAAATAAGCGAATACGAGCTAATGCTGTATTGCTCAAAGTAACCTGTGCCGTTGGGTTTCTATGGCTTCTAATTTCGTTTTTGAAATCTAGTTTACCAGTATTGTCATCGCCTAAAACACGCACTTCAAAGCCTTGTCCTGGCGCAATGTAGCGAGAGATCTCTGCTCCCAACGGTTGGTCAGAGTTGTTGGTACCTACTTGAGAATTTGCGCTGTAAAAATCACGTACGGGTTGGTTTGTACCTGCATTAAAGGTACGAATCATATACGTGCGAGACATGTTCTCTCTTTCCACACCATGCCAATCGATGTACGAAGGGTAAGGGTTAGCAATAGTATGGTAACCTCTGTTGTTGTTTGTTGTACCTGTTCGTGTGAAGCCAGCCATTTCAACGTCGCCGTTGTTGATTTGGTTAGAAGTGAACGTGTATGTGTCCACTCCTGCTGTTCTTCCTAATACGGCACGACCAGCAAAGTTGGTGCTGTTATCTGTTACCTCTTGCCATTGGTGAGCTGTTTCATTGAAGAACCAGAATCGGTTGGAACCTGCTGCGTTGATTGCTTCGGTTGTAGCATCTGGAATAGCAGGACCAAACAAAATTTGTCGGTTGCCAGAAGCAGCTCCTGTTCCATGCACCACAATTTGTTGGTGGTATAAACCTGTACCTGCGAGTGTACTTCCTTCTTCTTGCACCAATGACGCACCGTGTTCGATGGTTAGTTCGCCATTGTTGGTTAGTTCGCCTGTTACAGTTAACGACGCACCTTTTTCTAGGGTTATTTCACCGCTGAAGGTAAGGTTGGTTACTGCCGGATAGTTGGTGGGACCTGTTGGGATTAGAACAATTGATGGGCTGGCAGGAACAAGTTCTTCTAGCCAATTGTTGGGATTATACCAATCTGTATCCTCATTTCCGCTCCATGTAAAATTGCAGGATTGTATTGTAAGATTCAAATGAACCAAACTATCACAGCCATCTGAACTCTCACCTTCCAAGAGGAAAGAAGCTGTATTGTTACTTTCAGTATAAGTGTTACCATCAATCCATGTATAAAGCCCACAGGTAATAACATCATCAGTCCCCTCATTAATTACACCTATGCAGTCAGGGTTAACAAAGTTTCTAGAAATGGTATTATTATCCGTACTTGCCTCTGTGTCTGGATTTACATCTGATATTTCTACAACAATTCCACCATAATTATTACTAACTAGCCAGTTGGTTGTAAATACTAATGTGTCCATTGACTGAATAGACAAGGATTCTGTGTGAATTAGTGTAGAATCTAAATTGTGAACATGATAAAAAGTAATTTGCCCAGTAGCATCTATTGGTCCTAAATCAATAACAGAAGCAGAAATTTCAATTTCTTCATTAATTGAAGGAGCTAAATTTGATATTACAAGTCCATTGACAGACGTATATCTTAAATCAAAAATATCACCGACCACAATTGCTCTAGTTGCTCTATTATTTAAAATAGTTTCTTCCGATACTTCGTTAAGTGTATCAATTAATACCTCAATGAAATGGAAACCATGAGTATCAGATGAAAAGTTTTCAGTAGCTTTTATCGTAGTAGAAAAACCATGATACAACGTAGGAATAAAAATAGGATCTCCAAAAGGTTCGTCATCAATTTTGAAATAAACCCAAAAATCATTTGCTGGCAGTGTACCTATATTTTCAATTGTAGTAACTATTTCAACATCTTCATCTAATTCGGGTAGTATAGAAGATGGTGAAATAAAGTGTGAATAAACAGCTAAATCAGGAATATAGTCAGGCAAATGACAAGTTTCACAAGTGGAGCTATTGGTAATAATTGGTGGAATTATCCAATCAGATGGTCCACAAGAAGTACACCCCCCCTCGGTAGTACAGGCTTCTGAAACCAAAGTAAAAGGCGGGGCGTTTCCTTGAACAGTGAAATCAGTAGCTATAGCGTTTAAGTTGTAAGTACCAGGAGATGGAAGAATTATCAAAACGGCAAATCTACCATTTCGATTGGTATATGACTTATATGAACGACCTATCTCAGGAATACTAACAATTACTTCTGCTCCTTCAACCAAGATGTTTTCCCCAAACTCTTCAGAGTAAGTGGCTGTGCCGGAATAAACATACGCTGAACCACTGCATGCTGAATGAAAATCATTGTCTAGTTCAATTATTATAGAACCTGACATTGAAAAGTCTCCAATAGTAATAGGACGAATGGCATAATTATTTAATTTATTACTTTCTGAAATAGTATTTCCTTCATCAATAACTACTTTAATTGGAATATATCCAATTTCATTAAAAAAATGAGTAAAACTATATTCTGTATAGTTATTGGGTGAAATGGAATTAATAACTGTAGATTCAATTAAATCATCACCAGCATATATGTTAACAGGAACATCATTCGCAGTGAAGAAATATTGATTTCTTATTTTAATCGTTATTTCAGTTTCTTCTCCAACATCTGGATTCATATTCTCAAATAAGATATCATTAGCATATAAAAACAAATCCAATGAATCATTAAAAACTAATGGTCCCGATTTAGTTGCTATTGCATTTCCTGTTGAGGCTCTTCCCTCTGAATCAAATGCCATAAAAGAATACTTTAGATTTGGGTTTAATTCAAACCCTCTTACGAAGAAATATTCTTTTCCGTTGAGGTAATCATGATCAGAATTATCAACAGGCATCATGGAAATGATCTCATCAAACTGATTGTTTCCATTTAAATCTATTCCAACAACAGGATAACCATTCATTGGAGGTAATCCATCTGGATGAGAATACGTAACCCTATATTCAAAAACTGAATTTGGATCTGAGGAATTAGGGTTTCCACTTGTTGGGAAAACACCTATTTCACCGTCATAATTTACCGATTGTGAATAAGATAGTTGTGGTCTTGAGCCATACATCATTTTAAGGTCGTAATAAAAACATCCAGAATTCGTTCCTCTAGAAAGAACTAAAAAATATTCTTCTCCCTCTTCAAGATATGCTGATATTATCATATCTGTACCTGTAGAAACACTTTCCATACATGAACCACCATTGTCTAACAAAGGGCATCCTTTAAACAATGTGGCTACTGAAATTTGAGAATTTGC
>SKGS01000146.1 GCA_007117355.1 Lishizhenia sp. | reverse complement strand
TTTTGTAAACATGATTAATCTTATAGATAAATACTTTTGAAAAAAGCTTTTGATGACTTGAAAGCAATTTAAAGGCAGAAAGGAAATGTTCCACAACGTTTCAGTATATGCGATGTTTTGCGGAGTGAAACGGAGCAAAATATGGGAGAGCGAAGTGCAACGAGCGAACCGCATATACTGTGTTAGGCGAGCCGAACGGAGCGATAGCGGAGTGAGAATGCAATGTGGCTTTAGCGTATTTCCAAGTCTCTTTTATCATTTGTTAGAGTGAAAATTTTTCGTTTTGGGCGAAGGGCAGAGGGGAATTAAAGGGGTGAATGCCCGTAGCCCAAAACACCTTATTTGAATTTCTCCGCTATTTTTTCTATAACGCTCTTAAAATTATTGAAAGTTTGCTCTTCTAAATTGATTTTCTCGTCATTTTCAATCTTTTGAAGAAATAATCTTGATATTAAAACCTTATCTTTTTTAGATTTCTTCAAATACTCACTGTTTGATGATGAATAGTTAGTTTTTTCATTGCCTAAGACATGATTTTTGAAATCATTTTCTGTAAAAAGATCTTCCACGCTTCCTTTTTCATTTAGAACGGATTCAATTAATTCTTTGTTTACTAGCCAGTTCTTAGTTAGGTTTTTTTCTCCATCGTCTTTTCCTTGGTCGTTGTCATACAAGTATAAAACCGAACATCCCCATCCTTGTAGTATTGTCCCAACAAAAGGCATATTTCCGGCACCTCCACCAAAAATATAGTTTAAATCATTATTTTCTGTAAGAATTTTTGAAAATGCCTGGAAGTAAAAAACATCTGAAGGACCTTCTACGACAATATTTTTTACTTTATCAATATTTTGAATTCCATCATTAAGCTCTAGACCAATTGCTGTTAAAATAGGAGTGAGTGTTTCTTTGTCAGCTAAGGCATGAATTTTGTTGTCAATCTTTGTTCCTGTACTTTTTGTTCTATGAATAAGCCTAATCCTATCCAATTTCTCCGCTTCAAGTAAGTATGGAGAGTGAGTTGAGAAAATAACTTGAGCAGCTTTTGCGGAATTTTCTAATTTATCCAAAATATTTCTTTGAGCCTTGGCATGTAGAAACAATCCCGGTTCGTCTATCAAAATAATATTAGGCACACTCTCTTTAGCTCTCGCAGTGATTTTGATATAAAAAGCTAAATGCCATTGACGCCCTTTACTCCTTAAACTTGGCTCGTAAGGGTAACCATCTTCTTTGACCCAAAAATAAAGATGTTCTGAATCCCAATCAATACTTAGATTTGAAATGTCCTGTGTCCAGAATTTTTTGTAGTCATCATTTAGCTTTATATTTACGTCATCTTTATGTTTTGTTTTATCTCTATCTTCTATTCCTTTGATCGTATCTATTTTCAAATCACTGACGATAGATAAGTCTTTAATCCACTCATTTTTTTCTAATTCCGCAAATGGAATCTTATTTGGGAATATATCCTCAAAAGAGTTAAATAAAATGAAATTTGGAATATATTGCTTTAGTTCATCAATAAAATGTTTTTCAATATTTGATAGATTTTCTAACTCCGTAACATTTTCCAAGATTATTTCAATTTTCTGAGCAAATTTCTCTTTCTCGTCAGTATCAGATATCTGTGCTAAATTTGGAGTTGTTTGGTTCTTTAATTGAGTAACTAGAGTCTTAAAATTCGATGTATTTTCAAAATCAGCAGAAGGGATACTTCCGCCAATTTGAGGATATTTTTTGTGTATTGTTTGTACCTCTTTTAGTTCCTTTTCTATTATACTTTGAACTTCTTTTAATTGAGTTGTATTTTCAATATTAAGAGCTTCTTTCGTGACATCTGAAATAGTAAATTGATTTGGAAAATATTTTATTATTTCAATATATACATTCTTTGTGAAATTCTTATCTAATCCAATCTCATTGAATATTTTGGTTAGAGTATTTCCTTCAACATCAAATGTAACGCTTATCTCTGGAATTACGTCTTTATCTTTGATTGGCCTTGCTTCAGGTTTTATTTCCACCTCTGTATCAAAGTCTTCAAGAGCTTCTAAAATTGATGTTTTCCCAGACTCATTTTTACCTGCTAAAATAGTCACTGAATTAGTTAAGTAGCAATCACCGCTATCAATGATAGATTTGTAGTGTTTGATTCTAAATTTAATTATTTTCATAGTTTACTGAATAGGTTAAAAAACTAATTTCCTTCAAAAAAGTCTTCATCAACTTCTTTGACTTCATAAACATTACTAACCTGTACGCCAACTCCATACTGATGCATTAAATCGACAAGTTTATCTCCATCAATGAGTATGATAGTGTGATGAGCTTCATGTGCTTTTACAATAGCAGAATCATCAAAGCTGGAAGTTGTTACAAAAACCCCTTTGTTTGTATCACCACTCATTGCTCCTATAAAATTGCGAATATCTTTTTCGCGAACTTTATTCTCATTATAGCGTTTTGCTTGAATATAAATTTTTTCAAGACCAAGTTTATCTTCGTTAATGATTCCATCAATTCCACCATCACCAGATTTTGAAGTTTCCATAAAATCTCCATACCCCATTTTTTTCAAAAGAATCAGAATAACTTTTTCAAAATAGTACGGGTCAACACTTCTTAATTTATCTAATAACTCAGTTTTTACTTGTGTTTCAATAGTTGAAAAACCAGAGTCAATTAAATCTTGGGGTGATGCATTTTCAGTCGATACTTCTTCAACTTCATTTTCTTTTTTACTCTTTTGAGCTTCGCGATGAGCTGTAAAATCAGGATCATTTTTTAAGTCTTCCAAAGTAAACTTTCCTGACTTAACAATAAGTTTTCCTTTTTTTGTGATTTGCACCATTCCACGTTTAGGATAATCAACAAATTTACCCATTTTTAAATAGGACTTTCCCCAACCTATACGATCAAGAAGTATATTTGCTCCAGTACTTGTTTTTTTATCAAGCAAATCTTGTGGTAAATCAGAATAGTATTTATCGCGAACACGAATGGTTAAATCTCTGTAATGCAGAGATTCTTCAGTATTTAATACTTCGAGTATCGGCATAAACGTTTCGTGATATTTTGGTAATCCCATAGTTGTGTAAATTATTTTGTAAAAAGTATATGCCTTATGACTTTATAAATAAATCGTTTTCGGAGCGATAGCGGAGAAAACTCCTTATTTCCCCTCATTTTAATAAAGAAAATTTTTCACTCGTTCCTTATTTTAAAATGAGACTTGGAAATATGTCGCACAACGTTTCAGTATATCTGATGTTTGCCGTAGCGTAGCGGAGGCAAATATGGGTCGAGCGAAGGCAGGAGCGAGCCAGATATACTGTGTTGTGCGAGGGTGAGCGACGTTAGGAGCGAAAGT
>SKGS01000250.1 GCA_007117355.1 Lishizhenia sp. | reverse complement strand
GTTGAGCTCGCAAGTGGTATGCTGCGATGCCCTGAGTTTACCGTAGGGAACTTGTTGAAGTGCTCGGTTCATATATTTAATTTTGAAGCTATTTTAGTGGTTCCGTCAAAAAATATCCTTCAAAAAACCCTTTGTGTACATTGGCTTTATATTTGTCTCCGATTGAAAAAGATTCATATTTTTTTCGCTTAACTCTGTTTGTCAATCTTCCATAATTTGAATTAAAAACTATGAAGCGGTCAGTACCATGTCGGTCTTGAGAAATATATTTATCTATAACGATTAACTCAATATTTTCAACATAACTACTTTTTAACCAATAATTAATGTTCATTCTTAATCCCATTTCTAAAAGTAAACTGCACACTATACTCAAAAAGAAAAGTACTATTCATGATAGTTTTTTCTTGAGCTTTGACGGAGGTAATTGTATTTCTATTTTGTCGAACTTCCATAAAATAAATAAGGATGATACATGAGCAACGACAAGAAATGTTATTGCAGCGAAACTAACTTTAAAGCCTTCGTAAAGATAAATGTTATTTAATGTTGATAATCCATGAATTAGCAAGGTTATCGCTAATAAAAAAGGAAATGTTATTATAATTGCTGAAACCTTTTGTTTTCTTGTAACAGTTTTTCCCTTCATTAGATAATTTACGTTTTTCCGTTTTAAAATAGTGTATAACTTAGCTCTTACCTTCAGAAATGCTCAAAGCCATGTAACAAACCAAATATAATTAAAATTAGTCTATTAAAGAATTTAATCTAAATCATTGAGTACAAACTATTGAATACATATAACCACCTCCCAATTGAATTCCATTATGACCAAGTTTGATATATTTCCTTTAAAATATTTTTATTTTGTTTTATTTTTAACAATGTGTTTTATTTAAAACTTTTATTTATATTTGCAGCCTAAAATAATAAAAATGTACAACGGTCCTTATTACAGATACGACTTACAATTGTTAGAGCGAACAATAAAAGTAGCTCAAGAAGCGGCACAGCAAAGCGGTACAATACTGCACTATGCTATTAAAGCAAATCATGAAGAACCAATTTTAAGAAAAATAAAATCAGGTGGAATGAATGTAGATTGTGTTTCTGCTGGTGAAATAAAGGCTGCGTTAGAAAATGGATGGAATGCCAATCAAATTGTATTTGCTGGTTCAGGTAAAACCATTCGTGAAATTTCTTACGCTTTGGAACAAAACATTTTTGTTATTCATTGTGAATCAGTGGAAGAATATCACTTAATTCAAGAATTAAAACAACATATCACAACTTCTACAAAAGTTGCATTGCGATTAAATCCAGATTTACGAGTGGATACGCATGAGAATATTTCTACTGGAGAAAAGCATCATAAATTTGGGGTTTCGCCGCAGGAAGCGCTAGAATTAGTTCAATTAGACGGCTCAATTTGCGGTTTCCACGTTCACGTAGGTTCGCAAATCTTAGATATGACTTACTTTGTAAGCCTTTCCAAAAAAATAAGAGATTTTATTGATGCATTACCTTCAAACTATTCATTTGACTATTTGAATCTTGGTGGAGGTTTAGGTATTGACTACGAGCAACCTGAACGCAATCCTATTCCTAACTTTGAAGGGTGGATAAACGCTATTCGTACACATCTTCCGACTTCACTAATTGAAGTAATCCGTTTGGAGCCAGGACGCAGCATAGTTGGGCAATGCGGTACATTAATTGGTGAAGTACAATACATGAAACACTTAGAAACTTCTATGCCTTTGGCTATCCTTGATATTGGCATGACAGAGTTGATGCGTCCTGCGTTATACGGTGCACGTCACAAAATTTCTGCACACCATGAAGCGTTTAATTTTGCGTCTTATCGCATCAGTGGTCCATCATGTGAAAGTAGCGATTCATTTGGCTCAGACTATCTTCTTCCAATTTTAAAAAGAGGGGATTTAGTAACCGTTCATAGTACAGGAGCTTATGGATCGAGTATGCGATTAAATTATAACTTAAAGGAAACTATACCTTCTAGGTTTATTAACAGACCATTAGAGACTTGTTTTAAGGCAAGGAATAGAAAAGTCGCTTAGCCCGCAATATTCACCAATCTGACATCGTTAATAAAGTAACACATTGATATAAAGCACTTTAAATGCAAATAAGGTGTTTTATAGCATCCCTATTTTTTGGGAACACTTCTTTTTGTCAGATTGGTGAATAAAGCTGGTTAGAATAAATTCAATTCATTCAAAACTTTTTCAATCCATTTTTGAAAGCCGATAAAGTTCTCAAACATGGAAGAAATAAAGGAAAAGCGTGGTTAAAACCAGTGTAATACAATTCACTATAAAACCAACGCGTACCATCACAGACATGGAAAGTATGTTTGCAGAATAAACTATTGCGTTTGGTGGAGTTGCGATGGGTAACATAAAAGCACAACTTGCGCTGATTGCTACGCCTGCTGCTAGGGTTATCAAAGGTAAGTCGTACAGCACTGCAAATTCTCCCAAAACTGGAATTAAAATGCTTACGAGTGCTAAATTGGACATAAGTTCCGTTGCGAAAAGAGCTAATCCAAAAAACAAAAACATAATGACTATCAATGGTAGGTGACTAAACGAACTCAAAGATTCCACAGCATAAATAACAACATTTCCATTTGCAAGCATTTTAGCTAATGCCAATCCACCACCGAATAAAAGTAAAATTCCCCATGGCAATCGTTTTGTATCGTTCCATTCTAAAAGTGGCTTTTTATTTTCTTGAGGAACAATAAAAAGTAAAAATCCACCAAATAAGGCTATCATAGTGTCGTTAATAGGAATTCCAAGCGGTTTAAAAATGGGAACACTAAAAATCCAAAATATAACTGTGATTAAAAACACAACTAATACCCTTTTTTGAGGGGTATTCATTTTTTGTGACTTAGCCGTATTTACTTCGAAAGAGATGTTTTTTAAAAACACCAACCTTAATATAAAATAGGTTACTATCAACAATAAAAGCATAAAAGGAAATCCAAATTTAAACCACTGCCAAAATGTTATTTCGATTTGAAAGTTTTGTTCTAAAATTCCAGCCATTTGAACATTCGGTGGTGTACCTATCAATGTTGCTATTCCCCCAATATTTGCTGAAAAAGCAATGCTCAGTAAAAGCGCAATAGAAAAGCGCTTTTTTAACCTAAACCTCGGAATTGAGAGAATAATTGAAATCGCCATTGGCAGCATCATTAAGGCTGTTGCTGTATTACTAATCCACATGCTTAGTGCGGCGGTAGATACCATAAAGCCTAGTAAAATCTGTTTTGGTGAATTACCGAAAAGGTTAAGAATATATTCTGCAAAATAATGATGCAACTTCCATTTTTCAATTCCCAAGGCAATCAAAAAACCACCTAGAAACAAGAACACCATTTTATTGCCATAAGCTGATGCAAGTTCTGTTTCTGAAATCATGCCTAAAGGAACGCCTACAATCAGCGGAACAAGAGCTGTAACATAGATTGGAACAGGTTGAGCTATCCACCAATGAATCATGCAAAATGCGATGCCTAATGCTTTGGGCTCAAAAGAGGAAATTGGTAAAAATGAAGCGCCTACTAGGTAGAATAATCCAAAAAGTAAATGTACATAGGCTGCCTTCATCATTAAGCTCTTGGATGTTTAAAAGTCTTTCCATTTAAATGAAGTTCTTCCAACGTAAATGGTTCCTTTTTGAAACTTCTTGTTCATTCGATCTATAACCTTTTTTGCGTCTTCACGACTCAGATACATCCCTGCCAAAACATTTAATTCTTGTTGCATCTTTTTGGCAATAGTATAAGTTCTGTATGCGCTTAAAACTTGATTTCCAGTCAACTTATAAGAAGCGACTTTTTCTTGAATAACTTTCGAAGGTGCTACAAAATTCGTTGTAACAGGATCAGTAAAACTATTCACTTCCAGTTGTATAGCCCTATTTAGTGAAATATCTACATAAGAAACACGTAATCTTTTCATTTCCTCTGATTCTCGATTCTTGCTTCTTTCTTCGGATGTTTTTCCAATATAGCTTACCACTTCTTGAGCTGATCTATCCGCAACCGTACGATATCCGTTCCACTTCCCTACTCCTGCACCTCTCATAATAAGATTAAAAGATAAATCTTTTCGCAGAAGTGCCTCAAAAAATTCAACAACAGAAAGGGAATCTTTAGGTTGGAATAAAGGGTTTGAAAGCTCAAAAGAATTAGAAGCGAAAACATCCTCCAAAATAAGTTGTACTTTGGCATCGTATTTTGGACGAACATCTACAATATTTACATGAAGCATCACTTCATCTACTTGATTTGAAACGTGTGAATAAGGAATTGCAATTAAGCGAATTTCGAATGGTTCTTTTTGCCAAGCAGAATCTTTTTTTGAAGGAGGAAATGTAAATTCCTGAGTATATAAATCAAAGGTGGTAGAATCTTCAAAAATATAAAGTCCATCTTTTTCTTTAAAAGGCACCCAATTTCGGCCAATCAAATCTAACATGTGATGCACTTGACGCTCTTTTTGTTGCATAAGCTCAATTGCTCGCTGTTTTTGCTCTTGTAACTCCTTGATTTTTTTCTTAATTGCCGCTAATTGGTTGTAATATGCAACAACTGCTTCTTGCTTTTTTCGTCTAGCCTTTCCACCTGACTTAGTTTTCAGTTTTTTATCGTTTGTCACAATTGGACGCATACGCATATCGTTCAACTCTTTTTCAGTTTTATCAATTTGCAACAGTTTATCACTTTTTTTCTTTTCAAAATAGGCGATTTTATAATCAAAACCTTTTTTACCAGAAATTTTCTCTTCTAAATCAACAATATCGGCTTTAACACGATTAATCATTGTATAGTATGTTCCGCTGCCGCCAAAAGTTGAATCAGGTGAAAGAAAACGCGATTCGGTGGAACCAAATAATGGATAGGCCTTTGCGTTTTTTTCAATAACTACAGTGGTTTGTTTTTCGCTATTGTATCCCCATACATCTAGGTGAATATTAGTTTGTTTATTCCCCCCTACTGTTTCAAAATCCAAGATAGAATAACGCATAGGCTCGAGTTTTTCTTTCCCTTTTTTCTTATTTTCATCTATGACGATTTCTGAAAAATAAGGAAATAAACCTACCGCTTTTGGCAATCCCCTATTCCAACGACCTTTTTCATCTTTTTCTCGCTCTTCAAATAAACCTGAAGTTGTGGAACCATCGCCTGCGGCAGTTAAAACATTGATAAAGGTATCTGCTTCTCCTCCAAGTTTTTGAAAAATGGAAAACGCTCTGTTTTCTACCCAATGATTAATCGCATAATTCATAGCATCTAAGACTTGTTTTCTATCTTGCACAGTCCAATTACCAAAACCTTCTAACATTGCTACTTTTTCATTGAATGACAAATTAGGATTGAAAATATTTTCTACTTTCGGGTGAATAATCATTCCTCCTCCTTTTTGTTTGAAAGCAACAGTAGGCAATCGACTAATAATTACACGTTCAAAATTCTCATAATCATAAGAAAGCCCTTCTTTATCAATATTATTTTTTCGCTTGGCATGCAATAGTTTATTTAATTCCCAAACTGCTTGTTTATTAGCCGCTTCTGCAAGAATACCTTTTGGTGCTTTTCGGATTTCCTCCGACATAATAATCAGTAGCTCCGGTTGATTAATAATTTTCAATTCAATACTGTCGTAGTTTACCTCACCATTTGGTAATAAAATTTCAGGTCCAGCGTAATGAAAATATCGTCCAATGTTTTGCTCTAGAATTGGGCTTTTTCTTACCGTATGAAATAAATAGGCTTTATCTTGAGGTGTTAAAAAATAATCTTCTTGCGCAACCAAATTAGAAAATTCTTTACCAAATATGGAGCAAAAGAGGAAACAAAAAATTAGAAAACGGTTCATAAAATTCTTGTAATAAACATTTTTGATTAAATCTTTCAAAAATCCTTCCAAAGATTAATATAATACACTAATTATAGAGATTGTTACAAAAAAGTTGCTAACGAAGGAATGGTGAAAATGTTGGAGGACGAAATTTAAATCCTTTCCTGACACGTCTGAAGGAACAATTTCTAGCAGATATTTCCCAAAACCCTCTTCCTAGCCTTCAAACTTTAAAAGTGAAAGTTCTCCTTCTGAAAGGACAGCATAGGTGTTATATTTTAGCCATTCTCCAAGATTGACATAACGGCTAGAATCGGTCAATTTAATATCTAACGGCAAATGACGATGTCCAAAAATAAAGTAATCTATTGATTCTTTTTTTAAATATTCTCTGGAGTATAGAACAAGCCATTCGTTTTCTTCTCCAAGGAAAACTTCGTCAATATGTCCTGTTTTAGCTCTACTTCTTCGACTGGAATAACTCGCAACAGCAATGCCAAAATTAGGATGTAAGCGAGCAAAACACCATTGAAAAAAACGGTTTGAAAAAACCTTTTTAATAAACTTATAGCCTTTGTCCCCTGGCCCTAACCCATCGCCGTGACCGATATGTATCATTTTTCCTTGAAGTGTTAGCGTTATTGGTTCTCTGTGAATTTTAACACCAAGTTCTTTTTCAAAATAACCGAACATCCACATATCGTGATTTCCAATGAAAAAATGAATTGGAATACCTGCGTCTGTAAGTTCAGCTATTTTTCCTTGAAGTCTAATAAAACCCTTGGGGATAGCGTGCTTGTATTCGAACCAAAAATCAAAAATATCCCCCACTAAATAAATTTCAGAGGCATTGTTCTTTATGGTGTCGAGCCATCGAACGATTTTTTTTTCACGAACCAAACTGGTTTTGAAATCTGGAACTCCGAGATGAAAGTCTGACGCAAAATATACTTTTTTGTTGCTCATTAAAATCCAAAAATACTTTCCAACATTTGCTCCAATTGATAACCTCTCAATTTGGTTTGAATAACCTTTCCTTCTCGGTCTAATAATACAGTGAAAGGAATCGAAGACACTTGGTATTGTTTGGCTGCTGCATTTTGCCAACCTTGTAAATCGGAAACGTGTGCGTCCCAAACTAATTTATCTTTTTCTATTGCGGCCAACCAGCTTGTTTTGTTTTTATCCAGAGAAACTGAAAACACTGTAAAGCCAGCATCTTTGTACTTTTCATATAATTTCACAACATGTGGATTCTCTTTTCTGCAAGGACCGCACCAAGAAGCCCAAAAATCCAAAAGTACAATTTTCCCTTCGTAATCCGATAGCTTAATCTCTGTACCTTCCGGGTTTGACATAACAATATCCCTTGCTTTCGCTCCAGGACTCAAAGGAGCTTTTGAAGCTCGTAATTGCTTGTTTTTCTCTAACTCTTGCGCAACATTTTGAACTGTTGGGCTATTAGAAAAACTTTCTTTTAAAGCTTCCACAGTTTGTTCATATTCTTTAAACTCTTGGTCTAAATTAAATGTTCCTAAAACAGCAATAAGCGCTGGGCTATTAGCAAACTCTGAAATGAATTGTTGTCGCTCACTTCGAAATGAATTATAAACAGATTGAAAGGAAGCATTCACTTCTTTGTCCTTTCCCGGGTTTTGTTGCAAGTATAGTTTTGCAGAATCCAATTTTTGATTGTAAGCCATGTTAAAACGAATAAATTCATTTAACGCTTGTGAATCATCTGAACCAACAATATTAGCAAATTGAAACAAATTTTTGCCATCGCCAAAAACTTTAAAATCATCTTTATCGCGAATCACCAAGTTTATGGATTGACCATCAGAAAGACGCAAAACATAATAATCTTCTGCTGGTAGTTTTAGTTTCTCACTAAAGTTACCTTTTTTATCTAGTACAAAAGTCTCTAAATCTTTCATTCCTTGCGCACCAAGGTTTTGAGAAATATACACTGTATCACTAGGAACATTAAATAAATTCCCAGATATTTTTGCGGTAATTTCTTGTGCTTTACTTGTGAAAGTAATTGAGAGTATAAAAATAAATAGTAATGTAACGTTAATAAGTTTTTCCATTTTAATAATCTTTTATCCAAAAATCTCTTGGAGCTTTTGTTCTAATTCATGACTTCGAAGTTTTGTTGCAATAATCTTGCCATCAGGGTCTAAAAGAACAGTATGAGGAATTGCATTAAACTGATATTGACTGACAACATCAGCTTTCCATCCTTTTAAATCGCTAACATGATTTTTCCAAATTAAACCATCTGCTTCAATTGCCTTTTTCCATCTTGCGTGTTCGGTATCAAGCGATACGCTAAATATTTCAAAGCCCTGGTCCTTATATTGACGGTACAAACGCACAACATTTGGGTTTTCCATTCTACAAGGTCCACACCAAGATGCCCAAAAGTCGATTAATACATACTTTCCTTTTAAGTCAGAAAGTTGTCTTGTTTCTCCATTTGGATCACTCAAGGCAATATTTGGTGCTATGTTTTTCTCTTTAAAATCCACATACTCCGAATAACTTTGTTGCAATTGTTCCAATTGTGTTCCTAATGATTTAGTCATCGGATGTTCTGGATAAGCTTCTTGGTAATTCTTATGTAGATTTTGAAGAACAGCCAAATGTTTGTTATCCCAATAATCGTAACCCATCATTGGAAACAAATTAGACATTAATACAATATTAGCAGGGTTTGAAGGGTTTTTCTTAATCGCTTTTACAGTAAAGTCATCCATTGATTTCTTTGCTTCCATAACCATAGCCATCAACTTTTCGTTTCCATATTGTTGTGGATTTTCTAATGACTGTTGCCAATCCGAAAACTTTTTCATTTCTTCAAAATAACCGTTCAATACTTCCGACCAAGAAGTTCCAGAAAATTGAGGTGAAACATTGAACGAATTAAAATCTAATTGAATAAAAACTGAATCGTCAGGCACTAAAGTCATTGGAACGAGTTTTGGCTCTTGTCCTTCTACTCTTCTTTCCTCTAATCGCAGTTGATAAAGCCCCATATCTTTAATATGACCCTTGATAGAGAAGTTACCTTCTGCATCAGTAAAGGTTTGTCCAATTCTAACAACTCCATCGGGGGTATTTGCTTCAACAACTAAAGAAGCTTTTGCACCTTTAATTACATTTCCAGCAACAATTACATTTGGTGTTAATTCTTGGTCAGATTCATAATAATCAACTTCATTGTGATTATTTTCAGAATTTACTTTTTCCTTTGCAGCACGTTGTTTTTGTTTTTCGTCTCCCTTCCCTTCTTCCGAACATGAAGATAGTACAATAAAGCCGCTTATTACAACGATAAACAAGGAATAATAGTTGTTTTTAATAAGTTTGTTCATTTTTCTCTAAAGCTTATCTAGTGTTTCTCTCATTAACTTATTTGCCGCTTTTGGGTCTGCTTGCCCTTTTGAGGCTTTCATTAATTGCCCCATAAAGAACCCTAAAAGTTGCTTTTCACCATTTTTATAACGCTCGGCCTCTGCAGAATGTTGCTCAATTACTTCTGAAATAATTGCTTTAATGGAACCCTCATCAGAATCTTGAATCCAATTATTCTTAATTGCCAATTCTTCTGGAGAAACCTCTAGATTGTTCAACAATTCAGGAAATAAACGTTGTGAAGCTATTGTATTTGAAATTTTCCCCGCGTCTATTAATGCTATTAATGCAGCAATTTTTTTTGGAGTCAAAGAAAATTCTTCAATTTCAATTCCTTTAGCGTTCATATATGAACGAATATCGCCTATCATCCAATTCGCTGCTGACTTATAGTTTTTGGTGTGCGTAATAAGTTCTTCAAAATAGTTAGCAAACGACTTTGCGCTGATTAGAATATTAGCATCATAAGATGAAAGTCCAAGTTCACTGGTGTATTTTTTAAGTAAAGCTTTAGGCAAAACAGGCATTTCTGATTTTACCGCTTGAATTTGGTCTTCTGATACAAACAAGGGCTGCAAATCAGGTTCTGGAAAATAACGATAATCGTTTGCTGCTTCTTTCGAGCGCATAGCACTAGTTGTACCGGAAAGTGCATCGAAATTTCTAGTTTCTTGAAATAATGTTTCTCCGTTTTCTAAAGCTAAAATTTGACGCTCAATTTCGTGTTCTATGGCGCGGTGCACATTTCGAATGGAGTTCATGTTCTTCACCTCCACTTTAGTACCAAATTTCTCTGCACCTTTTAATCGAACTGAGATATTGGCATCACATCGCAGCGAACCTTCTTCCATGTTTCCATCACATATATCCAAATAGCGCACAAGTTGACGAATTTCAGTCAAATAAGCATAAGCTTCTTCAGCAGAACGAATATCTGGTTCAGTAACAATCTCCAATAATGGTGTTCCTGCTCTGTTCAAATCAACAAGTGTATCGTAAACATCCACATCGTGAATGCTTTTACCGGCATCTTCCTCCATGTGAATTCGCGTAATACCAATATATTTTTCGGTTCCGTCTTTTAATGTAACAGAAATATGGCCATTGGTGCAAATTGGAGTGGTGTCTTGGGTTATTTGGTATCCCTTTGGTAAATCAGGATAGAAATAATTTTTTCGAGCAAAATACTGATGATTGGCTATCTTGCAATTCAACGCAAGTCCAAGTTTTATAGCGTATTCTATTGTTTTTTTATTCATTTTTGGCAAAGTACCAGGATGCCCTAAAGTAACAACGCTGACATTGGTATTTGGTCTTGCTCCATAAGCGTTTATATCGTTGGAATATGCTTTTGTTTTGGTCAACATTTGAGCATGAACTTCCAGTCCAATAACCGCTTCGTATTTTGCTAACAATTCTTCTTCAATCATTCTTACAGTAGATTAGATACGTGCAACTAATTCTTTAATAATTTTAGTCATTTTTGGTTCTTGGCGACTTGCTACTTCGATAACATCTTGTACACTAACTTTTTTAATTTTTCCAGGAACACCTAAATCTGTAATGATAGAAATTGCAAAACATGGTATTTCCATGTGGCGTGCAACAATAATTTCAGGAACAGTTGACATTCCAACAGCATCAGC
The DNA here is from genome assembly GCA_007117355.1 of Lishizhenia sp. Taxonomy (GTDB): domain Bacteria; phylum Bacteroidota; class Bacteroidia; order Flavobacteriales_D; family Crocinitomicaceae; genus CSBr16-161. The sequence goes on along the minus strand of SKGS01000250.1, from coordinate 24,154 downwards.
ACCAAGCACTCTAACCATTTTGTATTCCGCAGGTGTTTCTAAAGTTGGACCAGTCAAGCCCAAATAAACACCTTTTGAAATTTTAATATTATTTTCTGATGCGATTTTATCAGCTAAATCAATCATTTGTTCGTCATATACATCACTCATGTCTGGAAAACGTGGACCAAATTCGTCAAAGTTTTTTCCAATAAGCGGATTTCCTGGGAATAAATTAATGTGGTCGTTTAGTACCATTATTTCTCCAACTTCAAAGTCTGGATTTACACCTCCAGAGGCATTTGAGACTATTAATCGTTCAATCCCAAGTAGCTTCATCACGCGAACAGGAAAGGTAACTTGCTGTAAATTATAACCTTCGTAATAATGAAAACGACCTTGCATGGCAACAACAGACTTGCCACCTAATTTACCAAAAATCAATTTTCCGCTATGACTTTCAACTGTTGAAACTGGAAAATTAGGTATTTTGTCGTAAGGCACTTGATCTATCACCTCAATTTCAGAAACCAAACCACCTAATCCAGTTCCCAAAATAATTCCTATTTGCGGTTCAACTGAAGTTTGAGACTTCAAAAAGTCAACCGCTTCTTTCATTTCTTGTATCATAATTCGTTTAATTTTTCTATAAATCTTTGTTCACAATCCATTTCAATGGTGATTTTCTGATAAAACCAAGGATAATTTCTTGTTTCCTTCAAAATAGAAGGGTTAGACAATCGCATAAAATCCTTTTCAGTTGTTAAAATCACTTTATTTTCCTCTGCAAAAGTATCAAATAATTCATGAATTTCGAGCATATCCCGAGTTGTATAATCGTAATGGTCTGGGAAAGCTAAATGATGAACAGATGCAAAGGATTCAACATGTTTACGAAAAGGTTCTGCATTTGCAATTCCTGTTACGAGTAGTATTTTGTCAGGTAGTGGAAAATCAGATGTATCAAACCCGATTATTTGACCGTATTTAATGGACGTAAACCCTATTAGTAGTTCTTTTCTTGTTCTGACTTTTTGGATAAAATATTTTTTTTTCTCTGAATCTTCTAGTAATTCATTGGAAACTTTGGTAAAAAGAATTACATCAGCTCGGTTTCTACCGTTAGGAAATTCGCGAAGGTTTCCAGCAGGCAACATGTTGTCTTCCCAATAAGGTTGATTGGTATCGATAAGTAATATGTTTATGTCTCTTTTAATCTTTCGGTGTTGAAATGCATCATCCAAAACAATGACTTCTAAATCAGGAAATTGCTCTAATAATTTTTTAGCTCCCTCTACTCTTTTTTCACAAACAGCAACTGCAACAGCATTTGCTTTGTTGTCCCCTTCAGCGTTTCCAAACTTTTTTTTATACTGAAGCGCCTCATCTCCAACTGTCTCCGATGAACAATGTTTGCTAACGAGTAAATACCCTTTTGTTTGTCTTCCATATCCTCTCAAAAGGATTGCAACTTTTTTAGTCGCTCTTAAATGTTCAACAATCCATTCGACATGTGGTGTTTTACCTGTGCCACCAACAGAAAGGTTTCCTACAGAAACGATGGGAATATTTATTTTAGAAGATTTGAGAATTTGATTATCAAATAGGAGGTTACGCAGTTGCATTATAGCACCATATAACCACCCAAAAGGAAGTAAATATTTTCTAATTTTTTCCACTGACCAAAGATATAGAATTATATTTCTAAGATAGGTATTAATCTGTGCCGTGTTGAATAATTAACCTAATTGAAACGATTAAATTATATGGACTTTACTTAAAATCAATTCGATATAAAAGCATTAAACTCATTTTTTGCTTGTGAATTATTAAACAGGGCGTTATGACCAAATCCTTCTAATTCAAGAAACTGAATATCTTCACAACTATCACAGTCCAAAAGACTTTCTTTGAAAGTTGGCCAAGAATACATTTGGATGGGTGAATCTTCAAGCCCTTGAACAAATAAGATTTTTGACTTATAGTTGCTGGTATAATTCAATAATGACCTTTCGAAATAAGGATTAGGGTTTACAGATGGAGGACCATATTCATCATCAAGTAAATCGCAAACCAGTCCCGGTGGTATTTGACCATTTTCCTCAAGTTCACACCGAAAAACTAAATTCAGCGGTCCAGGAGCGTTTGCAATTACTCCATCTGTTTCGTGCATAGTATTTAATCGCGTAACCATGTAACCACCTTGGGAATGTCCTGCAAGAAATATTTTATTGATCTCAATATTTAAATCAACTCCTGCATTATGTTTAAGCCAAAGCAGCGCTGCTTCACATTCTTTAATTCCATCACCAAAAAGCACCTCCTCTTGAGGATAAGCAACGCTTACCAAGATCATGTCTTTTCTATCTAAAATATTTTTAAAACGATTCATTGCGTTGTTAGCCGCTTCCATTATTAAACTATCGTATCCAACTGTTCCATGAAAAATCATTAACACATCAAATTCTTCACCTTCTGGTTTGTCAATCAGAAGATCTACTGAAACCCCATTATAACTTATGTTTTTCGTAGTTTGTAAAGCAGGATAATTATTTACTTCATTTATCTCTTCTTTATTGCATGCAAACAACAGAAATAAAATCATCAGTAAATTCATCTTATGGGTATTTATTGTGGTTCTAATCATTTTTTGGGAAAAAATTATTTGAAAATGAAGCACAAAAAAACAGAATATTGAGATGTCACATCCCGTATTTCGGTTATTTAAGTGCTGATTTTTGTCAAACCCTTAGATAAAGGTACAACTTTTTGACTAAATTTCTAGCATTACGGATTATTGGACACAAGTCAAATTTTTATCATATCTAGAAAATTTTATTTCTAATTTTGATAGAAACGTCAAATATAATTTAGCTAAAAACCACGTAATTTTTTGCCTAAAACAGAAATAACAACAAACTTACAATAGCGATCTGTACTATGAAGACTACTGCACCGAAACCCATGGCTTTTCTACCAGAGAAAAACAACTTTTTAAAGCTGACTTTTAAACCTATTGCAACCATAGCAATTGTTAATATTAACTTCCCCATTTCACTAATTCCACCTAAGACGATGCTCGGCAAACTAATCAAACTTGAAAAAACTGTCACAGCAATAAAAAGCCATAAATAAAGCGGTAGTTTAAAATGCTCTTTCCAAGATTTGGCCTCTTTTTTATTTACAAGATAAGTAAAAAGGATTACCGCAGGCGAAAGCATTGCAACCCTAGCAAGTTTAATTGTAATGGCAGTGTCTCCAATGTACTTTTCCATTCCATACCCTGCCCCTGCAACATTTCCAACGGAGTGTAAAGTTGCACCAATCACCACTCCAGCGTCTGTTTCAGATAAATCAATGAATTTTAGCACATAAGGTAATGCCACCATTCCAATACTACCCATGAGGTTCACTACTGCTAAAGCAATGCCAATATCTCCTTTGTTTTTGGCAACTCCTGGGGCAATTGCTGCAATGGCAGAAGAGCCGCAAATTGCTGTTCCAAATCCTACTAAAGTTCCAGTTGATTCAGGACAGTTCATTTTTTTAGCAAGAAAAAGCGTGATAAGCAAGACGCTGATTATCATAACTACAACCAAAATAAAATTTTGCCAACCTAGCGCAACAACATCATTAAAATTAATACTGAAAGCCATAAGTACAATGGAAAACTCTAATAATTTTGAACTACTAAACGATATACCATTGTTAAAGCTACCAGAAAAAGGAATTATATTTCCTAAAACGATGCCTGTCAAAAGTCCAAGCATGACTCCGTTTATGGTAGAAAATCTTCCAATAAAATGTGCTGAAACACCTATAAGAACAGACAAAAGTAATCCTTTGTAATTCGCTCTAATCCACTGTTTCATTTCTCAAATATTCTTTGTTTTTATATTTTTATCTGTTCCTAAGAGCTTGCCTTATCACACTATTTTTTTTCATCCTTTTGAAAAATGTTTGCAAATATTGCTCCCATAAAACTACCATAAATCGTTGAGTTAATAGGAGAAGACGTAATACTGCAAGAACCACTCATACAACCAATATAATTCCAATAAGCATAACCAAGAACAGCACCAAATATGAATCCAATAAAGGTAATTTTGTATTTTCTAAGTACCGCCATTTTTTCTTATAGTTAATCAAAATGCAATAATACTTCAATTATTCAATTTATAAAGTGACTTTAGTAACACGTAGTAAACCGATGTGATTTAGATAAATTAGAATTCAGGCTATTTAAATACCTTGAGGAGACCTAATAAAATAAAGATTAACTTCATTTCTTTAACGTCATCTTGGTAACATCTCCTTGCTCTTCTTTTCTTGCTACAATTTCATCATTGGATAGTTTATCAATAACATATTTACCGTGAAAATAATTAAGTTGAGTGGGAAAATTTGAGAAATGAAGTCCTAGAAAAATATCACCGTAAACCCAATTTGCTTCATGTATATTTGCTGAAGTAAGTATTAGCAGTTTTTGATTTTCTTTAAAATCAAATTGAATAATGGATTCATTTAATTCGTTCTCATTATTAACTGATAATTCGGTTACATTCCAAATACCTGACTTTACAATGGAATTAAATTCATTTATTTCTTTTTTATTTCCACATGCATTTAGAGCTAATGAAAAAAGAAAAAATATTGTGTAGCTTGTTAATTTCATATTTTCTCAATTCAGTGAAAACATCACAAATAGCTCCAAAAATAAAACTAAAAAAAAAGACCCACCAAAAATGATGAGTCTTTACTAACTATTATAAGTCTTTTTTATGCTTCTGTTTTCTCGAAAGGAACAACTGAAACGAAAGAACGATTATTTTTCTTCTTTCTAAATTCAACCATTCCGTCAGTCAAAGCAAATAATGTATGATCTTTACCAATTCCTACATTTTCACCCGGATGGTGTTTTGTACCTCTTTGACGCACGATTATGTTTCCTGCGATTGCTGGTTGCCCACCAAAAATCTTTACACCTAAGCGTTTACTTTCTGATTCTCTACCGTTTTTCGAACTACCGACTCCTTTTTTATGTGCCATATCTCTTTAATTTATGAACCTTTTAAAATTGGTTCTGAATTATCCGTTTATACCTGTTACAGTCAACTCTGTTAAATACTGACGATGACCATTTTTCTTTTTGTATCCTTTTCTTCTTTTCTTTTTGAAAACGATAACTTTATCTCCTTTCAGGTGACGTTCTACTTTAGCAGAAACTGTTGCACCATCTATAGCCGGGGCGCCTACGTTAACTTTTCCGTTATCGTCTGTTAATAAAACTCTGTCGAAAGTTACATCTGTACCTTCTTCAGCAGCTAAACGATGAACAAAAACACGTTGGTCTTTTTGAACTTTAAATTGTTGCCCTGCTATCTCTACAATTGCGTACATAGCGTTTATTTTAAATTATACTTAAATTTTTGACTGCAAAAATACTAAATATTTTTGAAAATCACTTTTTTTAATCTTTTTATTGAAAAAATGCTTATTCTGCCGTTTCTTCTGCTGGCACTAATATTCTTCCGCAGTGTTCACAAACGATTATTTTTTTGCGCTGCATGATATCTAACTGTCTTTGTGGTGGAATTCTGTTAAAGCAACCTCCACAAGAATCTCTATCAATAGGAACAACAGCAAGACCATTTTTTGCACTTGAACGAAGACGATTGTACGCTACCATCAAATGATCATCAATCGCTTTTTTAGCTTTTTCTGACTCTTTACGCAGTTTGTCTTCGTCTTTCTGAGTCTCAGCAACTATTTCTTCAAGTTCTTTTTGCTTAACATCTAAATCACCTTTGCGCAATTCGTATTTCGCTTTCGTTTCATCAAAAACTTCTCTTTTCTTTTCGGCGCGATAAGCTGCTTCTTTAGATTTTTTCTCGTGCAATTGAATTTCTAATTCTTGAAACTCAATTTCTTTAGAAAGCGATTCATATTCACGATTATTACGAACGTTTTTCTGCTTTTCTTTATAGCTAATAATAGCAGTTTGAGATTCTTTTTGAGCTAATTTACGCTCAGTAATTTCTGTCTCAATTTCTTCAAGTTCTGCATTGATGTTGGCAATTCTTGTCTCTAGTCCTTGTAATTCGTCTTCTAAATCTTCCACTTCTAGTGGCAGCTCACCACGGACAGTTAATAAACGATCGATTTCTGAATCAATACGTTGTAAATTAATCAAAGCATCTAGCTTTTCTGCAACGGTTGAGGTTTTCGCTTTTGATTTTGTCGCCATACGTGTTATAAATAATTTAACGGATTTGTTTTCACTTTACTCAAATAGAGCGCAAAGTTAATAAAATTTTTCTTCAAAATACCATATATTAAATTTGGTGTGAATTGTTCGCTTTCAAAATGCCCAATATCAGCCAAAATAATTTGATCTTCTGCGTCAAAAAACTCATGGTATTTTAAGTCGCCAGTAAGGTAAATATCCGCTTTGTTTCTTTTTGCCGATTGTATTAAGAAACTTCCTGAGCCTCCACAAAAAGCAACACGTTGTATTTTTTCTTTAACAACTGCTGTATGTCTAATTACTCCACAATTGAATTCTTTTTTTACAAAATTTAGAAAATCTGGTGCTGCAACTGATTCCTCTAACTCCCCTACCATACCAGCTCCTTCAAATTGATTTTCATTTTCGAGCAAATAAACATCGTAGGCGACTTCTTCATAAGGATGCGCTGCCTTCATAGCTGTTATAACAGCAGATTTATTTGCTAGCGGACTAATCATTTCAATTTTCGTTTCTTCAACTTTCTCTCTTTTATTTTTCTCACCAATAAAAGGATTTGCTTTTTCTTCTGGTTTGAAATAACCTGTACCTTCCGTTTCAAAAGAACATTCACTGTAATCACCAATTTGTCCTGCTCCTGACTCAAACATGGCTTTGGAAACTTGTTGTGCATATTCTCTAGGACAAAAAACAACATACTTTAAAAGTTTCTTTTTTGTTGGTGCCAAAACTTTTAAATTCTTTAACCCGAGGCGACTTCCTATTTCAAAATTTACACCATATTGATAATTGTCTAAATTGGTATGAATCGCATACAAAGCAATATCATTTTTAATCGCTTTTATGACCGTTCTTTCCACGTAATTTTTACCATTCAATTGTTTCAATCCTTTAAATACAATTGGGTGATGAGAAATTATTAAATTGCATCCTAGAGAAATAGCTTCTTCAACAACAACTTCAGTGCAATCCAAAGAAATTAAAACACCACTAACTGTTGTATTTGGTTCTCCAACGATTAATCCACAGTTATCATAAGATTCTTGAGTTGAAAGTGGAGCTAGTGATTCAAGGTAATTTGTGATTTCTGAAATTGATGCCATCTTTGTTTTGGATTTATGGCAAATGTAATGTTTTAGAAATTATTTGCATTGATTTCTGTAAAGCAATACAACAAACAACCCATCATTCCTTATCAACTTTTTTGGGAATATAATTGATTGTTACATCTCCCAGCGTAGTCGAAGAACTTGTATTTGAAGATTTTGGTTCAATTTCTTCTTGCTGAGGAGGTTTGTTTTCCGTGTTATTCCTTTTCTCTTGCATTTGCAATTCTTGTAATTTTTTAGCCTCAAGGAAGCGTTGTCTTCTTTCTAACCACTCCCCTTCTAAATCTGGTGGTTCAATACCGAGTTCCTTTTCTATTTCATACTTATATTTTGGAGGTACTGGTCCCTCTTTTCGGAATGCAAATGCAGTTAAAACTCCAACTAATAATCCTGATAAATGTCCTTCCCATGAAATAGTTTCATCGGTTGGAAAAATGCCCCAAACTAGACTTCCATATACAAAAACAACAAATAAACTAATTGCCTGTAATGGCATGTATTTCTTGAAAAATCCACTAACGAATAAAAATCCAAAAAGGCCATAAATGACTCCCGAAATCCCAATATGGTAAACTCCTTCATTTATAGCAATTGCCCACAATAAAAAACCTCCGAGCAACCAGATAAGTGTAATTACATAAATAGCTATTGAGCGATAAAAATAAATTGTAACACTCAATAAAATAGCAATCGGTATTGAATTGTTTATGATATGTGAGAAATCTCGTTGACCGTGAATAAAGGGCATAAAAAGAATTCCTTTTAATCCTTCTAATGATTTAGGTAAAACACCAAATCGGTATAGTTTTAACTCAAAATATTTGTCTAGCAAAAAAATTACCCAAAGAACAGCGAGAAGCAAAATTGGATAAGCAATAGCTTCGAGTGTTGCGTGTTTATTAACTGGGACAAATCTCATTGTTTAAACACGTATCAAACAACATACCTAAATCAATAAGGGACAAAATGTCACATTATTGGCGCATGTGCTTGAGTTGTGTGGCATACATAATACAAAAGAATGCAGAAATCAGTAGTGTCCCAAATACCAAAAAGTTTGGAATCATATCCATTGGAATAACTAAATACAAGGTCAAAACTGGAAGAATAGAATAGATAATGTACAAATGAAAACCAAGTTTATTGAGTTTGTACATCATATAAATTCCTGCCAGTCCAACAAGTAAAGTCAATAGAGTAATCAAGTTGAAGGAATAAAACACATGGTTGTTTTGGTAAACAGTCAACTCTGCCGCTGAGATAAGCATATCAACAACATCATCCGCACCTTGGTCTCTAAAGATTTTGACATTCTGCATTTGTTCGGCCATGAACTCTTCAACCTGTTCACTCGATAACGGCCCACTAATTAATGCGCTTACAGTGGTATATAATCCTGAGAAAATTGAAACAGCGCTTAGGACCAGTAAGACTTTCAAGAAAGTTAAACTTGGGGCTTTATTTGAAATTTCTTCCATAATTTTACTTTAAATTTAGTACAAACGATTTGCTTTTTCGAATGTAATCTGACATGTAGCAATCTTCTTTAATAAATGGCACAATCTGCCTATACTGAGAAACCAACTCTTTTAAGTTGGAACTCGTTTTTTCTTTATCTCTAAATTCTATTGCTTGTGCAGCTGTCATTAGCTCGATACCTGCTATTTGATAAACATTCTCGACAACTCGGGCAAGTTTAGTAGCGGCATTGGCTCCCATACTCACATGATCTTCTTGACCATTAGAAGAATCAATAGTATCAACCGATGCAGGGTGACATAATTGCTTGTTTTGGCTTACAATTGAAGCAGCTGAATATTGTGCAATCATAAAACCGGAGTTTAATCCTGGATTTGCAACAAGAAAAGCTGGAAGTCCTCGTGTGCCTCCGAGCATTTTGTAACACCTTCTCTCTGAAATACTTCCTAATTCTGCTACTGCAATCGCTAAGAAATCTAGCGCAAGAGCTAAAGGTTGACCATGAAAATTTCCAGCAGAAATAACCAAGTCCTCCTCAGGGAATATCGTTGGATTATCAGTTACGGCATTTATTTCTCTGATTACAATGTCTTCTGTATAAGAAATAGCATCTCTTGTTGCACCGTGCACCTGCGGAATACAACGCAAACAATACGGGTCTTGGACATGTTTTTTCGGTTGTTTTACTAATTTACTATCCTTGAGTAATTCTCTCATTTCAGCAGCCACTTCAATTTGACCTAATTGTTTTCTGACAGCATTTACATTTTCAAAAAATGGATTGATTCTACCATCAAAAGCGTCTAAACTTAGTGCTGCAATTCGATTTATATTTTTAGACAACTGTCTCGCTTTCAACACACAGTAAACTAAATAAGCACTCATAAATTGAGTACCATTTAGTAAAGCCAACCCTTCTTTTGATTGTAACGCTATTGGTTTTAAATTAAATCTCTGATAGATTTCCTCAGTTGGATAGGTTTTACCTTCAAACACCACTTCTCCTTCCCCTAACAGTGCAAGTGCAATATGAGCCAAAGGAGCTAAATCACCTGACGCGCCTAAGCTTCCTTGTTGATAAACAACAGGGTAAATTTCATTATTGTAAAAAAACAGCAAACGTTCGATAGTACATAATTGAACGCCTGAATGTCCCTTTGAAAGACCTAATGCTTTTAACAAAAGCATCCATCTAACAATTTCAGTTGGGACTTTTTCTCCGGTTCCACAAGCATGAGAACGAACTAAGTTTACTTGTAGTTTTGATAATTCATTTTTGGAAATTGCAGTATCACACAAGGAACCAAAACCTGTATTAATTCCGTAAATTAGCTCATCACTATTTTCCATTTTATTATCGAGGTACGAGCGGCAAATTTGCACTTTATCCTTTGTTAACTCACCTAATTGAACCTCGACTTTTTTATTAAATATTTCATTTAATTGATGGATACTATAATCCTGTAATTCAATATGAAAAACTTCATCTGACATACCTAATTGTTTGATTTTTCTATAAATGACACTAATTCGCTTTTACTTATTTCTTGCTGTTCTCCTGTATTCATGTTTTTCATCATAACAGCTTCATTTTCAATTTCTTTTTCACCAACAATAGCTGTAAAAGCCACTCTTCTATCATCAGCGTATTTGAATTGCTTTTTAATTTTTGCAGCTGTTGGATAAATTTCAGAAGAAATACCGTTTTCTCTTAATTCTTTCACCAATGGAAGACAGAATTCTTGTTCTCGCTCTCCAAAATTCACGAAGAGCACTTCTAAGCCTTTTTCTAATGTTTTTGGAAATAAATCCAAGGTGGTTAATACATCATAAATACGGTCAGCACCAAACGAAATTCCAACGCCAGAAAGTCCTGACATTCCAAATAACCCCGTAAGATCATCGTAACGACCACCACCGCAAATAGAACCCATTTTAACGCCGTTTGCTTTCACTTCAAAAATTGCACCTGTGTAATAATTTAAACCGCGTGCTAACGTCACGTCAAATATTAATTTCGCTTTTTTCAAACCAAGCATTTCCGTTTGATTAAATACAAAATTAAGTTCTTCTAATCCCTTTTTACCTATTTCACTTGTTTCCAAGAATTTTGTCATGAACGCTATTAACTCATCATTACCGCCATTCAAGGAAAATAAAGGTTTGATTTTTTCAATAGCAGCAGCACTTACCCCTTTTTCAATTAGTTCTTTTTCAACTCCTTCAGCACCAACTTTATCTAGTTTGTCAATTGCTACCGTTATGGCAATTAGTTTATCAGTTTCACCTGTAACTTCTGCTATTCCAGATAAAATTTTTCTGTTATTCATGTGAATACTAAAATCAGGAATTTGAAGCGCAGTAAGTACTTCATCAAAAAGCTGCACAAAATCAACTTCGTAAAGCAAAGAGTCAGAACCAACCACATCCGCATCACATTGAAAGAATTCTTGATATCTACCATGTTGAGGCCTGTCAGCTCTCCAAACAGGTTGAATTTGGTAGCGTTTAAAAGGAAAACTTAATTCATTTTGATGCTGTACCACAAAACGAGCAAAAGGAACCGTCAAATCATAACGCAAAGCCTTTTCTGACAATGAATTAGCAAACCTTGCTAGATTTTCTTCTTCAAGTGCTTTTAGGTCTGCTTTTTTTACTTTTTCACCAGAATTTAAAATACGAAAAATCAATCGATCACCTTCTTCACCGTATTTACCCAATAAGGTAGAAGACAGCTCAAATGATGGAGTTTCGATAGGTGCAAAACCATATTTTTGAAAACACTTTTTAATCGTATCAAAAATATAATTGCGTTTAGCAACTTCAATAGGTAAAAAATCTCTTGTTCCCTTAGGAATTGCAGGTTTTTGAGCCATTTGTACAATTTTGCTGCAAAACTACATAATTTTTTACAACCGCTTTTGTGTTTGGTAAAAGTATGATTTTAGAAAAGAATCAAATAATTGAGATTTTAATTTATCAGTCAGTCAACTTTTTATAATGGCATGTTTACTTACAATCAGAAAAACTACTATTTTAGTCCTTCAATAAAAAAAACATGACAGAAAATCAAATACCACAATTAACAACAGAGGAGGTTCGTGTATTAGGTGCATTAATTGAAAAATCATTTACCACTCCCGATTACTATCCACTAACATTAAATGGTTTAGTTACTGCTTGTAATCAAAAATCGTCTCGTAAACCTGTAGTTAATTACGACAATGATACAGTCATGAAATCTATTGATTCTTTAAAGAGAAAGTTATTAGTCGCGAGTGTCACAGGAGATGGACGAACAATAAAATATCGTCATACTATTGCCGTTAAATATCCTTTAGACCCTGCGGAAGTAACTGTTCTAGGTTTGCTCTTTCTTCGTGGTCCTTTAACCATTGGAGAAATAAAAAACAATTCAGGCAGAATGTATCCGTATGACGATTTACAAGAGGTTTTGGACACATTAACTCAATTAATGGCTTATGATTCGCCATTCGTTCAGTTATTACCTAAAGCATCAGGACAAAAAGAATCTCGGTACGCACATTGTTTTGCTACTTTTGAAGAAACATCCGAAGAAAAGGAAGAAACTGATTCTGCTTACAATGAAAGTCTCGAACAACGAGTGACTCAATTGGAAGAAGAGCTCAGGGAACTCAAAGAAAAATTGAAAGATTTGTTGTAAAGATTTTAGTTTTTTCACTTTTAAATATTCATTGATAAATACCAATTTTACGGTATTGTATCTTCTAATATCATCAATTAATTTTATGGCATTAAATTCTCGCTGCGAAAACTTTTGTAATCAGCGACCTTATTCTTAATGTTATGACAAGAAATGAAAATATAAATGAAGCAATAACCAAAACAGATTTGTTTCAACATATCCTGACATCCAACGGTAAAGAAGATATTCACTTTTTAAGAATATTAATAGAATCTCTAAGAAATAGTCACAAGATTTATTTATCGAAGAAAATACCCGAAATTCAACAGTCAATTTCGCTATTGTCGCAGAAGTTTTCGGATAAACACGCTTTCTTTAATTTTCTAGCTACTTTATTTAAGCGTTATGAACAAGGTTTATTGGAACATATTAAAGAAGAAGAAGATGTTATTTTTCCTTATGTGGTTTATTTGATGAACTGTAAAGGAATTCTGGATCAAGCGAAAACAGCTAGAATTTTAAAGGGTTCAAAGTCGTTGCAGGATTTTATTCAAAGTCATTCTGATACGGAAGCACCGTTGGATAATTTTATCGAAATGCTTCAAAAAGTTCAAAAGGAAGTCAATGATTGTTATCCTTTTAATGTACTTGTTCGACAGATTACTTGGTTAAGAGACGATTTAAATCGTCACGCTTTTTACGAAGATGAAATACTAGTAAAAACTGCGCTTAGATTGGAATCAGATTTACTTTCTGGTAATAATTATTGCATTGAAGTTTGACCACGTTTACCAAGCTCAATAGCTTCCATGTTTTGAATATTACCTTCGTTGATTACGAAACGAACAATGGTACGAACGGAATGAAATCCTTTATACCCACAAGCGCCGGGATTAATCCAAAGCATATTTTTGAGTTTATCCATTTTAACGAGCAGAATATGACTGTGTCCACAGACTAAAATGTTAGGATTTCCATTTTTTGATAGCTCATCCCAAAGCGGCTTGGAGTATTTCCCCGGTTTCCCAGCAATGTGAGTCATGAGTACCTCTACCCCATCCACTTGAAATCTGTCGAAAAGCACGGTTTCCTTGCGTATTTCATGGTCATCAATATTTCCATAAACGCAGCGTGTTGGCTTGAAGCTTCTCAATTTGTCCAAAACAGCTAAACTTCCCACATCTCCAGCATGCCAAATTTCATCGACTTCTTGCAGATGGTGAAAAATACGATCGTCTAAATCGCCGTGTGTATCTGAAATCACTCCTATTTTTTTCATTCATCAAGTATTTTTTTTCACAACTTTTCTTGATTCACCGGAATTCGTAGAAGTTGTTCACATTCACACTATGAAACTGACTAGTATTAATACTACCATTAAACGTATTACTGTATATGATTTGTTCATCAAACTTTAATTTAATTCTCAATTCAGTTTTGTAATTTCCTGAATACTTTGCAACAAAACCAAGGACACATTGATTTTCAAACAATTCAATTTCTTCGAAACTCATTGCACAATCACTATGAAAAAAATACTCAATAGGTGTCCAGTTTCCATTTGTATCGAGCGCTTCTTGAACAAGTACTAATTTTGAATCTTCTGTTGTAAGTGTTTTGATAATTGGCGAAACATTACAAATAGTAACCTTGTAAAATTCAATGTTTTTAAGTCCAATAGTTTCATTACCGAACTCATCTTTTTGCCTTGGGAAAGAGATATGATTAATCACTAATTCTTCAATAGAATTAGTATCCACAAACAACTCACTCACTATTGTGTCGGGAATAAAAGCTCGTTGATTTAAATCAAATTTATTAATCGAGAATGAAGGTTCTAAAAGTGAAATGGTTTCACTCTTGTTTTGTCCAAAAATAATTGTTGGAAACAAAACAAAAATCATTATCGTAGTTACTCTTCTCATTAATTATCAATAAATCACTTCAATAATTTTTCAAGTGCATACATTTCATCACGCAATCGAGCTGCTTCCATGAAATCAAGTTCTTTCGCTGCTTTTTCCATTTGCTTTTTGATAGCAGTAATTTTTTTCTCCGTTTCTTCTATATTGAGATAGCCTTCTTGTGCTTCTGCTGCAAGCTGCTGTGTTTCTGATGGTAGTTCATAGCTTGTAGTTGGATCTTCTTTTTCAATAGTGCGACGCATTAAAATAGGTGCTTCATTAGGTTTATTCAATGGTGTTGGCACTAAACCATTCGCTTCATTGTAAGCTTCTTGGATAGCTCTTCTTCGATTCGTTTCATCGATGGTTTTTTGCATGCTATCTGTCGTTTTATCGGCATACATTATTACCATTCCATTTACATTTCTTGCTGCCCGACCTACGGTTTGCACCAAAGAGCGTTCGTTTCTAAGAAACCCTTCTTTATCCGCATCAATGATGGCAACCAAGCTAACTTCTGGTAAATCAAGACCTTCACGTAATAAATTCACACCTATTAATACATCAAAAACGCCACTACGCAATTGCTGCAAAATTTCAACGCGTTCAATGGTATCTATTTCACTGTGGATATAGCGACATAAAATACCCAATTTATCTAAGTATTTTTGAAGTTCTTCTGCCATTCGCTTCGTCAACGTAGTCACTAAGACTCTTTCTTTTTTCTCAATACGAATGTGAATTTCTTCAATCAAATTATCAATTTGATTCTTACTTGGTCGCACTTCAATTAAAGGGTCAAGAAGCCCCGTTGGACGAATCACCTGCTCAATAATTACTCCTTCAGATTGTTGAATTTCGTAATCCGCAGGTGTTGCGCTAACATAAATCGCTTGATTAATTAAGGTCTCAAATTCTTCAAATTTCAAAGGACGGTTATCCATCGCTGCTAGTAAACGAAAACCGTACTCCACCAAATTTATTTTTCGTGAACGGTCACCACCATACATTCCTCGTACTTGCGGCAATGTGACATGACTTTCATCAATAACCATTAAGTAATCTTTGGGAAAATAATCCAATAAACAGAAAGGTCTCGTGCCAGGATTTCGTTTATCAAAGTAACGAGAATAATTTTCAATTCCTGAACAATATCCTAGCTCACGAATCATTTCCAGGTCGTAATTAGTGCGCTCCTCTAATCGTTTTGCTTCAATAGACTTACCTTGTTCTTTAAATGCTTCCACCTGAATAAGTAAGTCATCCTGAATCATTTCAATAGCTGCTTTTGTAGTTTCTGGTGAACTCACAAAAATATTTGCAGGATAAATATTGATGGCTTCAAAATCCTCTATTTTTTCGGCTGTAAGCGGATGAATAGTAAAAATTCGTTCTATTTCATCTCCCCAAAATTCTATCCGCAATGCATAATCTGCATAAGCAAGGAAAATATCTACCGTATCCCCTTTCGCTCGAAATGTTCCACGCTTAAATTCATCTCCTGCACGAGAATAAAGGTTTTCAACTAATTTGAAAAGAAATTTATTTCTACTAATTACATCACCAATTTTAATTGGAATGATGCTTTTTTCAAACTCATTTGGATTTCCTATACCATAAATACAAGAGACCGAAGAAACAACAATTACATCTCTGCGACCAGACAACAATGCTGAAGTTGCTGCTAATCGTAGTTTTTCTATTTCATCGTTTATGGCTAAATCTTTTTCAATGTAGGTATCTGTAACCGGTAAATAAGCTTCCGGTTGGTAATAATCGTAGTACGAAACAAAATACTCTACTGCGTTATTTGGAAAGAACTGTTTAAACTCGGCATAAAGCTGTGCTGCAAGTGTTTTATTATGCGATAAAATCAATGTAGGTTTTCCGACCTTTTCAATCAGATTGGCAACAGTAAACGTTTTTCCACTTCCCGTAACTCCCAACAGCGTTTGATGCTTGACATCATTTTTCACTCCCTCCACCAACTGACGAATTGCTTCAGGTTGGTCTCCTGTGGGTTCAAAAGAAGAAACTAATTGAAAATCCATAATTCAAAGATATGTATTTTCTTGTAGTGTCTTTGTGAGATAAATGATAAAGCAAGGAAATAAAACCTAAAAGTCATGAAAGTACTAACTAAAACTATTTAATAGTACTACCGAAAATGAGTTTCTCATTACTTCCCATTTAATTCCATTGCGCGAAGCGTGTTCATCATGAGAGAAACGATGGTCATCGGGCCAACACCACCAGGCACGGGAGTTATGTAGGAAGTTTTTGGTGCTACACTTTCAAAATCTACATCACCTGTAATTCGATAACCATTTTTCTTGGTTTCATCTGCTACTCTCGTAATTCCAACATCTAATACCACAGCCCCATCTTTGACCATATCGGCAGTTAAGAAGCCAGGTAAACCAATAGCTGACACAATAATATCTGCTTGGAGTGTTAATGATTTTAAATCTTGCGTTCTGCTATGCGCTAAAGTTACGGTACAGTTTCCTGGATTTGTATTTCGGGCCATCAATATGCTCATTGGTGAACCAACAATATGAGACCTTCCAATTACAACACAATGTTTTCCAGAAGTTTCGATGTTATATCTTTTTAGCATCTCCATCATTCCAGCAGGAGTAGCAGGTAAAAAACCAGGTAGATTTAATACCATGTTACCAAGATTAGTAGGATGAAAACCATCCACATCTTTCATTGGGTTGATTGCTAAGGTGATTTTTTTTTCGTCAATATGTTTGGGTAATGGAAGTTGGACAATAAACCCGTCAATTTCATCGTCATTATTCAGCTTTTCCACCACATCTAAAAGTTCATTTTCAGAAATGCTATCTTCAAGGTGCATTAGCGTACTATTAAAGCCAATTTCTTTACAAGCTCTAACTTTTGCGCCAACATAAGTCAATGAACCACCATCGTTTCCAACTAAAACAGCTACTAAATGAGGCGTTTTCTTGCCAGCAATTTTTCGTTGTTCAACAGCTTCTTTAAGTTCAATTTTTATCTCTTCAGATGTGGTTTTACCGTCTAAAATTTGCATTTCCTTAAAACTTTCAACAAAAATAATTGATAAAAATTAGTATTGTGGAATTATTGCTTTTAGATTTTATAAAAAGTTTAAATTCGCTTCGCCGCTGACTTCGGTTAATAGGGATTTTAGATTCATTGTACCGCTTCAATAGCTAAATATTATTTACCTTTGTTATAGTTTAAACTCAATTCTAGAAATATGTTATTGAAAAATATAAAAATGAAAATTATTCAAGGAATATCATTTGTGTTTTTGACCATTTTTTTAGCCTGTTTACCTGCTTTAGGTCAAGAAAAAACAAAGTCATACTCATTTACAACAAAAAAACTTTTAACGATAAGTCCTAATAAACCTTCAGAAGATGAGCCTGACTTTGCACCGATATTAATCCATAATCCCAATCTCAATAGTATAAAAGGAATAGCTTCTGAGAGCATTGAAGTTGATACAGATTCTTCTGAGGATAGAACCTTTTCTGGAGACACACCAAAAGTTCAAGTAATTGATGGTTTTGAAGGTCCCTTTGATGGTAATAGTGTTCCTAACGATGATGGAATAGCTGTTTCAAATAATGGAGACATTATGGTTGTGCGGAATTCAAGAATTGCTATTTACAATAGCCAACATGAATTGATTTCGAATAGAAGTTTGTTTCAATTTACCTCTTCTTTACAGATTATTGGTCCAAAATATGACCCTAGAATAATATACGACCAAGATGAAGATCGTTTTATTTTGGTTTTATTAACTGGTTATAATCATACCACCAACGAAGTAATTGTTTGTTTTTCAAAAACCAATGACCCAAGTGGAGAATGGAATTTTTATAGTATTAAAGGCAATCTACTTGAAGATAACACCTGGTCAGATTACCCAACAATTGCAATCAATAATGAAAATTTGTATATTTCAATTACCAACTTCGCAGATTTAGAAGACTTTTCAACTTGGGATTTTTATGGTGCTCGAATAATTCAAATAAATAAACAAGATGGTTATTTAGGAGAAGAAGATTTAGAATTTGGTTATCATGTTGTTAATCCGGGTTTTGATGTTTCAATTCCATCGGAAATTCATTATTATAATGTTATTCCAGTAAAAGGAGGAAAAACGCAATATGGACCAGCTATGTATTTTCTTTCAACGTTGGACTGTCCTTTTCCCGATATCGATGGTAATTACCCTCCGAAAGATACTCTTTTCCTTTTGAAAGTATCTGGAAATAATGAAGACGATTTTCTAATAGAAAGCACATTTATTCAAACACCTGTTAAATATGCTATGCCTGTTAGAACAGAACAACCAGAAGGACTTTTTCTTCAAACAAATTACAATACCATCAAAGATGCATACTATGAAAATGGAATAATTAATTTCGTAATGAATTCTATAGATTTCTCTAATAATCAAGCAGGTATATTACACGGAAAAATATCTGATGTTGAAGGCAACAATGATTTACAGGTAAATTTAATTAGTTATGACACTTTAGGGTTGGGTTATGCTACTATTGCTTATATTGACCCTGGAAATGGAAGTGATGCAGCAGTTATTTGCTTTAATTACACCTCTCCAGATTATTTCCCAGGAAATGCTTGCGTTATTTATGAAAATAATAGTTACTCCGATTTAACTATTTTAAAAGAAGGAACTAGCGTAATTAACATGCTCGATTCACCAACGGATAGATGGGGAGATTATACTACCGTTCAAGTAAAATATAATGAGCCTAATATTGCTTATTTTTCAGGGTCTTATGGACAACTTAATCAACAAAGAACGTGGATTTCCAAATTGCTTTTGCCATTAGAGTCTTTGGATGTTAAAGAGATAAAAACAACAAAAACTACTGTAAAGGTTTATCCAAATCCAACAAAGGAGGTTGTTCATGTGCAATTCGAAATCGACCAACCTCAAATTTGTTATTTCAACCTCTATGATGGGGCGGGAAAGTTAATGCAAACTGTTTATGCGAAAAAGGTAAAACCTGGAACCAATCTTTTTTCTATGAATTTAGATAATTTGCCAAAAGGACACTACACTATCGAAGTAAAAGGAGATAAGGGTTTTCATATAGTTCAAAAAGTGTTGGTGGATTAATTATGCTTCTTGAAACAAATCACTCCAAATAGTTCGTTACTACATTTGGATTGAAAAACGCAATTAAATTCAATCGGTGCTATCATGAGTTTAATGGAAAAAGTAATTTTAAAAATATCTCCAAAGAAGTTTATAACTGTAGTTTTTCAATGGAAATACTTGAAGATAAGCTCATATTCATTTTTTTCTAACCTTAAAACGAAGTTAAAAATGAAACTATCTTTCGATAAACTTTTCATTTCATCCCATTTACATTTTTTCAAAACTGTCTCCACCATACTTATATCGATGAATTTGTTAATAGTTTCTAAAGCAACTGTATCTTGTATGCTCCGATCAAAAACATTAAACATATCTAAGAATTCAAATTTACCATCATTTGCAACACCAACCGCCAAAGAAAAATCGATTACTTTAGTTGGTAAACCAGAAGGTTGAATGAAAATATTGTCTTGTATAATTTCAAGAATTGTATCATGAATTTGTTGAAAACTGTATCTTTTCAGCCTTTCGGGGTTGTCAAAATAATTATAGGTAGTGTCAATACTATTTAATCTCTTATTTTTGAAGTGAAACTCATAATCCATCAAATAAGTGGGCATCCACCCTCCCCTTAGAACAAACCTATCATGAACAAAAAGTGTTTTATTTTTTGGAGTTAAATCTATTTTTCCATTTTTTTTCTTTCTTCGGAAAAACCGATAATCATTTAAGTTTAATGTGTCGCTACTCGTTTCATTTGAACAAAAATAACTTCTGCAATTCGAGATTTTCAACAAATATAATTTGCCCTGTTCTATTTTCCAATAAGCGGTGTATTTATACGATTGATTAGGTCTGTAATACTTGTTAAACTCTTCATCTTTATCAATGGTTTTTAATATTTCATCTTTGTATAACTTAGAAATAAGTAAAGTATCCCTTTCGTAAAAAAGCACATCTAATTTTGGTGTTACAATTGAGCAATAGCCATTTATAACAAATGTAAGTGTTATCAAAAACAAGGTGTGTTTATTTATAAGTTCTGACATTATTATTTTTTAACTCATTATTCAAAAATTTCCTCAATCCACAAAGTCATTGCGCTAATTTCTCTATTTCCGATTCGTTGTATCTTTCTAAAATAACCTAACAAAGTAAAACTAGAATTATCAGATAAGACCAAAACAGTATAAAAAAAATACGTATATTCGAATATATATTGTAGTAAATGAATAGAATAACTAGTGTTTTTTGGTAAACAGTTATTAAGACTCAATACAAACATGAAAAATACGATTAAATACTTGATTTTTCTAACTATTTGGAATGTTTTTTTACTGAACGGTCAAACGAATGAAAGGATTTATAAATCATTTACCGATACAACTTTTGAAGTAGGTGATAAAATTCTTGCACCAACTATTCACTTTACGTTGGGCGGCGGTAACAGAATATATCCAAAGCATTATGACTCTGTTCAAGTAATTGCAAATTTCCTAGCTTCTCATCCTAGCTTTGTAGTTGAATTAGGTACACACACCGACTATAGAGGAAGTGCAACTTACAATGAAAGTATTTCAGAAAAGCGAGCAGTGCAAATAAAAAGCCTTTTAATACAAAAAATGGGTATAAAAAGTGAGAGAATTGAAGTTAAAGGTTATGGAGAATACGACCCTGTGATTCCAGAAGAAATAATTCAACAAGTTGAAACAGACTTTGAGAAAGAAAAATTACATGCTATCAATAGAAGAGTAGAAATAAAAATTTTAAAGTTGTAATGTAAAACTTTGATTTACGTTGATAAAGTCGCTGAAATTCAATAAATAAGTAAGTAATCAGTGAGTAATTCAATGACATTTTTCGTCACATATGAAAAATCAATGCTTGATATTTGAAAAATCCATCTATTTCAACAATTTTGGTATAAAGTTAAACATTGAATCATTGCACAGAAAAAGAATATTATTGAAGTATTCATCTAGAAGCAATAGTTGTTTCGGTATCCAAGATTTTATTAATTCAATTTCTTGCTCAAACGTTACACTATCAAAATATAGGTCATCATGTGGCCAACGTTCATTATTTCTTTCAACGAGATCTCTTATTTTTTTCGTTGTTAAATCAATATTTTCTAGTAAGTTTTTGTTGCTTATGATTTCCTTTTTAACCAATTCATTATATCGTTTCGCAAGATTAATTTTATAATCTTCATTGGTTAATAACCGAGCTAAAAGTGTATTTCGAGAAACATCTATTATGCCTGATTGATGGGGTTCTGAGTCGCCATCTCTTCCGAATGAATGGTCATAATCCCAAGGTGCTACGCTGTATTTTGCTGCTTCATTTTGTTTAAACAAAATGAAATTCTTGATTACTCCATCTTCATTATGTGTTAGCAAAAGAAGAATATGCCAATCAATAATGCTTTTTAAATCAAAATAATTTGAGACTCCATTATTAGGACAGAAAAAAATAGAATCATCAGTATCAACGATGAAATTTCTAATAGTTTCCATTTCAGAGGTATTGTTCTCTTTTTCAAACTTCGGAAACTTTTGATGGTGTAGATCACCTGGCTTGAATGGGTTACTTCCTTTAGTAGGAATAGATGGATGAATAAAAACTACTGGTTCTTTAAAA
Organism: Lishizhenia sp.; assembly: GCA_007117355.1. GTDB lineage: Bacteria > Bacteroidota > Bacteroidia > Flavobacteriales_D > Crocinitomicaceae > CSBr16-161. Next base: position 1,998 of record SKGS01000250.1, on the reverse strand, counting down.
ATTCTAGCGGTTCTATCCGCTTTATCCACTTTTAAGCGCTTGGCATCCATTCTCTCCATAACGACATATAGACCATGATAGCGAAAGTTTCGAAATACTTCTAGATAATCGGTTTTCGGAGCTATGTTCTTTTCATCAAATTGCATAAAAAGGTCAAAAGACAGTTTATGTCTCAAAAAAGAGCGATCGATATATGATGCACAAAGTATCCAATCATCATCTCTTGGCATTCCTGCAATAGAAATTTTATCTGGGAATTCGATTGCAAAATTGTGTTTCGGGTAATCAGCTGAAGAGCCGCCTCGCGCTTTCATTCTGGCTTTGCCGAAATATATGTTTTCGGTTTTTTCATAACTGCTAACAAAGGAGATGTATCTGGGACTTTTATTTTGAAAAGGAACAGACTTTATGGTGTAATAATACAATTTGGAACAATCGTCTTCGTTCAAGTTAAATATTTGCCAGAAATAAATTCCAAAACCTATGGTAAAAATTAGGAAACTAATACAGCTCCATTTAAGTATTTGAATGAATTTTCGTCTATTTTTAGCCAAAGTATAAGTAAATATTTGCCATCAAATTTAGATGATTTAATTAACTTTTACCTCAATCAGTCATTAACCTTATGAATTCGATGAGAAATAATCATACTAACAATTATCTTAAAACTCACTTCGTTTCTTCTACCCCTTTCACTATCAAATTGGTTGCCTCTTTGAGTTCTTCCCAAGTCATATTCAACGGTGGGCTTAGCCTAAAACTATTAGGATGAGATAAAAACCAAAACGTGATAATTCCAAGTTCTAAACAGCGATTTACAATTTTTGAAACACGTTCTGTATTAACCATATCAATTGCAAACATTAGCCCAATTCTGCGAATTTCGACAATCTCATTTATTTTTGAGAACTGTTGCTCCATCCATCTCCCTTTTTCCTCAATTTCAGCAAAGTTAATTTCTGTTGACATTACATTTAAACATGCTGCTGCTGCTGCACAAACCATTGGATGACCACCAAAAGTTGTAATGTGTCCCAACATTGGATGATGCGTGAATAAATCTAAATTCTTTTTATCGCTAACTAGCGCGCCAATTGGCATACCTCCGCCTAACGCTTTTCCTAAAGTTAGAATGTCTGGTGCTACTCCTGAATGTTCAAATGCAAACATTTTTCCAGTTCGACCTATACCGCATTGAATCTCATCATAAATCAATAATGCGCCTACTTCATCACACCTTTTTCTGAGAGCAATTAAATATTCTTTTGATGCAACTCGCACCCCCGCATCACCTTGCACTGGTTCTATAATAACCCCTGCTGTTTTTTCGGTAATTGCAGTTAAATCCTCCAATTGATTGTGACGAATAAAACGAATATCGGGAAGCAAAGGTCGATATGCCGTTTTTTTTAGCTCATTAGCGGAGATACTTAAAGAACCATTTGTGGATCCGTGATAAGCACCAAAACAAGCAACAATCTCTGTACGTTTGGTAACTCTTTTTGCTAATTTTATTGCTGCTTCGTTCGCTTCTGTTCCTGAGTTAACAGTATAAACACTATTTAATTGTTCTGGAAGAACTTGCGTTAAACGTTCAGCCATTTGGAGCGGAGCATCTTGAACAAACTCACCATAAACCATCACGTGAAGATGTTTATTTAATTGATTTTGAATAGCATCAACCACTTTCGGATGATTGTGACCGATATTGTTTACGGCAACACCTGAAATCATATCGGTGTAACGCTTACCTGATTTATCAAAAATATAAGGACCATTTGCGTAATCTACTTCAATCAAAAAAGGAAACAGACTTGTTTGTCCTTGTAATCGTAAGAATTGTTCCTGATTGGCTGAGTAACTTTTGCTATCCATTATATTTTCTTTCCAGAACTCGTTTACACGCAGCAACGACATCTTTCGTATCAATACCATATTTTGCCATTAATTCATCTGGCGTTCCACTTTCCCCGAACGTATCATTCACTCCAACAAACT
>SKGS01000111.1 GCA_007117355.1 Lishizhenia sp. | reverse complement strand
TTTCTATGCAGCCAATAGACTTATATCCTTCAATAATTGAATCGTTAGAAATTGAATTTAATTTTGAGCGATGCGAAAATTTGTTAGGGAATAAAATCGAGACAACCATAATTCGAAATATTTGGAAAAACCTTGATATTGAAGTACTTTCTCAGGATGAAAAAGCAGCAAAGTTGTCTATACCAACCTATCGCGGTGATGTCACAAGAGAAGCAGACGTTATTGAAGAAATTTTGAGAATCTATGGTTTTAATAGAATTGTTTTACCAGAGAAATTAAATTTGAGCATAGTTCCTGACCAACTTAAACTGAAAGAAAAAGCTCAGCGAATCGTCGCTGATTATCTTGTAGGAATTGGCTGTTTCGAACTCATGAATAATTCGCTAACTAAAGAAGAATATTGGGATGAATTTGGCGCGCAAACGAACGAAAGTGCTCAACATGTGAGAATGTTAAATCCTTTAAGTCAGGAATTAAATGTAATGCGTCAGTCATTATTGTTTCAAACATGTGAAGTGATTGCGCACAATCAAAATAGACAAAATCCTGACCTTCGCTTATTTGAGTTTGGAAAAACTTACCACAAATACAATGATGAATACGTTGAGCAAAATAAGTTATTGATTGCTGTTTCAGGAAGAAAAAACTTAGAAAGTTGGAATACTTTAACAGAAGACGCATCGTTTTATACGCTCAAAGGAATAATTGAAAGCCTTTTCGAAAGGTTAGGGTTGTCGTCTCTTTTAAAAACAAAAGCAATTTCAAACTCACTGTTGGAGGATGGTTTGACTTATGTCATAAAGAAGAAAAAAGTTGCTGAAATAGGTTGGATTTCTTCCAAAATGAAAAAGAAGTTTGGAATTAAAAAAGATGTTTTTATTGCTGATATCAATTGGGATGAAGTATTAACATGGGTGGAACGCAATAAAGTGGTGTTCACCGAGGTGCCTAAAACATTTGCTATGCGTCGCGATTTTTCTTTGCTTTTAGATAAAGAAGTTCAATTCAGTCAATTGGAAGAGTTGGCTTTTCAATGCGACAAACATCTTTTGAAGCAAGTGCAATTGTTCGATGTTTATGAAGGGGACAAACTTCCTGAGAATAAAAAGTCGTATGCTGTAAGTTTTTCTTTTCAAGATACCGAGAAAACATTGAAAGATGAACAAATAGACAAAATATTGAGCAAAATCAGAGCAAGGTTTGAAAAAGAATTAAATGCTGAATTAAGATAAAATGAAGGGGTTTAGTATTGTTGGTATAGGTACAGACGTTGGTAAAACAGTTGTAAGTGCAATAGTTTGTGAAGGGCTATCGGGTTGTTATTTTAAACCAATACAGGCTGGAGATTTAGATAATTCTGACCGAATAAAAATTGAACGATGGTGCTCTAATTCAATAGAAACGATTCCAGAGGTTTACAAACTCCAAAAACCAATGGCTCCACATGCTGCGGCGGCACTTGAAAACATTGAAATAGACCTTGGAAAAATTGAAATTCCCAATACCACTAAACCTTTAATCCTTGAAGGAGCTGGAGGAGTATTAGTTCCTTTGAATGTAAAAGGTGAAACTATTGCAGATATTCATTTGAAAAGTGGCTTGCCGGTTATTATCGTTTCTAGAAATTACTTAGGTAGTATTAATCATACGATGTTAACTATCGAAGCATTGAAGTCTCGCGGGCTAATAATTGAAGGAATTATTTATACGGATACTCCAAGCCCTCACACAGAGCAAATAATTGAGAAGCTTACAGCGGTAAAAAAAATTGCGAATATTCCTTTGAATGAGGATGTTAACGCGGAATTTATTCGTAGGCAAGCGAAATTAATTCGGGAATATTTGTAATGACTATTTCTCTGAAGATAAAATAGTTAGCAGCTCGTTAAAATAGTTTACTTTTTGCGCATACGCTGGTTTTTCTAAACAACTAATGGTTAGCTGCGTCAAATATTCTTTAAGAATATCAGTATTGGATGCTGGTTCAAAATAGCATTGATTTTCCGTTTGATTTATAGTTTTTAAATAATTAATAAGATGTTTACTTGTCATAATACGTCCTTTTTGATGAACGCTAATGTAAAATAATACACCGCTAAATACATTTTCGTTTAGCTCACCAAGAAAACTATTGATATTTTTAGAGTCTAAATATGCAAGAATAAAACCATTAATCGGAAAGCGAACTCCATAAATTGGAATATTAATCTCTTGAGCGATAATGCTGTAAATCAATCCAATACTAATTGGGGCGCCCTGTCTTTCTTCTAATACGGAAGGAATTAGAAGTGAATGAGGTGATGAGGGTTGCTTGTTTAAAGTAGAGAATCTAAAAGTATTGTAAAACAATGTATTAAAAGTATGAATCTGTTCAAATGCCGTAGCTTTGAGATCTGTGTTTTTCCAAAATTCTATTTTTAAATCAGAAAATAACGAATGCATGGTAGCTAAATCTAAACTAGGGTATTGAAGTTTATTTATCCAATATAAACCATCTATTAAAGACTTATTTGAAGATGCTGTCCAGTTTTTAATTCCATTGCAAACTGTTTTCCAAATGATATTGTTGGACAATTCTTGAATTAATTCGATAACCTCAATACTTGTCCTTTGATTGTGCATCACCTCTTCGAGGAATGGAAGGACTGTTTCTCCTTCATTCGAAAGCTCATTCCAAACTTTCTCCACAATTTCAGGATTCGGATCGTCTAATAATTCTAGTAATGCTGCTATCTTTCCATTTGTAGTTTTCACTGTACAAAGATATAGGGTGAAATCAAGTGAAAATAGCTTTTTTTCGGTCTTTATAAAAAGCGGAATGTTAATAGCGCAGTATATTTAAAGCGCCATCGCTGATTAGTTATGACTTTATGTTGAAAACAGTTCAAAGAGTAATAAAAAAAGTAAGAGGTTCAAACGGGCGTTTGAACCTCTTACTACACTAATCAACCTAACCTACTACTACTGCGACAAAGGTAAGGACAAAATTTAGTTTAACAATGACTTTTTCCTGTTTTTTTTTCTTACCGCAAAATATAACTAAACGTTGAATTTATAACTATTTAAAAAATCTAGTTAAAGTGTCACATATACAATTAGATATGATATTTCCAAACGGTTTAAGGGACCAATTAAAAATGATTTCAGTAAAAATATTTAACAAAAATTTACAATTAAAAAAATCCAGTTTACGATGCAGAAATCTTTGTTAGCCTGCTTTATTCATGAATTTAATTTTGAAGCTATTTTAGGCACAAGCCCCATAGGAATATAAGCATATTTCACGGGAGTTGTAACGACGAATAGGTCAAAATTAAATCAAAATCTGACAAAAAGAAGTATTCCCAAAAATGGGGATGATATAAAATACCACATTCTCATTTAAAGTGTTTTATATCAATGTTTTAT
>SKGS01000207.1 GCA_007117355.1 Lishizhenia sp. | reverse complement strand
TTTTTTTAGTTGTACTAGTTGCTCAAATTAGTGCTAAACTTGGTGTGGAAGTGTGGTTTTATTATAATCAAGCAGAATTGGCTGAACTTTACTGTGAAAATAAAAACGAGCCAGAAATGCAATGTAATGGTAAATGTTACTTAGCTAAAAAATTATACGAAGTCGAAGAAGTAACAACTAATGATGAAAATCAAAACCAAGAAGAGCGAAATTCGAATCTCATCCAATGGAAAACAGATTTTCTAGAAAATCATTCAAAATTCAAGTTGTTTTATGTAAGCTTGGATTTTCAAATAGATAATTTCGATAACCGAGAGAGCAGGTATAATTCTCTTTCAACACTAGTGCATACCCCACCTCCCAAAAAGAATTTTGATGTTTAGGTTTTTAAGCAATTTTTTTGCTTGAAGTAAATGAATTACAGGCTTTTGCCTGTGCATTTTGTGATTAATTTCACTGTATATCAAAATTTTTAACGATGAAATATTACCTATTGACTATTCTAGTCGGTTTTTTAGCAAGTTACGCCAATGCTTGTGATGTTTGTGGTTGCGCTGTGAATGCAGGAGGTGCAGATGTAGTTCCGGGTGTTTTCCAGAATTACATTGGCTTTCGTTCCAATATTAGAAGTTTTAATAGCGAGCATTTGATTCTTTTTGAAGGAGAAAAGCCAATTCAGTCGAAAGAATGGTTTCACACGAGTGAGCTGCATTTTAGGTATTCTCCGATTCGACGCTTACAATTATTCGGTTTTGTTCCATTTAATTCAGTTGATAAATTAGAAGAAGGTGCAAAAAGTAGAACAGGAGGTATTGGTGATGCACGAATTAGATTGAACTGGGTTGCCATTGATAGAATAGAATACGAACGCAATGAATATGCTAATGTATTCCTCGGAACCTCTTTAAAATTGCCAACAGGTAGAAATGAGTTTAGGGAAGGAGAATCTTCGTTGTTTCACAGGAATATGCTTCCAGGTACAGGAACAGTTGACGTTGCTTTTCACTTGGATGCCATGATGAGAAGAGGAAACCTCGGAGGACTTTGGAGTTCTACTTATATGGTACGAGGCACGAATGAATTCCAATATCAATTTGGAAATTTAACCGTTAGCCAACTTACTGGTTTTTACAAAAAAGAGTTTTCTGAAAACACCCTAATGCTTGAATTAGGAGTCAATTTTGTGGATATGCAACCAGATGTTGATTTGCGCTGGAACGAGGTTCAGATATATTCTCAAGGAACCATGTTATCTCCGTTGATAAGAACAACGTTTATGAGAAATAATTGGCTCTTACAAGCCACTGCGCACAGAGCAGCTTGGCAAAATATGGCGAAAGGACAAGTGAGTCATAATTATCACTTTGAAATAGGGTTAACCTACTTGTTCAACTAATTACAACGACCAAAAAATAAGATTATAAAAATTTAAAAAATTAGAAATAATGAAAAACGCAATAATAGTATTTAATTTGATTTTATTTACGTTACTTTTTTCATCGTGTGATAAAGATGAAAACCTAGTAGAAAGAACTATGGATATCACTATAATTAGTCCGACATCTGATATGGAGTTGTCATTGGATGAAACGCTTAGCATTCGAGCAACTATTTCAGCAAACTTTGAATTGCACGGCTACAGCTGGAAAATATATCCCTTTAATAATCAAAACAATGTTATCGCAGAAAACAATAAGCATACACACGGAGAGCTTATTTCTGTAGATGACGAATGGGAAAATACTTCAATAGAAGGTAAAGAATTGATACTGGAATTTACAGCAGTTGCGGATCATTCAGGTGAAAATAATAAAAAAGAATTTGTGCAATTTGTAGTGAAATAATTGGTATGAAAATTTTTAGTTTTGTAGTAGCATTTCTCGGTGTGTTCTTTTTGTTTTCATGTAAAAAAGAGATAATCCATAATGGAGATGTAGGAAATGTAAATCATGGAGGTTTTAAAGATAATAGGCAAATGGAAATTATTTTAGAATCACCAAGTGATTTAGACACCTTGTTTCACGAAAATTCTCTAACTATTTCTGGTAAGATTAATGGAAACTTCACGCTTCATGGATACAGTCTCCGAATTTACAATACAGAAACAAATCAAATAATATGGGTTAGAAACAAACATACACATGGAGAAGAAATAGTGTTCAATGAGACATGGAACCATGATCTTGCTGAATCAACACCCTTGCTTCTTGAAATATTAGCAGTTGGAAATCACGAGGGAACAATGGACATGTTTAAACGTTTAAACCTATTCTTTCATAAAGATTGAATATGGACAAGTCATTAATTACAGAAAAAAGTTGGGTTTGTGAAGGTGAAGTACTGAAAAAGTCTTTCGTATTTGAATCGCAAACCCAACTTGCTTTATTTTTATTAGAAATTACCAAGGTTGCAGATAAAATGCAGCATCATCCCGATTGCGATATTCGAAAATGTAGTCAATTACATATTTCACTGACTACCCATGATGCTCAAAAACTTACAACACTAGATTGGACACTTGCAAAAAGAATTGAGGAGTGCTTCAAAAATTATTCAGCATAAAAAAGCTGATTTTACTCAGCTTTTTTAATGATTAAACGATGTTTCAACTATCGTATTTCAATATCATATGGTAAACGCATTTGAATACCAGTTCGGTCTTTAATCGTTTTGTAATTACTGTACCATTTTACTAATTCTTCAGGTAAGCCTCCAGCACTTGCTTCATCATCTTGGTTTAACATTTCCAAGAATTCTTGCCAAGGCTCTTTCTTTAATTTTGGATAGTATTGAATAACAGGGCTGTCTATCTCTACAAAATCGGCAGCATATTGAATAGCGTCATTTACACCACCCAATTCATCCACTAAACCAATTTTAACGGCATCTTTTCCTGTCCAAACTCTGCCTCTAGCAACTTGATTGACTTGTTCTTTAGTCATGTTTCTCCCTTCGGCAACACGTCCTAAAAACTGATCGTAAATCAAATCAACTTCGTCTTGAACAATTTGAAACTCGCCGTCTGACATCTTTTTATTTGTTGAAACAACGGCTCTGTGATTAGTTTTTACTTCATCAAAAGTTATCCCAAGTTTATTTTCAAACATTTTTCCAGTATAAGGTATCATCCCAAAAACACCTATAGAACCAGTAATTGTTGTTGATTCAGCAAAAATTCGATTTGCAGGAGCTGCAATATAGTAACCGCCTGACGCAGCAACATCCCCCATGGAAACAATTATAGGTTTTTCAGCTTTAGTCAATATAATTTCTCGCCAAATCTCATCACTCGCTAGTGCACTTCCACCAGGACTATTAACTCTAAAAACGACTACTTTTATATCTTCATCTTCCCTAACTTCTCGGATGATTTTTACCAATTTATCAGAACTAATTCCATCTCCAGATTTTCCAATACCACCCTCTGCTCTGATTACAGCAATATTTGGTGATTTACTTTCCAAAATTAATTGGTCATTTTCAAACTTTTTCTTAGCATATTTCTCAAAAGACATCAAATTTAAATCATCTACGTCTTTTGCATCTACTTTATTGACCAATAGAGCCATTACTTCGTCCCGATAAAGCGCATCTGTCAATAATTTTTCTCTAACGGCATCTGTAACCCTTCTAATGTAAGTACTATCCGCAATGGTGTTCAAACGCTCAGCTGAGACTCCAGTTTCTTCACTTATACTTGAACGAACATCTTCCCACATAGAGTGTAAATATCTTTCTAATTGAACACGACTTGAATCACTGATTTTGCTTAGGAAATAGGGCTCTACAGCACTTTTAAAGTCATTATTCGATCCTCTAACTATCTGAATTTCCACATCAAGTTTGTCTAGCATCCCTTTGTAAAACATAAGTTCTGCTCCCATCCCCATAAATTCAAAAACGGAAGAAGGAAAACCATATCGTTCGTTAGCCGCTGAACCAATGTAATATTGCTTCATTCCAATAACCTCTCCTTGGAAATAGGCTACAACAAACTTTCCTGATTCTTCGAACTCATTAATTGCGTTTCTAATTTCTGTGGAAGTTGCAATTCCGCAATTAGGCATATCTAATTCTAAGAATAAACCTTTAACTTTTGGATCTTCAGCAGCTTTTTCTAATCCAAACAGTATATCAGATAAACCAACTTTACTTGAAACACCAAATACTGTTGGGTCAAATGATGTGGCCGTTGATTCTCCTATACTTCCAGATAGCTTCATGTGAAGAATGGTGTTTTCTTCAACTTTGAAAGTATCTGCACCTTTTGATAAACTCCCAATTAGTCCGAAAATAAAAACAAATAATAATACAAGAACAATGGTACTTGCTAACAAACTTGGCCAAAAAATGCGACCAAATGAAACCTTTAACTTTGATGTCATAGTGTTAAATTGAATTTCTAGTTATTCATAAAACTATTAAAAAATAGCAGAACAATGTAACTATTTATATTAATTATTTGCAACAAAGTTAAGCCAAATGAGTTATTTTGTTTCTTGTAAAGTATAAATGGTGCATTATCACAAATAATTGGTTAGTAAAATGGTTGAATTTAAACATAAAAAAGTTTTTCTCAGCTTAGGAAGTAACTTGGGAGACAAAAATGATAATATTATAAATGCGATGCGTCTAATTCAAAAGAACGTTGGTGAAATAACCGCAAAATCTTCTTTTTACACTTCCCAAGCAGTAGGCTTTGAATCTAAATCAGACTTTGTAAATAATGCTATTTGCATTTCTACTCAAATGTCAATAACAGAATTACTCGAAGCGTTACAGAATATCGAGCGCAAATTAGGTAGAGAACGCAAAACAGCTAATGAAGAATATACTGATAGAGTTATTGATATCGATATAATATACTTCGAGAATGAATCCAAAGAGGATTTAGATTTGTGTATTCCTCACCCAAGACGTCTTGATCGCTTATTTGTATTAATTCCTCTAGTTGAAATTTCACCAGATTTTGTAGATCCTGTAATTAACGAATCTTTAAAAAGTATTCTTGATAAAAGAAAGTCAAATTTATCAAATCAAGCTATTTACAAGTTAGATTAATACTAAGATGGGTAAAAATCATTTTTTTGATTCATATTACACTTTGATAACTTTACGAGTATTGTTGTTTCTAAGTTATTAATTTGGGTTAAATAATTTTAAATCAGTATTTTGCACCTCGTTTCTTTCTCGAAGAAATAGTTGTTCACGGTTGACCTCAAGTTTGAATAAATGGAAATAACACCTCATTAAGATGCTTATATAACTCGTTATGAACTCATAAAAAACCATAACATTTTTATCCTGCTAAAAATTTTATTAATATTGCACTCTGTAAAGTTTAGATATAAAACAAAGACAATGAAAAAGCAAGGTTTGAAGAGTTTAGCTTTTATTGCTGCAGCTGGTGTTATGACAACAAGCTGTGACCTATTAAAAGACGTTGATTACACAGTTACACCTGATCCATTGGAGATGCATGGTGATAGTGTAATGGTTAAAGTAGATATTAAGTTTCCTGAAAAAGGAATAAGAAAAAAAGCTTATGCGGAGATTACTCCTGCGATAGGCTCAACTTCACTACGCACAGTTACTGTTGTTGGAGAAAAAGCAACCGCTAATGGTCAAACTATTCCATTTAAAGCTGGAGGTAAAGTGGTTTATAAAGATGTTGTTCCATACACCCCGGATATGGAAGAGTCTGCTTTAACTATAACTGGAAAAGTATTTAAAGGAGATAAAGAAAAAGATCAATTGGAAGAAACTAAAATTGCTGACGCAACAATAGTTACCCCATTATTGGTGAATAAAGATTTCCGTGTTATTTTCTCAAAAGATAATTTCCAAAGAGTTACACAAGAAACTCAAGAGGCTCAAATTAATTATTTGAAAGGAAGATTTGAAGTTCGTAATACAGAACTGAGAATGGCTGATATTCAAGAGCTAGAGGCTTTCTTGACTGATGCACAATCGAATCCTAAAATTGAGATAAAAAACATCAAAATTACTGGATACGCTTCTATTGAAGGTGAAGAGGATAAAAACAACACGCTTTCTCAAGATCGTTCAAATTCAGCGAAAAAAGCTTCAATGGGTATTGCAGCGAAGAAAAATGTAGCGAACGAATTTGCACAGCAAGAAGAATCTTACACCACTTCAGGTAAAGGTGAAGATTATGAAGGATTCAAAAAATCTCTTTTAGCTTCCAGCATGGATAAAGGAGAAAAAGATTTAATCTTAAGAATCCTTGATATGTACTCAAGCTCAGCGCAAAGAGAGAAAGAAATCCGTAACTTAGGTAAAACATTTACTTTCTTGGATAAAAATGTATTCCCTGAGCAAAGACGTGCGGAAATCGTTGTTGTTTATGATAAAATCGGTTACTCTGATGAGGAGTTGATTGAATTGTCAAAATCAGATATTTCTTCATTAAACTTAGAAGAAATTTTATTCACTGCAACTTTAACAGAAGATTTGAATGAAAAGTTAAGATTGTATCGTGAAGCAGAAAGACTATTCCCTAATGATTATAGAGGTGCAAATAACGTTGGAGCAGTTCTTTACATGCAAAATAAATTAGGTGAAGCTAAATCACAGTTTGAAAAAGCAAACAACGTAAAGGAGAATCCAGAGTCTAAAAATAATTTAGCTGCTATTGCCGGTGTTAATGGCGACCGTCAAACTGCAAAAGCATTGTTGAAGGAAGCTGCTGGAGCTGGTGATGAAGTAAATTACAACAATGGTATTTTAGCTATTCAAGCTGGAAACTACAATGATGCAATTTCTAACTTCGGTGGTGAAGCATCATTCAACAAAGCGTTGGCTCAATTATTAAACAAAGATCAAAACGCTGCTTTATCAACTATTAATGCTTCTCCTGATGCAGAAACTGCACAAGGGTATTACTTGAAAGCCATTGTTGGTGCTCGTCAAGACAAGTTGGATGCAATTGTATCTAACTTAAAAGATGCATTAGCAAAAGACGCTTCATGGAAAAGCAAAGCTGCGAAAGACAGAGAGTTTTATAAGTATTTAGATAACGCTTCATTTACATCGATTGTAAAATAAAGCAAGTCACACATAATTCTTTTAAGGGAATATTCGTAAGAGTATTCCCTTTTTTTGTACCTTTCTATCAAATTGTAACTTAATTGTTTGAAATGATAAAGGTTAGATTGTTTTATTGTTGTTTGGCAGTTCTATTATTTGCCTGTAATTCTGATGTGAAAAATTTAGAAACAACTAATAATGAAATTGAAGAGAAAGTAGAATCAATTGACTTTATTTCTAGTAAGATAGATAGTTGTTTAACTAACATTCAATTGACTTTTGAATACCGACTGCCTGAGGAGCGTTTTAACATTTACGAAGAAGATTTGTATTCATCAAAGCTTCTACCTAAAGTGTATGTAGAAAATAATTTTTATCCCCTATGGTTAAAATCATCGAATGACCTAGTGCGCTTGGATAGTTTTCTAAAGTACATTGAACAACTAGAATATCATGGTTTCAATCCTTCAGATTATCATTTGGATGCTCTAAAAGCTATTAGAAGTGAACTTACAGCCGAAAGTTCATCTCCTTATTTAATTGCTGCAATCGACATTCTAGCAAGCGATGCGTTTTTACTTATTGCATCTCATTTATACAATGGGAAAATCAATCCCGAAAGTCTAAAGACCGAATGGGGAATACAACGACAACGTCCAGAGTTAGCCTTAGATGAAAAGCTCTGCAAAATTGTTTATTCAGATAGTATCCATGAGTTCATGGAGTTGTTTTATCCAAAAAACCGGTATTACACAAATGTGGTTGAAGAGGTTAAATTTTTGAAAGACAACATCACGCAGGAAGAAAAAATTCAAATCCCAAGTAATCGTTTAACGTTAGATGTTGACCAAGATTCTACCTATAATTATGAAATTGCAAAACGATTGGAAGAACTTGGTTATTTACAAAGAGACACTTCTTTTTATGAAGATAGTTTAACGCACTTGTTAGATGGAATTAAAAAACTACAGACTTCATTTGGGTTAATTCCAGATGGCAGAGTAGGGCTAAACACGTTAGAAGCGATGAACCTTTCCAAGGAGGAAAAGTTAAAAAAGCTTTTGGTGAACTTAGAAAGAATGAGATGGTTACCAGAAGAAAAAACAGCTAGACGTGTGCTGGTGAATATCGCAGATTTTACGTTAGATTTCATGGAAGATGAAGATACGATAATTCACATGCGCACTGTTGTAGGCCGTGATTTTAGACAAACTCCAGTTTTTGAGGCAAAAATGACTTATTTGGTCTTTAGTCCAACTTGGACTATCCCACCTGGGATTTTAAGAAACGATGTCTTGCCTGCTGTTGCAAAAGACATGGCGTATTTGGCGAAAAATAACATGGTAGTATTGGATAGGTCTGGTAAGAAGATTGATGCTAATTCAATTGACTGGAAGAAAGCGCGAACAGGAAATTTTCCCTACATGATTAGACAAATGCCTGGAGATAACAATGCACTTGGAAGAGTAAAGTTTATGTTTCCTAATAAATTCAATGTTTATTTACACGATACACCTTCCAAAAACCTTTTTGATAGAGATAACAGAACCTTTAGCTCGGGTTGCATAAGAGTTGAACAACCAACAGAGCTTGCTTTTCATTTATTACAAGACACGGTTAATTGGAATTACCCAACCATTCGACAAAATATGGGGCTTAAAAATGAACGAACAGTTGTACTTAAGAATCCCGTAGGAGTGTATATTTACTATTTAACCGCATGGGGAAGCAAAGAAGGAGTTTATTACCGAAAGGATATTTATAGTCGAGATGAAGAACTTTATCTTGCGCTTACAAAGCAAAACAAAAAGGTATAATAGCAATTTTACAGCCCATTACAGCTTAGTGTTGACTCTTATTTATTTGGGCAAGAGCCACAAAACTTTCCTTTCTTCTTGTATTTTTTGCAACACTTTTTTTTCTTATCGCAGCAGTCAAGAATATTTTGATTCAATACGCTACAATCAAATGCGTGAAATTCCTGATTCATCTTTATTTAGATTAATTCTAAACAAAAGTAATAGAAAAAATTAATTTAAAAAATGATTTTAATTAGTTTTTTTAACTATCTCAAGCTAATGCAATGTGCTGCTAGAATAATTGTTAATCTTAGTTCTATCTTTTTTCGAATTATTTTGTCTGTTTATTCTTCATCCAACCAAATAGTATCTCTTCCTGGATATACAGAGAGTCCTTCCTCATCAGTAGAATCTTCTCCATAACTGTTAAGCATTGGCTTTTCAGGCCTAGGACCTAATTCAAATTTTCTTTCACCTTCAGTATCTGCGTTTTCTGTTGAAGCTTCAGCTTCTATGTGCTCACTTTGAGTGCCCGTAGTTTCTTCATTTGATGTTTCATTGGTACAAGCAAAAAATCCAAAACAACAAACAACATACATCCATTTTGTTTTCATAATTATTTAGTATTAATATTAAATAAAAACCTCAAATACAGCGAGATATAATTGTTTTTAGTAGTGTCTAACTTATTAGTTTTCTCAAGTCTTATAGAGTAACAAATATAGAATAAAATTTGAGAATAAAAAATTCACAGAAATGTTCAGTCTAAAATGTATTTACATTCCTGTTCACCAAATACAAGTTATGATGATAGTTTTTGTACTTCCTTAGTTCTCAAAACTATTCACCGAAAACAGTAATTTCTCCTCTACATATACACATCAAATTCAAGAAGCTGAAATTTCTTTTACATCTAACCCTAATAGTTCTATATATGTCAGAAATGTTGGAAAAAAAGGTGCGACAATTTGAATCTGCTTATATGTAAAAGGATGCACAAAAGTCAATGAATGTGCATGTAACAACATTTCATTTAATCCCCACTTATCTATAAATAGCTTATTTTGTTTGTTGCAGCCATGGGGTCGATCTCCAATAATAGGATGTCGTAAATGGTTGCAATGTTTTCTTATTTGATGCATTCTACCAGTTTTTGGAATTGCTTCTATCAATGAATAGCGTGAAGTAGAATGTTTTCCAAAAGGGATGGGAAGTTCTGACTGTGCAATTCTTGAAAAATGTGTTTCAGCATTTTGAATTTTGCCTTTTTCTGTTTTAAGCGGGTGCGTAACTTTTTGTTTGTCGGGAAAGAAACCGCGCACAACAGCCAAGTAACGCTTAATTGTTCCAAAATCTTGAAGCGTGGATTGAAAATGAGCAACAGCCTTTTGTTTTTTCGCAAATAATAAAACACCGGATGTTTTTCTGTCTAGTCTGTGAATTGGAAAAACTCTTTGTCCTAGTTGATCTCTCAAGAGTTGCAAAGCGAAAATAGCCGTGTCATTTGCCAAAGTCGTTCTGTGTACCAAAAGTCCCGTAGGTTTATTTATAGCAACAATGTACTCGTCCTCAAAGCAAATTTCTAATTCCATTATTTTTCTAAACCCTGTAAATCTTGCTGCTAATTTATTCAAAAACGAGCTTTCTCAATGATTGTTTTTCCTTTTGTAATTCTTTCAGTGCATTTTTTCTGTCCACCATTAAAAGGAGGTATCTCCATTTAAAACTAATATGTTTGAGGTAGGCAACAAACCAATAAGCAAATAATCCAGCAAGGGGGAAGGATAGAAGTACTAAAATAATTGCATTGGTGGATAAGCCAAATACTAAATAACCCACAACATAAAGAATTATAGCGTAGTTTAATGGATAAAAAACGATTCCTAATAAAACAGCAAAAGGCGCATAATATTCTATGTCCTTCGAAAGCTTAGGAATAATATAATCCGTAAGTTGAAAAGGAACAATGTGGATTATAGCCCCATAAATAAACAAGGGAAAAGCAACTAATATGAATAATAGAGAGGTGAATAATTGTCTAACAAACAACCAGAATTTTAAATTTCTGTCCAACATCTCTGCTCGAATTTTTAACTTTTCAAGTTTCCATTGAGTAGCTTTCATCCGCAGTTCAATCTCATTTAATCGCCAAGGTTCTAATAACTTTAGCTCATCAATTTTAGCTTTTATATCCTTTAATTGAACGAGTTGTTGATTTATACCTCTTTTGGAGTTTTTTTCGTATTTTGAGTTAAGTAGCTTATAGAGTTGATCTATTAATAGTTCATCTTCGTTTGATTCAACGGTTAATAGAACTTTCTCTAGGGATATTCTAAAATCATCTGTGAGTGTGCGAGCAGCTTCGATTTCATTTGTTTTATATTCTTCAAGGTATGGTAGTACCTTTTTAGGTTTGTCCACATGTATGAGTATTTTACTTCTGAATTTCTCTGGTTGTGAATAGTTTAGGCCAACAGCGACGACTTCTAACCCTAACTTACCATCATTTCTTCTCTCAGTCTCCAATGCAATTCGAGCTGTGCCAGTTTTTAGCTTTCTTAAAACACGCTCTTTATAACTCGTCCCTTCAGGAAAAATGACCAATGTCTTTCCTTCTTCTAAAACGCGATAACATTCCTCTAGTGAATCGTCATTGTTTACCCCTTTAATTTCTCCTTCCCCTTTGCGATTAATGGGAATCATGTTTAAACTTTTTAATAAATACAACTTGAATCGCGAGTCAAACAAAGTAGCCTTGGCCATATAATAAATTGGTTGCTTACATACCATCCCGATAACCCAAGCATCCATTAGCGTGTTAGGATGATTAGCGATAATAATCAATGGCTTTTTTGATTGTAAATGCCCTTGATTAATAACCTTTATTTCACGGTAATAAATGCGAATACCTAAACCAATAAGGAATTTTAGAATTCTATACAGCATACTTTTCGTGTTTGTATAAAAGTAGGAAAAAATATCAATACCACGAAAAGTCTAATTAATGATAGCAGGGAAAACGCATACTTTATTGGTTTTAGGATATAGCTTCCTGTAAGAATAGAAATAATAATGTTCAATCTTGGGTTCTCTATAAAATACTGATACTCCATTACATTTCAGTCATTATCACTCGACATCTAATAATAGTAACTTAAAAACTATGTTTTTTTGAAACAAAAGTATTCGGTGGTCAAGTTGTTTTAACGAAACGTAGTGTAGTTAAAAGTGTATCGAGAACGCCGAAATCGTGACGCACGATATGATTCCATGAGTACACGACACATCAAAACATTTGTCACAGAGAAATAAGTTTGAATTGATAATAAAAGCATAATTTTGAAAAAACATCACTTATTTCTGTTGACTCCGTGCATGCGCAACCACTAAGAACTTCAACCAATATATTACTTTTTCGATGAAGACTCAATCCAATCTAAGGCCCGAGTTCCAAATCCTTTACTCTGCCAACGAACAATGCTACCATCTTTAGATTTGAAAAGGAAACCAGGGAATCTTCCTCCGACAAGCTCAGCGATGAGCTTTGGTTTTTCAGTGTAAAAAACAGCTATTTCAGGTAGCAGTCTTCCTTTATACGCATCTATCATTTC